>NZ_JBYTCM010000035.1:0-34326 GCF_058790275.1 Mycobacterium sp. FW102-FHT13B02
ATCACCCATCCAATCTGATTGGGTGGCCTACTTTTCAGCCGTCGCGACTGGCCGGATTTTCAACCGTCGTTAACAGACATCAACCGCAACCTGAAATCACCCTTCAACATCACGCTCAAAGGGGCCCAGTGCGACACCGCAAACGATTTTTGGAGCCCGGACGACAAGAGCATCACCATGTGCTTTGAGGATGTGACGCATGCCGTGCAGAGCTTTACCGAACTCGGCGATCAGGACCCGCAAAAATCGGCGTTCAGCACCGCGATGGAAGCCTTCTACCACGAGGCCGGGCACATGATGATCAGCATCTACGACCTACCCGCAACAGGGCGCGAGGAAGACGTCGCCGACCAAGCATCGACCTACATGATGTTTCGTCGCGATAGCCAGGGGAAGATCGACCCCGAGTCGATCAACGCCATCAAGGACACCGCTCGACTGTATGCAGCCGGCGCAGATAATGAGCTAGACAGCAGCACCCTGGCTGATGTGCATTCTCCGGACAAAGTACGGGTATACAACTTCGAATGCTGGGCCTACGGAGCCGACCCCAGCCAAAGCGCTGACCTTGTCGATAGCGGTGAGTTGCCACGGGATCGGGCTGACGGATGCGAGGCGGAATACCAACAGCTAGAGAAAGCATGGAGCACCCTTCTCACGCCCTACCTCAAATAGCGTCCACAAAGACTTCTCCGGGGGTGTGCTGTGCCCTCGATCAAAACGACGTGGCGGCGGCCAGCCTCGCCTCGAGATCGGCTCTGCTCCGGCGTGCCAGTAGGCCCCGTCGTAGTCGATGCCGATCGGCAGGTCTAGAGGGGACACGAATGTCAGCCGAGTGAAACAATGCCAACCGGATGTCCCCACGGGGATGCCCCGGAACGGATATGGCACGCGACGCCACGACTTCCACCTCAACCCCGGCGGGCATGTCCATGTTCGACGGACCCGATCACCGCCCTGAGCGGCAACGGCCAAGCGCACTTACCAGGCACGGGCATCACGGTCGCGCTCGGGGCCGATCCGCCAGTGGGCGGATTCGGGTCGACGAGGTTCAAAGCCGAAGTGCCCGGGTTCACCGTGAATGACCACAGCCACTACTACGATCGCGGGACCGGACCGAATCGCTGTTCTCAGCATCGGGGACATCGCCTCCGGGCACGGAGATGCGTTTGGAGCACGACGGCATGACCGCATCGCACCGGATGCACGTGCCCTCGTCCATCCCCGGGTCTACCGTCGACCGATTTCGATCCCGAGTTGTACCGACCACCGACGAGCGGGCATGAGGACAAATGGACGAATTCGACACCGTGAACCGTGTCCCACGTGCAGTGACCCTTATTGCGGCGGCAACCCTACTGGCAGGATGTGACACAGTGAATTCACTCGTCAACGGCGTGACCAACCCGATGACACCGGAACAGTCCCGGCGCCAAGTTGTCGACGCTGCAACCGAGGTCAGCCGCCTGATCGCCAAACCCATTGAGTCGGCGTACTTCTGGCACGAGTCGTGCAGCGACGGAGACGAAGGACCGTTCCGTGGCGTCACCAGAATCTCCTATCAACCGCCCGCCGATCCCCACGCCGCGGCGGCCGCGTTCGACGACATGACTCAGCGCCTTCAGCATGGTGGATGGGCGCCGGACAGTGACTTCATAAGCCACGCAACCACATTGAAAAAGGGTGGTGTGGATGCTTCCCTGTCGCCGGCGGATGCCAGCGTCCCCTTGGAGTCGGTAGAACTCTACGGTGAGTGCCGCGACACGACGACCACCAAAGCCACCAAAGGCGACGTCGAGGGCCTCCAGCTTAGATAGCGTGGTGCAGTCATGAGGTGCTGGCCACGCACAATCGTCCGGCGCGGCTGGGCCGCCGCCCTCAAACGAGATCGAAATGGTGGCGGACCATCGCCGCGGTGGGCACTATCGACGTGTCGACACGGGCGGCGGCCTCACTGGTAGCGGAGTTCCACACCACCATCACCAGCACAACCAGCGCGAATACCTTGCGCAGCAACATGATCGCCGATCGCCTGACATGTTGTTTCCCGTCGGCTGGTGTCCATGGTCGGGGTTTTGGTTCAACGCCGGGCATGCTCTTCTACGCGGGTGGGTAGGCCGGCGGCGGGTTCACCCCGCGGAGAATCCATGGGAACCAGGTGAAGAAGTGCTCGATCTCGTCGCTGCCGTCGTAGTCGGGGCTCGGGTCGAAGCCGTTGTTGGTGCCGCCCTCTTTGTCGTCGCGGTGCGGCGGTTCGGGTAGCTGGCCGTAGACGGCGACGACGACGGTGCGGTCGGGGCTGTTCTCTGACCACACGCCCATCTGGTTGTTGGCGCAGTTGGACATGATCGCTTTGATGGCGGGGTCGTAGTACCACTGGTTGATCAGTTCGACTCCGCTGATCGCCAGCGCCGGGTTGGTGGCGACCGTCTGGGCTACCGGTCCGCCGTGGTAGCCCGCGTCCGTGGCCCGCGTCTGGGGTGTGGATCCGTCGGATCCGATGTCCCCGTCCAGGTCTCGGTTGGCCATCATGTCTTCGGCCTGGCGCTCGGCGGCCTGTTGCAGCTGTGGGTTGACGGCGATGTCGTTGGTGCACCCGCCCTGGTGCTGCACGGTGTACACGTTCGACACGACGGAGTCGTTGAGCCGCTTGTTGTTCGGGATGAGGGTGTTGCCGTTGTCCGCGTGCGCGAGCGGCGTGCAGAGCACGGTGCTCATGGGCACGACGGCCAACACGGACAGCATCCGTTGCCGACACCTCATGTTGAATTCCTTTGCATCAGGGATGGACACCCGGCGGCGACTGATAGTGCGCCGCGGAGTTTCGCAGCTGCCAGATCTGGGCGGGGCATAGTTCGTTGACGGCCTGCGAAATCAGGTACGACGCCTGATAGTCGTCGTCGCTGCTGAAATCGCTTCGTACATCGCTCATCACCCGGGTCCATACCCAGGGACCCGCCACTACACGGACCGAACCGGCGCCCGTCGTCGGCAATCGGTTGGTGCGCGGCTGCGCAGCGCCGCATCCATGGAGCTACCTTGGCTGATAGGTATTACTAACTCGCGTATCGGAACATGGATTCACACACCCGGAATTGGGTCAGTGCAGATTGATACGCCAATGGCGCGCTATCGAGGGGCGCCACGCCTGGCCTGTTTGTCGCTATGTATCACGCCGTCCGAGGCGCCCCGAGCGCGGCAAGTTGGCATCTTTGGCTGGCGGAGTCGACCCTAATCGCCGCCCGTCGGGGTTCTCCCGAGCCCGGCCGAAGGTGGCCTTCGCCGGTTTGTCGAAAGATGCAGGTGCAACTGCAGATTGCAGAACTATTCACGTCACAGGAGTGAGTTTCAGCACCGGAACACCAACGGCGGGTGCGAGGCGGTTTTGCACCTCGACTACGGCCGGCAACGGGCGCCATTGAATGGTCATTGAATTCACCTTGCCCTCCTCGTTGACAGTCATAACATCGACACCCTCGACCTCTGTTGTGCCCACGGTGAGCTTGAGTAGCGCGGCGAACTTATTTTCGCCCCACAGGACCTCACCCGGCACGAATTGGTCCACCACGCTGAGTAAATGAGTGATTACCCCCACAGCCCGCTCGCGCCCCACAAACGGGTCCGCGAATATTGGGCTCTTGAGAACGATTTCCTCCGAAAGGCTTTCGGCAACCTTCTGCATATCCCGGGCATGCATGCCCTCGAGCAATGCGGCGATACCTGCCGGAGTTTCCTTGTTTCCCATTCTGTCTCCTTCTCTTGTTTGGACCCGAGTCACGGGCGAATTGGAAGGCCGTCTGCACGCATCACGGCTGGACACGGCAACCGATAAATCGTGTCCCCTGCGCAGAGGCAAGAAAACTTCACGCTGGAGTCACCGTCGCTGCGTTGGACATTCGCAGATCAGCGGAGAAGCCGCCATCGACGGTCAAGGTAATCCCGGTGACCCATCGCGAACGCGGGCCGGCCAGATATAGGACCGCCTCGCCCACGTCCCATCCCGTGCCCTCGGTACGTAGCGGCAGCATCGCCGACCTCGCGACGCGGGCTTCCGCGGACAGGCCCTCGGCCTGGACCATCGGCGTGTACACCGGTCCGGGGGCGATGGCGTTGACCCTGATGCCTTCGGGGCCGTGCCGGCTAGCCATCGATCGGGTCAAGCTCAAAATCGCGCCCTTGGTCGTCGCATACGCCGGCCGCGGGTGGGTCAGCGACCCTGCCAGCGAGGACACGTTGACGATGGACCCGCTGCGCGCGGTGCGCATCGCGGGAATGCAGTACTTCGACATCAGCATCACCGAGGTCACGTTGACCCGAAAAAGGTTGTCCCATTCGATGGGATCGATATCGACCACCGAATCCGCCGGGCCTACGACGCCGACGTTGTTGACCAGAATGTCGATGCGTCCCCATGTCGCCATCGTTGATTCGACGATCCCGCGGCAGCCCGCCTCAGTCGACACGTCGGCGACGACCGAGAGGAATTGAGATCCGCTCTCGCGCAACAGTTCTTCGGTTCCTGTCAGCCTGTCCTGGTTCATGTCGACCAGAACCACTTTGGCGCCCGCGCGGGCGAGCAGCGCCGCGGCGGCGCGTCCGTTACCGATGCCCTGACCTTGGGCGCCCGCACCGGTGACGATGGCGACGCGTCCGTCAAGGTCATTGTCGTTGCCGTTGCGGTTGCTCATGGCTGCTCCTTCGTTGATCCAGTCCAGGGGTGGGCGTGCTCACGCGAGCAGCGACCGCGCCATCACCATTCGCTGAATCTGGTTGGTGCCCTCGTAAATCTGGGTGATCTTCGCGTCGCGCATGTAGCGCTCGACGGGAAAGTCGGCGGTGTAGCCGTAGCCGCCGAACAGTTGCACAGCGTCGGTGGTGACCTCCATCGCGACGTCGGAGGCGAAGCACTTCGACGCCGAGGCCAAAAAGCCCAAAGCGGGCTCGCCGCGCTCGGCGCGTGCTGCAGCGGTGTAGACCATGAGGCGGGCCGCCTCGATCTTCATGGCCATGTCGGCGAGCATGAACTGCACACCCTGGAAGTCGCTGATCGACTTCTTGAACTGCTTGCGCTCCTTGGTGTACGCGATCGCTGCGTCCAGGGCGCCTTGGGCGATGCCCACGGCCTGGGCGCCGATGGTGGGTCGGGTGTGTTCCAACGTGGTCAACGCGTTCTTGAAACCGGTGCCCGGCTCCCCGATGATCCGGTCACCGGGGATGCGGCAGTTCTCGAAGTACAGCTCGGTCGTCGGGGATCCGCGCAGGCCCATCTTGCGTTCCTTGGGACCGACGGTGAACCCCTCGTCATCGGCGTGCACGGCGAACGCGGAGATGCCGTTGGCGCCCTTATCGGGGTCGGTAACCGCCATGACGGTGTACCAGGTGGCCTTGCCGCCGTTGGAGATCCAGCACTTGGCGCCGTTGAGTATCCACCCGTCGCCGTCAGCGGTGGCGCAGGTGCGCATCGCGGCGGCGTCACTGCCGGCCTCGCGTTCGGACAGTCCGTAGGCGGCCATCGCCTCCCCCGAGGCCACGGCGGGAAAGACCTGCTTGCGCAGCTCCTCGGATCCGCGCAGCACGATCCCCATGGTGCCCAGCTTGTTGGCTACCGGAATCATCGACGATGAGGCGCACACCCTGGCCACCTCCTCGATGACGATGCAGCCGGCCACCGCGTCGGCCCCTTGACCGCCGTATTCCTCGGTGATGTGCACCGCCGACAGGTTCGCCGCGTTGAGCGCCGCCAGGGCTTCATCGGGGAAGCGTGCCTGTGCGTCGACGTCGGCTGCGTGGGGGGCGATCTCCCTCTCGCACAGGGCGCGAAGGACCGACCGCAGCTCGATGTGTGAGTCGGGTAGCGCGAACAAGTCGAACTCGGTAGTGCTAGGCACTGATCTGCTCCTCTGCAGGTGATGAAGCTTGATGGGCCGTCAGCTGGCGGCCGATGTGTGACTTAGCAACGGCGTGCTGTGGACCTCGTCGGGTCCGTGTGCGAAGCGCACCCCCTGGCTGCGGGCTGCTTCGCGCAACCGGGCCAGGGTCGGGGTGCGCGACCACGCCCACGGGTCGCTCAGTGCGTCGAGGTCGGCCCGGAACCGTTGCTCGGCGGGGTGGACGTGGTCGGACATGAACGCGCTCGACCGGGTTCGAAGGTCCTCGGTCGCGGTGTCTACGGCGAAGTCCATCAGTGATCCGTGGCGCGGGGGGTGAGTTCGCGGACACCGACCTGCAGCAGGGGTGCAACGGCGGCACCGACGGATGCGCAACGGTAGCCGACGGTGTCGTGCGCAGTGGACACCGAGGCCACAGCGGTGGCGGCGGCGGTACCACGGGCGTTGAACCAGCGGACGCCGGCCGCGGCGACCACCAGCAGCAGCGGCCATAGGCCGATGGCGAAAACGACGATGCCGTCGATTACGAAGTCCGCTGAAAACATGGGGTACTCCTTGAGTCGGTGAGATGTATTCAGCCCGTTGGTTTTTGACGTTGGATCAACGGCGAAAGCCGGTCACCACCGCGACGTTGCCGGTCAGCGCGGTCATGGTGTCCCCGCGCCCGGCCGGAGGGTGATCTTCCCGACGCTTGGGGCACGTTGGGCGAGCATTGCGTAGCCGGTGGCGGCTTCAGCCAACGGCAGCCGATCGGATACCACCACGGCCGGATCGAAGCGTCCGGCTGCGGTCAGCGCCAGCAGGGTCGGCAGTTCCCGTTGGGCCGAGCACAAACCCGCCGAGAACTGCAGCTCTTTGGTCTGCAAGGCCTGAAGACGCAACGGGAAGGCGTCGTTTTGGCTGACGCCGATGACACTGACCCGGCCGCCGTGGCGGGCCGCGCTGATGGCCAAGGCGATCGTCGCGTCCAGGCCAACTGCTTCGATGACGGCGTCGGCGCCTTCGCCCTTGGTGAGCTGGCGGATGTGCGCTTTGGGATCGGCGACGTCGACGGGCTCTGCCCCCGCCGCGACCGCCGCGGCGCGGCGGTGCTCGACGGGTTCGACGACCAGGACCCTGGCCGCGCCTTGTAGGAACGCCGATTGCACGGCCAGCTGACCGACCGGTCCAGCCCCGATGACGGCCACGATGTCACCGGGGCCCACGCCCGCGCGGCGGGCTCCGTACCACGCGGTGGGCGCGTTGTCGGTCAGCGCGAGCGCAGCGTCGTCGGACACCTCGGGCGCCACGGTGAACAGGTTGCGGTCGGCATGGGGCACGGCGACGAACTCGGCTTGACTGCCGGGCAACCGGTGGCTCATCCCGTAGCAGTACTCCTTCCAAGGCTGGCGGCGGTGCTCGCAGGCGGTGACGTGGCCCGCGGCACACGTTTGGCACAGCACGCACCCGACCGACGCCGCGACCAGCACCCGGTCGCCGATCGCGAATCGCGAGACGTGCGAACCGATGTCAACGACGACGCCAACCGCTTCGTGACCGAGGGTGTACCCGAGGTCGCCGCTGAACCCGTGGCCTTCGAAGATGTGCAGGTCGCTGCCACAGATACCTGCAGCAGCGACCTGCACCACCGCCCCGAGGTGATCCGGAGCAGTGGGATCGGGAACCTCCGTCACCTCGACGGTGCCCGGCCCCTGGTAGGTGGCCGCACGCACTCAGGCGTCCTGACCGAAGGTGACCGCGAATCGCACGGTGGAGGACTCCAGCCGGATGGGCTTGACCGAGGCGTATTCCTCACTGTCCCACCACTTCCGGAACTCCGCGTCATCGGGGAACTCCAGCAGGATCACACTGGTGGCGTCGAAGTCGCCCTCCTGGGGCTTGACGTTGTCGGTGACGGCGTGCACTTTGACGTCGAGCCCACTGATGATCTTGTAGTTGACCTTCGAGTAGTCCGCGTACCGCTGAGGGTCGTGCTTGTCCACCACCGCCAGGAAGTAGCACGACATCAGGAGACCCGAACATCAATGTCGGCGCTGATGAGGTCTCCGGTGTTCGGGTCGGCCCGCTCCACCAGGTCGATACCGTCCCGCGGCTGGCACCACTGGCCCAGTTCGGCCAGCCGCTGCCCGGCCTGGGTGCGCCGCACCGCGTATCCGTCCTCCTCCACCGGCCACGACCGTCGCTCAGCGCGGATGGCGTCGCGGCGGGCGGTGGTGGCCTCCGCGTCGAGTTCACCGCCGTCGGTGACGACCACGCCGTAGGCGGCCGACGCGGCGGCGCGGTCGATTTTGCCCGAGCGCAGATCGGCCACGACGTCATCAGCGTTGCGCTGCAACGGATCTCCATAGCCCGCTCCGCCGCCGGAGCGCATCCGCATGACGTCTCCAGGCATGACGGCGAAGCCGAACTGTTTGCCTTGAAGCAATTGCGGGGCGGCGGCGAAGTCGTCGACCGAGCGCGGGATCGTCCCGGCGGCCAGCGCCTCGTCGGCGCGTGCGCCGGCTACCAGCGTGAAGCCGCTCGTCGATCCGGGGTAGCCGCCGTTGGGTCCGGTAGGCGGCACCTGCCAGCAGGGGGTCATGACGTGCTGCTGGCCGCCGGTCGTGTACCAGGGGGTCCACGCCAGGTCCAGACCGTTGCCGCCGCGATGTTGGCCCGGGCCACCGGAGTTCCGGTGCAACGTGCGCCACAGGTAGAGGATCGGATAGGCGAGTTCGTTGATCTCGATGTCGGGCAGGCTGTTGGAGGGTTGGGCCAGCGCTCCGGAAACGTCCATGCCGTCGGCGACGGGCTGGGCGCCGCCGCCGCCGCTGCCGCCGTTCATGTCCGGGAACGGCACCAGTTCGCCGTCTTCGTTGGGTGCGTAGAAGAAGCCGGCGTTCCACGAGTCCTGCCACTGGGCCATCAGGTGCTCGCGCACGAATTTGCTGTCGCTGCGGCTCTGGATGGCCGCGAGCATCCTGGTGACGAGCCGGCCCAGTCGCAACCCGGTTTCCAGGTGCCCACCCGAGACCGGGGCGGGCATCTGGACGTCGCAGATGGTGCCGGGCTTGGTGATCACCTGAACGGGTCGCAATGTGCCCTGGTTGATGGGCAGATCTGGGAACAGCATGAACAGCGCCGGGCTGAACGCGCATCCGAGGGTGATGGCCGCTGAACAGTTGACGAAGCCGTCGGTCTGGGGTGCGGACTCACTGAAGTCCATGGTGAGGGTGCCGTCCTCGACGGTCATGGTGCACCGGATGGGGTAGATGTCGTCGGTGTGGCCGTTGTGTTCCTCGTAGTCCACGTCGGTGTAGACCCCGTTGGGTAGCTCGGCGATCCGGTTGCGGACCGCCTTCTCGGCTAGGTCCTTGGCGACCTCGACGTAGCGTTTGAACGCCGTGGTGCCGTAGTCGTCGATGAGGACCTGCAACCGGTCGTCGCAGCGGTTGCATGCCGCGATGAAGCACCGGATGTCGTTCATCACCACGTCGGGCACCCGAATGTTGGTCTCGATGATCCGCCAGA
Source organism: Mycobacterium sp. FW102-FHT13B02 (assembly GCF_058790275.1). Lineage (NCBI taxonomy): Bacteria > Bacillati > Actinomycetota > Actinomycetes > Mycobacteriales > Mycobacteriaceae > Mycobacterium > Mycobacterium sp. FW102-FHT13B02. The sequence goes on from NZ_JBYTCM010000035.1 coordinate 9,399, forward strand.
TGTCGGCCACGGGGCGGCCCTGGTCGACGATCTTGACTCCGGGCAGGCGCAGCGCCTCACCGTAAGTCTCGGTGGCCATCGGGGCCATGCTGCCGGGGGCGAAACCGCCGAAGTCGTTGACATGGGCCTCGGCCCAGCACCACGCAACGAGTTCGTCGCGGTAGAAGATCGGCCGCACCACCCCGACATCGACCTGATGGGCGTTGCCGGTGGTGAACGGGTCGTTGCAGATGAACAGGTCACCGGGCCGGATTTGATCACGGGGCACGGTGGCCAGGATGTGCTTGACGGCCTGGCGGGCGGTGCCCATGTAGATGGTTATGTAGCCGGCGTAGCAGATGATGTCGCCGTCGGCGTCGGCGATGAACGTCGAGAAGTCCACTGCCTCGGCGATGACCGGGCTGCCCGAGGCGCGCATCATCACCACGCCCATTTCGTGTGCGACGTTCTCCAGTGCCTTGGAGAAGATCTCGATGGTCACCGGATCCACCGGGGACGCCGCCAGCGGGGTCGCGGGGTCCATGGTTTGCGTGCTCATTACGACGTCTCCTCGATGTGTTCTGCGGTGCGGTCGGTGAGGATGAAGTTGCCCCACTCGTCGATGCGGGCATCCCAGCCCGACGGGATCTGCAGTGTGGTCAGCGGATGCTCCAGGATCGCGGGGCCCTGGATCTGGTGACCGGCCTGTGCGGCGCGGGTGTCATAGACCCCCACCTCGGTTTCCTCGCCGAGCAGCGGAAGGAACACCCGACGGCGCCCCGTGGCGGCCAGTCGCTGCTCGGATTCTGGAACCAGTGGCGCCGGTGTCGGTTCCAGGGCGGCCACCCGGCCGGTGGCGGTGACGCGGACGGCGACCAGCACCACCGGGCTGCCGACCCAGGCGCTGCCCGACCCGTATTCGGCTTCATACAGCGTGCCGTAGCGGTTCTGGGCGTCTACCAGGTCGGCCTCGCTCAGGTCGCGGTCACGCGGCAGGGATACCGGCAGTTCCCACTGTTGGCCGGCGTACTTGAATTCGCCCTCCCACACCACATCGATGGCGTCGTCGGCGTACCCCGCCGCGCGCAGGGTGGCGACCAGTTCGTCGTCGAGTTGGCCCAGTGTCGCGGTGATGGCGCTGGCGTCACCGCCGCCCCACAGCGCCGATCGCGACCGGGTGCGGACGTCGTCGGTGTTGAGCAGGCCGGTGGCGGAGAACACCGCCGCGTCGGCAGGGATGATGACCTGGCGGATTCCGACCTCGCGGGCGATGTCGGCGGCGAAAATGCCCAGCGCACCACCGTAGGCGACCATGCTGAACGCGCGCGGGTCGTGGCCACGTTCGACGGTCACGGTGCGCACCGCGTTGCTCATGTTGGCCGTGACCATGCGGTAGACCGCCGCGGCGGCGTGCACGGCGTCGACGTCGAGCGGCTTTCCGATCTCGCGCTCCATGGCCTCGCGTGCCGGTTGCAGCGCCAGCTCGCGGCGACCACCAAGGAAGGCGCCGGGTTCGAGCAAGCCCAGCACCGCCGAGGCGTCGGTGACCGTCGGCACCACACCGCCCTTGCCGTAGCACACCGGGCCCGGCTCGGCCCCGGCGCTGTGCGGCCCGACCTGGGGGATGCCGCGGGCGTCGACCCAGGCGATGCTGCCGCCGCCCGCGCCGATGGGCAGCACGTCGATCTTGGGCAGCGCGGTGAGGAACTGGTCGCGCAACATGACCCGCTGGGTGACCAGCGGCTTGTTGCCCTGCAACACCGACACGTCGAAGGAGGTGCCGCCCATGTCGGCGGTGACGACGTTCTTGATGCCCAGCCGCTTGGCCAGTGACTGCGCCCCGATGACCCCGCCGGCGGGTCCGCTGTCGACCAGGGTGATCGGTCGTTCGCGGGCTTCCTCAGCGGTCAACGTTCCGCCGAAGCCCTGCATGAACCCGATGGGGACACGCAGCCCGCGTGCACCGAGTTCGCGTTCGATGCGACCGGTGTACTCCGCGACGCGGATGCCGGTGAAGGCGTTGAGCACCGTGGTCATCGTGCGCTCGTATTCACGGATCATCGGGTGCAGGCGTGAGGAGACGCTGACGAACAGCTCCGGGGCTTCCTCGGCTACCACCGCGGCGAGTCGCTCTTCGTGCTCGGGATTGGCGAAGCTCCACAGCAGGGAGATGGCGATGGCTTCGACGTCCATGTCGACCAGTCGCCGCACCGCGGCGCGGGCACCATCGTCGGTCAGGGGGACCACGACCGATCCCTTGCGGTCGATGCGCTCGGTGACCTCGATGACCCGTTCACGGGGAACGATCTGCGGGAGGTTGAGCTGACGGTGGTGATCGCGGTCGGCGCTACGTGCCGACCGCGCGATCAGCAGGTTGTCCCCAAAGCCCTGGGTGGTGATCAGTCCGACGCGGGCACCTTTGAGTTCGGCGATCGAATTGGTCACCGCCGTGGTCCCGTTGACGAATCGGGTGGTGTCGGGCAGCACCTGATCCAGCGGCTTGCCGATGCGTTGGGCCAGGTTCTCCAGCGCGGCGATCAGTCCGACGCTGAGGTCGTGCGGGGTGGTGTCGGACTTGTCGGAGTAGACCGCACCCCGGCTGTCCACCGCGGTCACGTCGGTGAACGTCCCGCCGATGTCGCAGCCGATCTGGTACTGAACGTGCTCGGTCATCGTTGTTTCCTGTCTTCTCGAATAGTGCTTGGGCACAATGGATTTGCTGCACCATGCAACCTGTCGGGTCGCCTCACGTGGGTCATCCGCTGACCGCGTCGCGGCCGATGACGCCGCGGGCGATGATCATCTTCTGGATTTGCGGCGTGCCGTCGCCGATCTGGTATCCGGAGACGTCGCGCAGCATTGCTTGCAGCGGCATCTCGTCGGACCAGCCGACCTGTCCGTGCAGCACCACTGATTCCTGGATCGCGTTGAAGGCGACCTTGGGTGCCCACCACTTGAGCATGGCCGCCTCCTTGGTGTGGGGCTGGCCCGCGGCTCGTAGCCCCAAGGTGTGGTAGGCCAACGTCCGCACGGCGGTGAGATAGGTGGTGTGTTCTGCGATGGCGAAGGACACGCCTTGATGAGCGGCCAGGGGTTTGCCGAAGGTGCGGCGGTCCTTGGCATAGGCAGTGGCCATGTCTAGGGCCCGCTGCGCGGTTCCCACGCACAGCAGTCCGATCAGGGTTCGGCTCAGATCGAATTCGGCCATGATGTCGGCGAATCCGGCGCCAGGGGTACTGATCACGTGGTCGTCGGCGACGAACACGTCGTCCATGGTGACCGAACCGCGACCCAGCGGTTTGAAACCGGGATCGTCGAAGCTCTGCGAGGACACACCGCGTGAGGTCATGTCGACCAGGAAGCAGCCAATTCCCTTGGTGCCCTTGGCCGCATCGGTTTGGGCGAGCACGACGGCGATGTCGGCGTGGGGCGCCTGGGTCACGGAGGTCTTCTCACCGGTGAGGCGCCACCCGCCGGCGACTCGGACGGCCTTGGTGCTCATCGCGCCGGCGTCGGACCCGGCACCGGGCTCGGTGACCGCCCAGCATCCCAGCGCATCACCGCGCCCCACCGCATCCGCCCACACGGCGACCGCAGGAGAGGGATGCTCGGCCAACAGGGTCACCAAGCTGTTGGTGCTGAACAGGATGTAGCCCATGTTCGGGTCGGCGTAGGCGATCTCCTCGCACGCCAAGCCCACGGCGAGCAGGTCGGCTCCTTGACCACCGAGGTCCTCCGATAACGACAGGGTCGTCAGGTTGGCCTGAGCGAGCTGCTTGAGTTCGGCGTACGGGAATTCGGTGCCATCAGCGCGCGGCAGGTAGGTGTCGAGAAACTCGCGGCGGGCGAGCTTGCGGACCTCCCGCTGGAAGGCGAGATGGTCCTCGTCGAGGGTGAACGGGGTGGTCGACACAGAGTTGTCCTTTGCTATGAGAATGAAAGGTGTTGCGGTTCAGTTGACCTGGCGGCCCTGGTGGGCCCAGTGCGCGGCGCGCAGTGACTTCTTGTCGACTTTGCCGACCGCGGTCATCGGTAGGTCGGGGACGATCTCGAGCCGCTTCGGTGTCTGGTGGGGTCCCTTTCGGGCACGCACCGTGGCCGTCAGTTCGGCTGCGTCGATGGTGGCCCCTGGGCGGGCGACGACGAAGGCGGCGATTGCCTCGCCCCACTTGTCGTCGGGTACGCCGATAACCGCGACGGCCGAGACGTCTTGGTGCGCGGCGATGACGTCTTCGACTTCTTTGGCAAAGACGTTGAAGCCGCCGGTGACGATCATGTCCTTCTTCCTGTCGACGAGGTAGAAGAAGCCGTCGTCGTCGGTTCTTGCCATATCCCCGGTGTGCAGCCAGCCGTCGCGCAGGGCGTCGGCGGTTTCCTCGGGTCGCTTCCAGTAGCCGTTCATGACGGTGCGTGAGCGCACGGCGATCTCGCCGACCTGCCCGTCGGCGACGGGGAACCCCGCGTCGTCGAGGAGTTGGACCGCCACACCGGGCACCGGGCGACCGCAGGAGGCCAGCAGTTCCGGTCGGCCGATGGGGTCGTGTTCGTCCTTGCGCAGACTGGTGGTCATGCCCACGCACTCGGTTTGTCCGTAGACCTGCATGACGATGGGACCGAAGACGTCTTGGGTCTCTTTGATGCGGGCCGCCGACATCGGTGCCGCCCCGTAGACCAAGGTTTCCAACGAGGAGGTGTCCACCGAGGTGGGGTCGGTGTTGTCGAGCAGGGTGTAGAGCATCGTCGGCACGAGGAACGTGTAGTTGATGCGTTCCGCGGCGATGGTGCGCAGCCAGGCCTGCGGATCGAATCCCTGCTGCAGCACCACCGTTCCGCCGCGAACCAAGGTGGGCAGCAACGGCAGGACCGCGGCGTGGGTGATAGGCGATGACGCCAGGTAGCGGGGTGTCTCCGGTAGTCCCCACGCGGCGGTGAGGCTCTGGACCTCCTGAACCAGGGCGCGGTGAGACAACATGGCGCCCTTGGGCCGGCCGGTCGTGCCGCCGGTGTACTGCAGCCAGCCGACCTCTTCTTCGTCGACGGCCAGGGCCCGCAATCGGCCGGGTTCGGCGGCGGCGGTGAGGTCGAGCAGGTTCGGAAAGCCGTCGCAGGCTCCGATGGTCAGGACATGGCGGACCGAGGCCGCCTTCTCGGCGATGGCCGCCGCGGTGTCGGCGAACTTGGGATGCACGACCAGCAGTTCGATTTCGGCGTCGTCGCACAGGAAGACGTGGTCGTCAACCGAGCCCATCGGATGCAGGCCGCTGTAGCGGGCGCCGGAAAGGAACGTCGCGGCTTGGGTCATGAAGACTTCCGGGGCGTTGGGGCTGAGCACCCCGACGCCGCATCCGCGGCGTATCCCGAGGTCGTGCATGACCCGCAGGATGCGCGCGGTGATGTCGGCGGTCTCGGCGTACGTCACGCGGCGGTCGCCCAGGACGAAGGCTTCCCGGGTGGGGTACCGGGTCAGCGCCTCGACGATGAGGCTGCCGTAGTTCGGCCCCGTAGCCGCTGACGTGCTCACAGTTCACTCCTTTGTGGTGGGTGACGCAGGGCATCACGCCCTTGTCGGTGTGATGCGCATCTCCGTCAAATCCAATCTTGACTTATCAGTTAGTATTCTGCAAGTGTCAATCTCGTCGGATCGCAAAGCGGCAGTTCGGAGGATGAAATGGATACAGTGAGCATCATCGGCGTGGGCATCACGTCGTTCGGGAAATTTCCCGACCGGTCTCTACGCGACTTGGCAGCGCCGGCGATCACAGAGGCCCTCGACGACGCCGCGGTGAGCGAAGCTGACGTCGACCTGGTCATCCACGCCAACGCTGTCGGCGGGTTGGTGACCGGGCAGGAGATGACCCGCGGGCAGGTGGTCGTCTCGGACACCGGGCTGGTGGGCAAACCCCTGATCAACATCGAAAACGCCTGTGCCAGCAGCTCGTCGGCGCTGCACGTGGCCAAGGCGGCCATCCTCTCGGGCATGTACCGCACCGTGTTGGTGGTGGGCAACGAGAAGATGAGCGGCCGCAGCACCCGCACCGTGCTCGACGCGCTGGCATCGGCGGCCGACGTCGATCGCATCGAGCACTACAGCCGGGAACTGACCGGACGCGAGGGCGCCGCCGAGTCCTTCTTCATGGAGGTCTACGCCCAGGAAACCCGCGACTACATGGCGCGTACCGGGGCCACCGCCCACGACTTCGCAGTAATCGCCGCCAAGAACTCCGCCCACGCCGCCCTCAATCCGCACGCGCAGTACCGCACCGCGCGCACCCCCGAGGAAGTGCTGGCGAGTCGGATGATCGCCGATCCGTTGACGATGTTGATGTGCTCACCGGTCGCCGACGGCGCGGCGGCGCTCGTCGTGCGCGCAACCGCCGACGCCCCGTCCCCCGACGCCGTACAGGTACGCGCATCGGTGCTACGCACCGGAATTCCCGGCGGCGGCACCGCAACACTGGAACGGCGCACCGCCCAAGCGGCCTACGAACAGGCCGGTTTCGGACCAGAGGACCTCGACGTCGTCGAACTGCACGACGCGGCGTCACCCAACGAACTCATCGTCTACGAAGAACTCGGGCTGTGCGCGCCGGGCGAGGGACCGAAACTGGCCCGCAGCGGCGCGACCCGCCTGGGTGGCGACCTCCCGGTCAACACCAGCGGTGGACTGGTGTCCAAGGGGCACCCCGTCGGCGCCACCGGCGCGGCGCAAATCGTCGAACTGGTCACCCAATTGCGCGGGCGTGCCGGCCAGCGACAAGTCCCCGGCGCCCGCCGGGGCCTCGCAGAGAACGCTGGCGGCTACAGCCACCCGGAGGCAGCCGCCTGCGCCATCACCATCTTGAGCAAGGACTGACCATGACCGACGCCGATGACGCTGTCCTGATCGACCACCGCGACGGTGCCCTATGGCTGCGCTTGAACCGGCCCGACGCCATGAACGGGCTCAACCAAGAACTCCTCGACGGGCTGCACCGCGGCCTGGACCGCGCCGCCGCCGACCCCGACGTCCGGTGCCTGGTCATCGGCGCGGTGGGCCGGGCCTTTTGCGCCGGGGCCGACCTGGCCTACGCCCAGTCCCTGGCGGCCCAACCGCACGTCGCCGGCCGCTACAGCGCCGGTCAACTCTTCCTGCGCCGGGTCCGCGACTTGTTCGACCGGCTCGAGGCCCTCGACAAGCCAACGATCGCCGCCATCCAGGGCATCACCGTGGGGGGCGGCCTGGAACTGGTGCTGTGTTGCGACTTGGCGGTGGCCGCGCGCTCGGCACGCATCGGTGACGGTCACGCCAACTACGCCCAGATCCCCGGCGGCGGGGCCTCGGTGCGCCTCACCCGCCGGCTCGGACTATCCCGCGCCAAGTTCCTCATGTTCACCGGCCAGCTCCATCCCGCCGAATGGTATGCGGGCACCGATCTACTCACCGCGGTAGTCGACGACGACCAACTCGAACCGGAGATCGCGGCCATCGCCGCCGATATCGCCAGCAAGAGCCCGGTGGGGCTGGCGCGCATGAAGATGCTCGCCAACGACGGCCTCCGGGTGCCCCCCGAGGTCGGTCTGACGATGGAACTCGAGCAATCCGCACTACACGAAACCTCAGCCGATTGGCACGAGGGCATCGCGGCGTTCAGCGAGAAGCGCACGCCGAAATACGTTGGCAGATAGGGACGAAGGACAGATCATGGTGGACGAGAACTTTCTGGATTTGACCGGACGGGTGGTGCTGGTCACGGGCGCAGGCCAAGGCGTCGGGCGCGCGGTGGCACACCAATGCGCCCATCAGGGCGCCACGGTCGTGGTCAACGACTTCCACGAGGACCGCGCCAAGTCCGTTGCCTCGGAGATCGACGCCAGCGGCGGCAGCGCGCTCGCCGTGCAGTGCGACGTCACCGACTTCGATGAGGTCCAGGCGATGGTGGCCCGCCTGTCCGCGGACCTGGGCACGGTGGACGTACTGGTCAACAACGCGGGCAACGCCGGCCCAGCCGAAGACCCCATGGCGCCCGCGCCGCCGTTCTGGGAGACCGGACCCCAACAGTGGCAGTCGTGGATCGGAACCAACTTCTTCGGCGTGCTCAACGTATCGCGCGCGGTGTTGCCCGACATGGTCACCAAGAACTACGGGCGCATCATCACCGTCATCTCCGACGCCGGCCGCATCGGGGAACCCAACCTCGTCGTCTACGGCGGTGCGAAAGCAGGCGCCGCCGGTTTCTCCCGCGGCCTGGCCAAAGCCGTCGGCCGTCACGGCATCACCGTCAACTGCGTCGCCCTCTCCGGGGTCAACACCCCCGGCGTGGCGACGGCCCTCGATGACCCCGCGGCCGCCACGAAGGCGCTGCGCTCCTATGTCATCAGGCGCTTCGGAGAGCCCGACGACCCGGCCCGCCTGGTGCTGTTCCTGGCCTCCGCCGCCGGGGAGTGGATCACCGGACAGACCTACCCAGTCAACGGCGGCTACGCCGTATCCGCATGAGTAGCCCCACCGCTCCCCTGGCCGGAATTCGGGTCATCAGTTTGGCCGAGCAGTTTCCCGGCCCCTTCGCCACCCTGCTGCTCGGCGACCTCGGCGCCGACGTGATCCAAATTGAGCGGCCCCGCGGCGGTGATCCGTCCCGGGCCTTCCCGGGCCTGTATCAGGCACTCAACCGCGGAAAACGCTCCGCGGCACTGGATCTCAAGGATCCCGAGGCGCTGGCGGCGTGCCGGGCACTTATCGCTACCGCAGACGTCGTGCTGGAGGGCTTTCGCCCCGGTGTGCTCGGCCGCCTCGGCCTGGGCCACGACCAGTTGGCTCAGGACAACCCGGCGCTGGTGTACGTCTCGGTCTCGGGCTTTGGCCAGAGCGGTCCGCTGCGCGACCTGCCCGCCCACGACCTGACCTTCCAAGCGCTCGCCGGGCTGCTCGACGCCACCGAACCGCGCATCCCCCACCTGGCGCTGGCCGATCTGTTCGGCGGCATGTTCACCGCGTTCGCCGCCGTGACCGGCGCGCTCGCCGCCCGCACCACCGGCCGCGGCGGCTACTACGACGTGGCCATGTTCGACACCCTGCTCACCGTCGCGGCAACCAAACTCGTACCCCAAGCCAACGCGTTGCCCGCCGACACCTTGGGCCTAGACCCCGGCTACGGATTGTTCGCCGCCGCCGACGGCACATGGGTGTCGCTGAGCATCGCCTTCGAAGACCACTTCTGGGCCGCGCTGTGCCTCGCACTGGACATGCCCGACGCTCACGGCTTGTCCGGGTCACAACGCATCGAACGGCGTGATGCCCTGCACGCCGACATCGCCCAGCGAATCGCCACCAAGCCCGCCGATCACTGGGACGTCGTGCTGGCCGGCTCGGGGATCCCGTACGGGCGACTCAACACAACCGAAGACCTGCTGGCCGACCCGCACGTCGCGCTGCGTCAGATGCTTCAAGCGATCCCCACCCCTGACGGGCAGCAGACCTTCGTACGCCAACCGCTGCTCGTCGATGGCGTCGCGCACGGCCCGCGTCGAGGTGTGCCCCGGCTCGGCGAGCACACCGCGGAACTCCTCGCCGACGCTGGGGTCGAGCCGGCGGTGGTCGACCGATTAGTTGCGTCGTTACGCAAATCGGCCCCCAGCACGATATATTGACTAGGCAGTATTACTGTTTCGGCTCACCGGAGGATGGATGGCCAGGGAACGCGCAACCGACACCGGAGCGCTAGTGACTGCTGCGGCCAAGACGTTCCGCGAGAAGGGCTACCGCAGCTCCACCATCGACGACATCGCCCTGGCCGCCGGCATCTCGCGGCCAACGGTGTACAAGTACACGCGCACCAAACAGCATCTGTTGGATCTGATGGTCGACGAGATGACCAAGAACCTTGAACAGGAACTGCGCAGCGTCCAATCGTCGACCGATGATCCCGTCGACCGCCTCCGCAAGACGATCATGGCTCACATTCAGGCATCGTCGGCCAATCGGACGTTCTACGCGATCGTCTTCAGCGAGGAGACCGAACTGTCCGAGGCCGCCCGAAAGACGTTCCGCAGCTGGGCCCGTGAACAAACCAAGGACTTCGCAGCCTTGTTGGATGAATGCCTGGCGGCGCGACCTGTTGCGGATCGCCCCGAGGTGGACACGCGCATCGCGGCCAACCTCCTGGAATCGATGCTGGCCACGCTGTATCGCTGGTATGACCCGGAGGGAAGCACCTCCCCCGCGCGCTTGGCCGAGCAGATCTGGCTGCTGGTCGGCAGCGCCTTCGAACGGTGAGCGCGTCGCCTAACCGGACGACCTTAGTGCTGGAGACGATCGGCACGCGGTCACGTGCATCGAAGAACTGCAAAGTCAGCGCCTTGTTCGCCTGCCGATTTGTCGCAAGCCCGTTTTCGCATACGTAGCGATTTAGCTACCTGGCTTAGGCGCACCCGTGGCGCACCAACCCGAGCGCCGGCGCCATAGCCCGCGCACGCCGCCGCGGTCACCCATTGTCTAATACTAACTAGACAGTTAAGATTAGTGCTGATGGCGACTCACCGCCAACCGCGCGGCGCGGATACGGCGCCGGCGGGCAGCGACCCGATGACCGCACTACAAGGGAGAACCAAATGCAGGCCGTGCTGTACGAGCGGACCGGACCCGCGGCCGAAGTGCTCCAACTGGTGGAGATGCCCCTGCCGATTCCTGGACCTGGCGAGGTCCGCGTGCGCGTGCACGCCTCCGGAGTCAATCCCGCCGACGTCAAACGCCGCTCCGGCTGGGCACGCATCACCCTCGACACCTCGTTTCTCATCCCCCACGACGACGGCGCGGGTGTCGTCGACGAGATCGGGCCCGGCGTCACCACGACCGCCGTCGGCGAGCGGGTGTGGATCTTCGATGCCCGGCTAGGCCGCCAGACCGGAACCGCCGCCGAATACGTGTGTGTGCCCGCGCACAAGGTCGAACCACTTCCAGCCCACGTCGACTTCGCCACCGGCGCCTCCCTGAGCATTCCGGGACGGACGGCCCATCGTTGCTTGTTCACCGACGGACCAATTGACGGCGCGACCGTCCTGGTCGCCGGCGCGGCCGGCTCGGTGGGCCATTCGGCAGTCCAGCAAGCCCGGCTGGCCGGCGCCACGGTGATCGGAACGGTCGGGCGCGAAGACAACGCACCCATCGCCCTGGACGCCGGCTGCGAGCAGGTGTTGAACTACCGCTCCGAGCGTCTCGCCGAGGATCTGCTCGACCTCACCAATGGACGCGGCTTCGACCGGATCGTCGAGGTCGACGCCGCAGCCAACATCGATACCGACAGCCGCGTGATCGCCACCAACGGCACCATCGCGGTCTACGCCACCGACTCCGGACATGCTCCGACCATTCCGTTGTGGCGGCTGATGAACAAGAGCGTCAACCTGCGCAACGTTCTGCTCTACAACCTGCCCCACAGCGAACACCGGCTCGCTGCAGACGATCTCAACCGCTGGATCACCCGCCGCGACCTCACCCCGCGCATCGGCCGCCGCTTCGCCCTTCGCGACACCGCCCTAGGCCACCAGGCCGTCGAATCCGGCACCGGCGGCGGCAACGTCGTCATCGACGTCGTCGACCCTCACACCGAAAGCTGAGACATGGCCCGCACCTTCACCATGCCCAACGTCGACACAGTCACCTACGGCGACGGTGCATTCGGCGGCGTCGCCGACATCCTGCGCACATGCGGGGGACGACGACCCCTGGCCATCATGTCGGGGTCTTTGGCCGGAACCGAGGTCGAACAATCTCTGCGCGACCAGTTCGGCGACGCGCTCGTGGGCGTGCACTCCGACACCCCGCAGCACGTACCGCGCGCCGCCGTCCTGCGGGCAGCGGCGATGGCGCGCGACGGTGGCGCCGACAGCCTGATCAGCATCGGCGGGGGCACTCCAATCGACTGCGCCAAGGCCGTCGCCATGTGCCTGGCGACGGGGATCACCGACCCCGCAGGCTTCGAGCACTACCGCGTGCGCTTCACCTACCCTGACGTCTACGAGGTTCCCGAGATCCCTGGTCCGCTCATCCCGCACCTTGCGGTGCCGACCACCTTGTCCGCCGGTGAACACACCGGCGTGGCCGGCGTCACCGACGAGGCCACGCACGCCAAATGTGCCTATACCGCACCGGGATTGACACCAGTCGCGGTCGTGCTGGATCCCGACGTGGCATCCCGGACGCCCGCGTGGCTGTGGGCGGCCTCGGGCATCCGAGCCCTCGATCACGCAATCGAGGGCATCCTGTCGGCCCGGAGCATGCCGATCGCCGACGCTCTCGGCGGCGAGGCGCTTCGGCTGCTGGCCACCAACCTCGTGCACAGCACCGAGAACCCCCTTGATACCCAAGCACGCACCAATTGCCTATTGGGGAGCTGGTTGTCGATCTTCGCCGCGACCAACGTTGGAATGGGCTTGTCCCACGGTATCGGCCACCAACTGGCCGCCGAGTTCGACATGACCCACGGGGTGACATCGGCCATCATGCTGCCGCACGTCATGGAGTTCAACGAGGCTCTGACCCGCCCGCAGCTCCGCCGCATCGCCGAAGCCATGGGCCGTGACACCCGAGACCTCGTCGATGCCGAGGCCGCACGCCACGCCATCGCAGCCGTCCGCGATCTAGTCACCCGGCTTGGCGTGACTGACACCATCTCCGCGGCCGGGGGTCACCGCGACGCACTACCAGCACTAGCCGAACGCATCATGGGCGATTCCGCCGTCGCGGCGAGCCGCCGCCCCGTCACCCAAGACGACGTCCTCTGTCTCCTCGAAGCGGCATGGTGACCCCCACACGCGCCCACCCAGCAGCGCACCACACAGAACAGGATCCCGATGCACCTCCTCAACAATGACCATGTCGACGTTGCCCTGCACGACGACGTCCTGACTGCGACGCTGCGTCGCGGCGACGTCGGCAACGGCATGGATCGGATACTCGCCGACTCCCTCACCTCCTTCGCACACGACGTCATTGAGGGCGCCAAGACTGGCCGAGTGCGGGTGGCCGTACTGCGCAACGAGGGATTCGGTTTCTGCGTCGGCGGTGACCTCACCCACTTCAGCAACGCGACCGATCTCCCCGCCGAGCTGCAGTACGTGGCTGAAACCATCCACGAAGCCCTCAAGGTGCTGATCGCCGCTCCCGTCCCCCTCGTCACGGTTATCGACGGAGTCGCCGCCGGGGGCGGCGTTGGGCTAGCGCTCGCGGGCGACATCGTGATCGGCACCCCTGCAACGAAGTTCAAAATGTCCTATACCAGCGTCGGCCTGAGCCCCGACTGCGGCGGATCCTGGTTTCTCACCCAGCGGGTGGGCCTGGGCCGAGCACTGGAGATCACGCTCACCGACCGCACGGTCGGCGTCGAGGAGGCCGAACGGATCGGGCTCGTCGGGCCGGTATGCGGGCCGGACGCCGACCTCGACGACACAGTGCGCGCCGTCACCAGCCGACTGACGGCCATGGGAACTGACTCCCTGGCAACGACGAAGCGATTGCTACGCTCCGGCGTCACCGCGGATCTGACCGACCATCTCGACGAGGAGGCCCGCCAGATCACACGCCTCAGCGCGTCCGCAGACGGTGCCGAGGGCGTGCGCGCATTCTTCGAGAAGCGTCGCCCCGCTTTTCGCTGACACCCGCAGCATGACAATCGGCGTATGGGGCGGCGGCCCAGTTCTTATTCTCGGCGGCGTCGTCCATCCATCCCGTCGTCGTCGCCAGAAGCTGAGCTGTCGAGATGCAAGACAGATTCACAAGACACCCCTGGCTACTTTGACAATTTCCGGGCGTGTCGCGAGGGCTTGTTAATCTGCGTTGCAAAAGCCCAGGTCACTGCCGGTTGCCCGGGATGAGCCCTTGTCCCGGGTCACGAAATTCGTATTGAGGTTCCTTCGGAAGGCGTACGTCCAGGCCGCTCCGTGCAGGCGGGTTCCGCGGCTTGCCGAGCGGAGGCGCGCCGACCGGACGGACCAGCTTTACCTTGACCAACTCCTGCAGCACCGCGAAGTCGGCGTTCTTGGCCGGGTCTGGCGGTGGGACCGAGTCGTCCTCGTGCCCTGTGCGCTCAGGCTCATAGCTCGGATCGAGCCGCAGCACAGTGGACGGTTCGTTGAACAGGACAGTGAGCTACTGCAGCTTGACGAGCTCGATCGGTGCGTCCGCCCCCCGGCAGCGTCTACGCGCGCCTCGACCAGTCGCTCGGCCCTTGGGCGCAGAGACCAGTGTTCAAGACGAACATCAAGAAGTTCGTCTCGCTACTGGGCCGTAGTATTAGGCAGCTGGTCCGGGCGGCTCGCCGTCCGTCTCCCTCACTGCTTTCGGCAGACATCGGCCACCCTCTAACCCACCCGCATGGCAACACCACGATCACGCTGATCGACATCCGGCGAAATCATCTGAGTTGAACGATCTCTCGTGCAGCTCAGCGACCGAACAGACACCCGCGCTCGCGGGACTGCGTCGGGCACGGTGAATCCGTCAATGAGAAGACGCATCTGCTCGTGGTCCTCATGCAGCGCATACGCTTCGAGCCACGAGGCACACCACTGCACGAGCCGTGGATGCAGTGGGATGTGTTTGACGTCAATCAGCTTGAGCAGTATGCGGATAGCGGTGAACGGGTCGCCGGCACCGACGGCGATGAAGATGTGGTTGCGCTCCCGCATGTCCAACTGGGGTTTGGCGGCGTCAATGAGCGACCAGGCCAAGTTGGTTTCCTGTACGTGTTGCATAGTGGTGACCGCCAGCCGGTTATTTCATTGAGGCGAAATGCCGAAACGAAGATCGCCGGCCCTCGTCGTCGACGACATCGCGCGACAATTGCCCACGCCATTGAGGGGTGCCGAGCGCGTGAACCATGTGGCGAGCAGCTTTTTCGGCGCCGAGGCTCGACAGCTGTCGCCCGTCACTGGTGATCAAGGTCCACATGACTAAAGCGATCCCTGATCACTGGAGTGATCCCACGGGCGATACGAAGACCGCGTACGCCGCGGAGGTCGCCAATTGCCTGACGTCCACGTTGGTTCCGCCAAGCTCGAGGATGCGACATGCGATCGTCGACGCGATCACATCCGCGCACGTTTGCAGCGCATCCCGCCCGGCCGCATTACTCGAATCTCGTGCCTGTCGACCACGCCGATAGCTGCTGCGCGTCTCCGAACCGACACGGTCCGACAAATGCACCACTACTCCCATACCGATCCCTACCTACCACTCCCGATCCCCGCTGCTTCCTCCACCGCCCAAGTCTTCACAACCCCGCTCGGTGGGCGGGTACCAAACGCCCGCGAAATCCTATACCCGCCCCATATCGTCAATTCTCGAACACTGAACGTGCTGTGCCCCAACCTATTCCATGGGATGAGCCCTCGATGAGTTCGGCTCATCAATCCCGCAGTCATCATTCGTATCGTAATTCGATGCTCCGCGGCGATTCGTGAGTGTGGTTCAGCTACCCGCTGGAACCAACATCGATTGCCAGCTTTCAGCTTTGTGGTTGTGAGCCAGGTTGGCCTGTGTGTACGTCTTCCCGTCAGGGCCTATATAGCTACCGGTTGCGGGATCGTACTGAGCAATAGCGACCGGTGGCGGCGGCACGGCCTGCGGCACGGAGGGAGCCTCCCCCGGGCGAAGTTGGGGTACAGCTTGCCCCGATAGCGTCGCGTTTGGATCGCCTTTCCAGTTGTAGCCGTCGTTCAGCGGAACATATTGCTCGTCGCTTTCACACATCTTGGCGGTTGGGGCCCGCTTACCAGGCTTGCCCACGCACGGGGCGTTACGCGCTCCGCGCACGTTGAACGGTGAGTCCTGTGGCACGCGGCAATAAACGTCGCCCGCGGGACGATCCGGGTAATCAACGTCGGCCGGCGGGCGCTGCTGGCTGGCCGGCAGGTAACCCGTCTGGCAGGGCGGAGGGACGTTGATATTCAGACCGAAGGTGACGAAAGGTCCTCGGTACGCGGTCGGATTATGTAGATCGGGAACCAAGGAACTAGCGAGAATGCCGACGGCCTGCGGCAGCAGGACGAGGAGCTGTTCGATACTTGGGTTATAGGTAACCGCTACGTCAGCAACACTCAGGAGATTCGTCATGAGCACGGGTAGCGTCGGCTGCAACTTTTCGAAAAGCAACCGGACAGCGTCCTCGGCCGCCGGACCGTTCTGAAGTATTCCTTGAAGTGCGGCGTCCTTCTGTCTGACCTGCGAAGTGATCGCGCTCAAGTGAGTGGCCCAGGCATGGATTGAATCGGAAGTCTCGGTTTGTGTGTCGAGGATCGGTTTGGCGTTGTCGATGAGGTCTGTGAGTGGTTTGAGGTTCTCTTTCGCATCGATTGCAAGAGTCGTCGACGCCTTGATTAGACGCCGGAGATCTGGGCCGAGCCCTGAGACCGCCGCACTGCCCTCGTCAATGACGGTCCTGAGGTTCTCGCGGGGAATCGCCTTGAGACCACGGTTCGTATCGTCCAAGAGCATTCCGATGTCCGGCGGTACCGAGGTTCGAGCGACGGGGATCACATCGCCGCCCTTCAGTGACGTTACGCCACCGTTTCCCCGTGGGATTAGATCAACGAACTGCTCTCCGATGGCCGAGCGGCTGTGCACCTGTGCATCAACATCAGCCGGGATTTTTGTGCCGGAGTCCAGTGACAGCACTGCCTCCACGCCAGTACTCGACATCCGGACCTCAGACACTCTCCCAACTTCGAGCCCGCGGTAGGACACCTGACTGGACTTGTAAAGCCCTCCCGTACTCGCCAACTGCACAGTGACGGTGTACCGGCCAACGCCGAACACCAAGCTAGGTAGCCCGATATAGCCAAAGCTCATGACGAACCCAGCGATGGTCGACACGATTGCAAAAACGACCAGCTGGATCTTCTGCCGTCTGCTCAGTCTCATGTCAGCGACCTTGATCTGCAAGGTAAGGTGCGGTAAGCGGGTTGCCGGCGGTGTACGGACTCGGCATTTGCCCGATGGTTCGCCCCCACTGCAATTCGAGTTCGGTGAGGTTGCCCTCCCAGCGGGTCCCTGTAAAGAATCCTGCGTCCAAGCGACTCAGAGTCAAATCGAAGATCCCCGTGAGATTGACGTAGTCGCCACGGAAGTACTTTCCGATGTTCTCTTTAACGAATGGGAAGGTCGACAAGAAGCTGAGCGATCTGACGGCGGCCGGGCCGGCATTGGCGACCGACTCGAGCACGGGCCCTAGGGCATCGACTTCCTTCACGAGATTGTCCTTCGTCCGGTTCACCGTATCGGCGGTGAGCGCGCTGAACTTGCCCAGCTGATCGAGCGCGTCGGCAAGATGTTGGCGCTGGTCGTTGAGCACCGACAGTGCCTGAGGAATCGTATTGAGCGCCTTATCGACAACGGGCTTTTGATCGGCTATCTGTCCCACCAACCTGTTGAGACTGTCAGTAGCGCTAATGATGTCTTGGGTTTGTTCCTTGACGTTGCCGACGAAGACATTGAGCTGCTCGATCAAACTCCTGGCATCGCTCTCACGCCCAGCGAACGCCTCATTCAATGACTGGGTGATGTCTTGGATCTGACCGATCCCACCACCGTTGAGCAGCATGGACACCGTCGCGAGTGTCTGCTCAGTTGTCGGATAGGCGTTACCCGCTGACAGCGGAATAAGCGTTCCTGCGTGCAACTTGCCCTGTGGTACAGCATCTTTTGGAGGCGCAAGTTCGATGTGAAGCGAACCCAGCAAGCTCGTTTGACCGATGGTCGCGGTCGCATTGGCCGGTAGGTCGACGTCGCCATTGAGTGTCATGGTCAGCAGTGCGTGCCACCCCTGCCGCTCGATCTTGGTCACCGTTCCGACATTGACGTCACCCACGCGTACGCGCGAATTCTGTTGAATATTCCCGACATCCGGCATTTCTGCCCGGATGGTGAAGGAACCCGGACCGTGTCCCTCGGTGCCCGGCAGCGGTATCGAATTCGCCCCCTTCCAGCCGCACGCTGAAACGCAGACGAGTGTGCCAGCAATCGCGCAGATCCGCCGTGCAGGAATTCTCATGAGCTGGCGCCTCCCGGGACCATCAGATCGTGAAGGTTGCCGGTCGGTGTGGCCGCTTCCGCCGGTAGCAGTGGCACATCTGCCGAGGAGGGGCGGGGAGCATCGAGTTGCCGCGGGCCGTTTGTGGCGTTGGCAGCCGCAGGCGGGACGTAGTCCGGGCGCATCCAGTCTTCGCTGTACGTAATTTCGTTAGGTCGCGCGCCGGCACCGACGACCGGATTCGCGCCGAACGGCAGAAAGTTGTACTGACGGTTCTTGACAATCGGAGCGAGGTATTGAACGCAGAGCTTGGCGGCCTGATCGGCACCCAATCGCGACGCGGCCTGAATCGCGCCGCACAGAAACTGAATAGGGTTTTGAAAGTTGTTCAAGGAGAAGGCGCCACGAAATCCGCCCTGCGATGCCGGGTAGATGTCAGTGAAGTTCGCAATCGTTGTCGGAGCATTATGCAGCGTTTGCTTGATATCGTCGAGGCTTTGGTTCAAAGCCACACTAATCGCCGACAGCTTCTCACTCGCAACACCAATCGGCTCGCGATTCTCGCCGACAAAACTCCGAACATCATTGACCACGTCATTGATGTCACCTATCGCCGCGCCTACCTCCTCGGGTCGATCGTCGAGGAGCGCAGTCGCAGCAGCCAAATTCTGATTGAGGGCCCGCATCAAATCTCGGCTGTCCTGCAAGGCCGACACTACGGTGGAAAGATCCTTGACGGTACTGAACACATCGCGACTGTGATCACCGAGGGCCGAAAATGCTTGGGACAGTTTGACTATCGCCGCGTGGATGTTGGTGCCCTCGCCGCGCAGATTGTCAGCTGCGGTATTGACTAGTGATCCCAGAGGACTCGGACCGCCTGGCTCCGTAGGTTGCAGGGATTCTACGAGCTTTTGCAGCTGTTTTCGCAGATCGTCCCATTCGACCGGAACCGCGGTGCGTTCCCTTGGAATGACCGTGCCATTGGCCATTATCCGGCCCGCAGTGTACGCAGGTACTAGCTGCACGGCGCGGGCTGAGATCAATGACGGCGACAAGACCACTGCTTTGGCTTCGGCAGGAACCTTGTACTTTTCGTCGACCCAAAACGTCATTTTGACTTGTTGTGCTTGAGCTTCGATCGTCTCGATTGCTCCGACCCGTACACCAAGAATGCGCACATCGTCGCCCGGATAGATCCCGGTGGCGTTGTCAAAATATGCGGTGATGCGGGTTCGATGGGAGATGTCCCACGCGCGCACCGCCGCGAAGGTTGCGACGGCGACAGCCAACGCGAGGACGATCGCCAGGGCTATCCGCCACTTGCGCTTCGTCATCGGTGTCCTCCTGCCTGTGTCGGCACACCGGCCGAAGACTGATTGGCTTGCTGCTGAGGTGGATCGTCGACAGCCACCGGTGGTGATGTGGGCGCCGACTTGATGTCTGCCGGCGGCCCAGGCGGCGGGCCCCCCGGGGCTGGTGCAGGCAGTGGCTCCCGATAGGGATAGCAGCCGGGGCCGGGCAAGGCGATACCAGGTGGGCCGCACTGCTGATCGCCTGGATTTCCTGTAATGGCATCAGGCACCGTCAAGTGTGGTTCGCCACCCTGGCCCGTCCGTGGATACGGCATCGGAAGAGCCGGTGTCCCGGGTTGGCCTACTTGCGGATCAACAAGTTGCGAAGGTGCAAGCACATTCGGGTCCAACCCCAAATCACTGAACGCAGCTTCTATGAAGGGCTGAAGATACTGACCGGGAAGGATATTCGATACGTAGCCCTTAAAGAACGGCCCAGACGATATCGACTCACCCAACGACATGGAGTATGCGTTGAGCCGTTTGACCGCTTCCCGCAACTTTGCCTTCCGGTGCTCCAAAATCGTAAGGACTCCGTTGAGTTTGTCGAGTGCAGGTCTGAAGGTATGGCGGTTCTCATCGACGAAGCTGTGCACCTGTCGGCTGACAGCCGATATGTTGCCTGCAATTTCATCCAGTGCACTGCTCTGCGAGCGCAGCGCCGCAAGTAGCGCGTTGGTATCAGCAACCAGATTGACGATTTGGTCGCTGCGTTCGCCCAGAACTTTGGCGACGTTGCTGGCATGAGAGAGCAGCGATCGTACTTGCTGATCCCGTTTCGCGATGGTGTCAGCAAACCGAGACACACCTTGGACTGCGACGCGAACATCGGGGGGAGTCTGCGAAAATGTCTGCGCTAGCGTCGTTAGAGACGCCGACAGCTCGTTTGTGTTGAGTCCGTTAACCGTCGATGACAGATCGCCCAGGGCGTCGGCGAGTTGGTATGGAGATGTGGTGCGATCCAGCGGTATGGCTCCGGACTGGTGGCCGCTGCCACGCGGCGTCACTTCCACAAATTTCGCGCCGAGAACCGTTTTCGTTTTGATAGCGGCTTCCGACCGATCGCCGACCTGCACCTCGCCATCGATGCGGAATCGCACCAAGACCTGGGTTCCCTCGAGTTCAATGCTGGAAACTTGGCCGACGCGCAGGCCTGATACTTCGACAGGTGAGTCTGGGCGCAAGCCGGCGGCATCGGCGAAGAACGCAGAGTACTCGCTCGCACCGCCAACGAACGGGAGTTTGTCGTAATTGAGTACGCCGATGAGCACACCACTCGTGATCAGAGTCCCGGCTAGACCGATCTTGATCGGATTGCGTTCGGTCATTTCTTTCATGGCTTGGGTGTGCACCTACCTGACGTCTGGCCGATCAGTTTGATATATACCGGTTGGCCTCCGTGACCGTTCACCTTGAGGATTGCCTCGCAGATGTAGAAGGCAAACCAGTCTCCGTAGAGACCCTGGCGGCCCAGCATCTTGTAGGCGTCCGGAAGCGTGTTGATTAGGTCGTCGAAGTAGGCAGCGTCGTTCAATACGAGAGACGCGGTCCGGTCGGTTTCTCGAACGACTTTCTTCAGTCCCGGTCGCGAACGCTCGAGTAGGTCAGAAACTGATGCTGACGCGGCGTTGACATAGGCAACAGCGTTGGTGATCTCCTGCTTGCGCCCGGCCAATGTCGCTGTGACAGAAGCGATCTTCTCGATCGCTTCAGCGAACTGTTTGTTGTTCTCGTCAAAGGAGCCAAGTACAGTATTGAGGTTGTTGATGACCTGTCCGATCAGGCTATCTCGGTCCGCTAGGCTACTCGTCAATATGGCGGTGTGAGATAGCAGCGATCCAACAGTGTCACCTTCGCCCTGGAAGGCCTGGATCAGCTGGGAGGAAAGCGCGTTGACTTGGTCGGGGTCTAATGCTTGGAACAGTGGTCGAAATCCACCGATGAGGGTGTCGAGGTCAAGGGCAGGCGCTGTGTGCGACAACGGGATTGTGGCGCCTGCGTTCAGGTATTGATCCCTGCCCTCGCCCGTGCCTTTCTCGATCTGCAGGTAACGATCACCGTAGAGATTGTCGTAGCGGATGACAGCACGAGTGCTGTCGGAGAGCGTCACAGAGTTCTCAATCTTGAATTCAACGCGTGCTGTGGTGTCAGGCTGAATCCTGATGCCCTCCACTTTTCCGACTTCTACTCCGGCGATTCGTACGAAATCTCCACTCTTGAGTCCACCCACGTTGGTGAAGAGTGCGGCGAAGCTTCGTTGTTGTTCAAATCGGAGTTGTGCGAACACCGCAAGGAGCACAAACAAGCCCAGCAGACACACTGACATGAAGACGGACAGCCGCCAGATGGTGGCAATGAGGCGGTCTTTCATCCTAATTCTCTCCTAGCATCATCGTCGGTGCGTGCTGCGACGGTGCCGACGTGCTCACTGTGTCGGTGGCGCAGGCTCCGAAGGTGTGGGAGGCGGTCCCGGCGGAGGCGGCGTGGGATTCACCTGTGCAGGAGCGGCAGGGACGAACGGTTCCGCTCCCGGTGTGACACCAGGGTCACGTGGTGCTCCAGGCGGCGGAGCCGGCGGCAGACCTGGATACAGCGGCGTGCCGTCAGGTGCGTACTGCTGGGCACCGTAGGGAGGTGCGCCGGGATACGGCGGCAGTGGCCCAGGCGCGGGGCCTCCGTACAGGTTTCGCAGACTTGGCGGCTCGGGGACTGCGCGCGTGACGGGGAAGTAATTGGCCCATCCCGGAAAGCCGATTCCCGGATTGACGCGAATATCGTTCCCGGTACCCCACCCGGTATTCGTGACCAACATGCGCTGTGGGAACTGTTTCGTGGGGTCCGGCAGTGAACCGCAACCTGGCTTACCACCGGGGCCGCCCTTCGCACCCACGATCGGCAGGTTATCCGGGTAGCGGTAGATGTCTTGGCCCCAGGCCAGTCCCGCGTCCAGGATGATCGAAAATCCGTTGCCGCCTTCGGCGTCTTTGCCACCGTTATCGATGAACCACTTGGCCCCCTCTAATAGGCAGGTCACTGAGGGGTTGTACTTGAGGAGCAGCGAAGTGGTCGGTTCGATTGCGTTGAGAGCGTGGGTTATGTTGTCTTTGCTCGGACCGAGCAAGTCAATACCGCTCTGGCCCAGACCAATTGCGTTCATCAACAACGAGTCAAGAGATTGCGACTGACCGGCTATAGTCGTCGCGGCGTTCGTGGCCGCATCGAGGGTTGTCAGGATCTCGGGAGCTGCCGCACCGTAGGCATCGTTAACATCTTTGAAAGCTCGCCAATTGGCGCGCAGCGTCTCACTGCGCGGATTGAGTGCCAGCAATACCTGGTTTGCATCGCTGATGGCCTCACCAATTGCTTTTCCTTGACCGCGCAACCCTTCGGCGAGGGCGGTCAGCGTGCCATTAAGCCTTGCAGGGTCGACGTTGTCCAGCAATTCTACGATGCTCTGGAAGACGGTATTGACCTCGCTAGTAACGTTCTTCGATTGCAAGACCTGTCCTACCGCCAGCCGCCGTGCCGATGGGTCGGTGGGATAGAGTAGATCGACGTACTTTGCGCCGAATGCGGTAGTCGCCTTGATCTCTGCACCAACGTTGGCAGGGATATACCTGACCATTTCAGGATCGATTTGCAGCGTAAGTGATACGGGGTTGGCATTGACGCGTGCGACCTGACCGACCTGCAGCCCCCGCATCCGCACCTTGCCACCGGGTTCCATGATCAAACCCGCCCGGTCGGACCTCAACGTCACTTCGACGTAGCTTCGAAAAGCCCCGGTGAACAATGACTCAGTCATGCCACAAATACCGACGAGCGCAAATACGAGCATCCCGGTACACCAGCCCGGGTGCGTCCACCACGACGGCTGGTTCGGTCGTCTGTTGTTATGACTCATAGTCGGCTACGCAGATAGATGGAAGTTGCCGGACTGCCCGTAGACAGATAACGAGATGACCAGAGTTACAAGCACGACTACGATCAGCGAGGAACGTACGGCCCGCCCGACCGCTTCTCCAACGCCGGCGGGCCCACCCGACGCATTGAATCCATAATATGTATGGATCACCATGACTGAAATTGCCATGCTGATCGCCTGCAAGAATGACCAAAGCAGGTCCACCGGATTGAGAAAAGTCGTGAAGTAGTGATCATAGACGCCGGTCGACTGTCCGTAGACAAAGGTTGTTCCGACGCGCGCGGCGATAAATGACATGAGTACGGCGATGCAATATAGAGGTACGACGACAATCACCCCGGCCAGCACTCGTGTTGACGCGAGGTATGCGATCGACCGAACGCCTATAACTTCGAGTGCATCGATCTCTTCGGCGATACGCATCGCACCCAATTGGGCGGTTGCACCTGCTCCGATCGTGGCGGCCAGCCCTATTCCGGTGACAAGCGGTCCAATGATTCGAACATTGAGGTATGCCGAGGTAAAGCCGGTCAGTGCCTCAACACCAACCCCCGCGAGAGTGTTGTAACCCTGCACGGCGATGAGTGCACCGGCCGAGAGCGTCAGGAAGGCGACGATCACTATCGTGCCACCCACGACGGCAAGAGCGCCCGCTCCCAGGCTCATCGTCGCGATCTGAGCAGCAATTTCAGTGCGATAGTGCGCGAGTGCATCTCCGATAGAGACGATCGCCTTACCGTAGAACTGCGTCTGCTCGCCGACCCGATTCCAGCCTTCAACGAATCGGCTTACGACTCTCCGCATCCGCGGCATGCGCGAGCTCGGAACGCTGGTAGTCACATCGTCGCCTTCACACCGACTGCGGTCACTACCACGTTGATGAGAAAAAGTGCCATAAATGAGAAGATCACCGTTTCGTTCACCGCTGTACCTACGCCGGCCGGTCCGCCGCCGACGGAAATACCCTTGTAGCAGCCGATGAGTGCAGCCACGAAACCGAAAAGCGCTGCCTTCGCGAGAGATATGACGACCTGAGGTAGCCCGGTGAACACCGTCATTCCGGCGACGAACGCGCCCGGGGTGACGTGCTGCACGAAAACCGAGAAGAAGAATCCTCCGACGACGCCAACCACCGAGACTACCGAATTCAATAGCAGCGCAATCACAACCGTAGCAAGCACGCGTGGCACAACCAGAGCCTGCAGCGGGTTAATACCCATCACACGCATCGCATCTAACTCCTCGCGGATCGTGCGCGATCCGAGGTCTGCACACATCGCTGTGGCCGCAGCACCAGCCACTACGAGAACAGTCACTAGCGGTCCAATCTGGGTGACCGCTCCGAAGGCAGCTCCCGCCCCGGCATAGTCCGCCGCGCCGAATTCAACCAGAAGAATGTTGAAGATGAAGACGGACAGAACCGTGAACGGAATAGCCATCATGATTGTCGGAACAATGGACACGCGAGCTACGAACCACATCTGGAATATCAGCTCACGCCATGCATATGGCCGTTGCGGAGCGATCACCAAAGTATCGACGGCCGTTGCGAAGAACCCTCCTACGGCCCGCATGGGTCTAGCAAACGCCTCTGTTGACGACGGTCGAAAAGTAGGCCAGAAGCGACGGTGAAAAGTAGGCCACGTGGTCGTGGTTATTGTGCCGTG
>NZ_JBYTCM010000036.1:0-27579 GCF_058790275.1 Mycobacterium sp. FW102-FHT13B02
CGGAAGCTAAGCCTGCCAGCGCCGATGATACTGCCCTGCACGGGCGGAAAAGTAGGACACCGCCGAACACAAATTAGGAATCACCCCCCACATTTATGTGGGGGGTGATTCTATTTGAGGAATTTCTATTTCTCGGCGCGGAAATGACCCTGGGCCGGCTATCGATTGGTTCGGTACCGGTGCCCAGATGGCGCGTTTCGCGAGCAAAGTTCGGCCAGGGGCGGGTCGGGCCGTATTCTGACCTGAGATTTCGTAGGAAAGGTTCCAGTGGTCGACAACAGGCAGGGCGGCGATCGTCGCCCCTCGCGCAGAGACGACGGCGACGCACGACGGGGACAGCGGCCTCAGCGCGACCGCACGCAGGCGCCCAGGCGGCCCGGCTCCGATCGGAACGGTCGGCCGCCTCAGTCCCGCGACGCTGCGACAACGTCGGATCAGTCCTCTGGTCCCAGGCTGCCCGATGACGTCGAGGCCAAGCAGCTGTCGCCCGAGGTGCGTCGTGAGCTGACGACCCTCGACAAGGCGACCGCCGACTACGTGGCCAAGCACCTGGTCATGGCCGGCGATCTGCTCGAGGAGGATCCGGAAGCGGCGCTCGAGCACGCACGTGCGGCACGGCACCGGGCGTCGCGTATCGCTGCGATTCGGGAAGCCGTGGGTATCGCGGCCTATCACTGTGGTGACTGGGCGCAGGCGCTTTCCGAACTGCGTGCTGCGCGGCGGATGGGAAGCAAGTCACCGCTGTTAGCTCTCATCGCCGACTGCGAGCGCGGCATCGGCCGTCCGGAGCGCGCCATCGAACTGGGGCGCAGCCCCGAGGCGGAGCAGCTCACCGGTGACGACGCCGACGAGCTGAAGATCGTTCTGGCCGGTGCACGGTGCGATCTCGGCCAGCCGGCCCAGGCTCTCGCGTTGTTGCAGAACCCGCCGCTGGATTCCACGCGGACGGGCCAGACCGCGGCACGGTTGTTCTATGTCTATGCCGAGACGCTGCTGGCCCTCGACCGCACCAACGACGCACTCCAGTGGTTCCTGCATGCCGCGGCCGCGGATCTGGAAGGCGTCACCGACGCCGAGGACCGCGTCGCCGAATTGGGCTGACGTGACGACGCTGGCTCAGCTGCACGACTGTCTGCTCCTGGATCTCGACGGCACCGTCTTCCGCGGTCATGAGGCCACGGAAGGAGCGGTGGACGCCCTTGCCGCGGTGACGTCGCGCAAGCTCTATGTCACCAACAACGCGTCACGAAGCCCGGCCGAGGTGGCTGATCACCTCGACGCGCTCGGGTTTTCCGCGCTTGCCGACGATGTGGTGACCAGTGCCCAGAGTGCGGCACACCTGTTGGCGCTGCAGCTTCCCGCGGGAGCGAAGGTCCTGGTCATCGGGACCGATGCGCTGGCTGCCGAGGTCGCGGGCGTCGGCCTGCAGCCGGTGCGGCAGTTCGCCGACGGTCCGGTCGCTGTCGTGCAGGGCCATTCGCCGCAGACCGCTTGGGCCGATCTGGCCGAGGCGGCGCTGACCATCCGGGCCGGTGGCCTTTGGGTGGCGGCGAACAGCGACAAGACGCTGCCGTCGGAGCGTGGGCTGCTGCCGGGGAACGGTTCGTTGGTCGCCGCGCTGCAGACCGCCACCGAACAGGTCCCGCAGGTCGCCGGTAAGCCGGAGCCGACGTTGATGAACGACGCCCTGGCACGCGGCCGGTACGAATCGCCGCTGGTTGTCGGGGACAGGCTCGATACCGACATTGCGGGGGCGAATGCCGCCGGTCTACCGAGTCTGATGGTGCTGACCGGGGTGAGCAGCGCAGCCGACATGGTGCATGCGATTCCCGCGGAGCGTCCGGGGTACCTGGCGCCTGATTTGCGCTCGCTGACCACGTCGGCAGACGTACTGCGGGTCGGGCCACACCCCGCGTGGCGGGTCGAGGTGTCCGGCAACGGAGTCACCGTGCACGCCACCGGTGAATCCGTCGGCGACGAGCTGTCGGTGGTCCGGGCGACGGCCGGCGCCCTGTGGGCCGGCACTCCCAACGGGCGGATGCGTATCGCGGCCGGCGACGACACGGCGCGCGCAGCATTGGATCGGTGGTCGCTGCTCGACGACGCTGATCCGCTAGCGTGAACATCGCTATGAGTACCGATCCTGCCCAGATCCGTGAAGACATCGCGGTCCTGCTGTCCCATCTGCCGGATCTGTCCGGCGAAGGTGGCGAGACCCCGGATCTCGAGGCTGTCGCGGCGGGTCTGGACCACGCCCACAATCTGCTGGTCCGGGCCCTGGAATCGGTCGAGAAGGGCTGATCGCACGTGACGCGACGCGCACGTGTTGATGCTGAACTCGTCCGCCGGGGGCTGGCCCGGTCACGTCAACAGGCTGCGGAACTGATCGAGGCCGGCCGCGTGACCATCGACGGCATGCGGGCCTCCAAGGCGTCGACGGCCGTCACTCCCGCGGCCAATCTCCTGGTCGCCGAATCCACCGAACGCAGCTGGGTGTCCCGGGGTGCGCACAAGCTGATCGGGGCCCTCGATGCGTTCGGGGTATCGCCTGAGGGCAGGCGCTGCCTGGATGCCGGCGCTTCCACCGGCGGATTCACCGAGGTACTGCTCGACCGGGGTGCCCGCGAAATCGTCGCGGCCGACGTCGGGTACGGCCAGTTGGCCTGGTCGTTGCGGTCCGACGAACGCATCATCGTCATGGAGCGGACGAACGTCCGGGAGCTGACGGCCGAGGCCATCGGGGGATCGGTCGACCTGGTGGTGGCCGATCTTTCTTTCATCTCACTGGCGACCGTCCTGCCGGCACTGACCGCGTGCGCGTCGGCCCAAGCCGATATCGTTCCCATGGTGAAGCCGCAGTTCGAGGTGGGCAAGGATCGAGTCGGAGCCGGTGGCGTGGTTTCCGACCCCGAACTGCGCGCCGATGCCGTGTTGACGGTGGCGCGGCGCGCCGCGGAACTCGGCTGGCACGCGGTCGACGTCACGGCCAGCCCGCTGCCCGGCCCGTCCGGCAACGTGGAGTACTTCTTGCGCTTGCGGACCACCACTGATCATCCGCTGGAGGGCGAAGCTCTTGTCGCCGCCGTCGGTCGTGCGGTAGCAGAGGGGCCGCAGTGACATGTGAACGGACCGTGCTGCTGGTGATTCACACCGGCCGCGATGAAGCCACCGATACCGCGACCCGGGTGGAAAAGGTACTGGGCGACAACGGAATCGGTCTGCGTGTGCTGGCCGCCGAGGCCGTCGACCGCGGTGCTCTGCACCTGGCGCCGGACCACATGCGGGCACGGGGTGTCGACATCACGGTCGTCGATCCCGACCAGCACGCGGCCGACGGCTGTGAACTGGTCCTGGTGCTCGGCGGCGACGGCACGTTCCTGCGGGCGGCGGAACTGGCCCGCAATGCCGAGATTCCGGTGGTGGGGGTGAACCTCGGCCACATCGGTTTCCTGGCAGAAGCAGAAGCCGAGGCCATTGACCAAGTGCTCGAGCGCATCATCGACCGCGACTACCGGGTCGAAGAACGGATGACGCTCGACATCGGGGTGCGGGTCGACGGTGAGGTCGTGCAGCGCGGTTGGGCGCTCAACGAGGCCAGCCTGGAGAAGAGCAGCCGGTTCGGCGTGCTGAGTGTGGTGCTGGAGGTTGACGGCCGTCCGGTGTCAGCGTTCGGCTGTGACGGTGTGCTGGTGTCGGCGCCTACGGGGTCGACGGCCTATGCCTTCTCCGCGGGCGGCCCGATCCTGTGGCCGGACCTCGAAGCAATCCTGGTGGTACCCAACAATGCTCACGCGCTGTTCGCCCGTCCGATGGTGACCAGCCCCGACGCGTCGATCGCGATCGAGGTCGAAGCGGGCAACAATGACGCCATGGTGTTCTGCGATGGCCGTCGCCAGATGGTGGTCCCGGCCGGCGGCCGGCTGGAGGTCACCCGCTGTGACACGCCGCTGAAATGGGTTCGTCTCGACAGCGCCCCGTTCTCCGACCGTTTGGTGCGCAAATTCCGGTTGCCGGTGAAAGGGTGGCGCGGCCAGTAATGCTGACCGAGATTCGCATCGAGGCGCTGGGCGCCATCAGTGCGGCCACTGCCGAATTCGGCCGCGGCCTGACTGTGCTGACCGGCGAGACCGGTACGGGTAAGACGATGGTGGTCACCAGCCTGCATCTGCTGGGCGGCGCACGTGCCGATCCCAGCCGGGTGCGCTCGGGCTCTGCCCGGGCTGTCGTCGAAGGTCGTTTCACCACAACCGAACTCGGTGACGGCGTGTCCGAACGGGTCGACGAGATTCTGGAAGCTTCCGGTGCCGACCGTGACGACGACGGCAGCGTCATCGCCGCGCGGTCGGTGAGCAAGGACGGGCCGTCACGGGCGTTTCTGGGTGGTCGGAGCGTGCCGGCGAAATCGTTGGCGACGTTCACCACCGAATTGCTGGCCCTGCACGGGCAGAACGACCAGCTGCGGCTGATGCGTCCCGACGAGCAGCGTGGTGCGCTCGACCGCTACGTCGACGTGACGGGGCCGCTGGCGAAGTACCGCAAGTTGCGTGACGAATGGCTCACCGCTCGAAGGGATTTGATCGACCGGCGGCAGCGGGCGCGGGATCTCGCGTTGGAGGCCGACCGGCTGCAGTTCGGGCTGAACGAGATTGACACCGTGGCGCCGGAGGCCGGCGAGGATGACGCGTTGGTGGCCGATATCCGCCGGTTGTCCGAACTCGATGCGCTGCGGGACGCGGCGCAGACGGCCCGTGCCGCGCTGTCGGGTGAGCTCGGCGACGGCCCGTCGGACGACGCCGCATCGGCACTCGACGCCGCGGCGCAGGCCAAGTCGGTGTTGTCGGCGACGGATGACGCGGCGCTGCGCGCCCTCGGTGACCGGCTGAGTGAGGTGCTGGCGGTGCTCGGCGACGTGTCTGGTGAGCTCGGTGACTATCTGTCCGAGTTGCCCAGTGATGCAAGCACTTTGGAATCGAAACTGGCCCGCCAGGCCGAGCTGCGCAACCTCACCCGCAAGTACGCCGCGGATATCGACGGGGTGTTGCAGTGGGCTGCCGACGCCCGGCAGCGGCTGTCGCAGCTGGACGTCTCCGAAGAGGCGCTGGCTGAATTGCAGAAGCAGGTCGACGAACGGCACGACAAGGTCGTGCTCGCCGCCGCCGAGGTCACCAAGGCGCGGACCAAGGCGGCGAAGTCCTTGGCGAAGGCAGTGACCGGCGAACTCGCGGGGCTGGCGATGGGCGGGGCCGGCTTCAGCATCGCGGTGTCGCCGCTCGAGGCACGCACCGATGACAGCGCCCCGCTAACCTTGCCGGACGGCACCGCCGTTCATGCGGGCCATGACGGCGTCGACGCCGTTGAGTTCGGTTTCACGCCGCACAGTGGTTCTGACGTGTTGCCGCTGGCCAAGAGCGCGTCGGGCGGTGAGTTGTCCCGCGTGATGCTGGCGCTCGAAGTGGTGCTGTCCGCTTCTGCCGAGGGCACCACCATGGTGTTCGACGAGGTCGATGCCGGTGTCGGTGGCCGCGCTGCGGTGCAGATCGGCAAGCGGCTGGCGCGCCTGGCTCGCACGCACCAGGTCATCGTCGTGACCCACCTGCCGCAGGTCGCGGCCTACGGTGACGTGCATCTGGTGGTCGAGAGCGGCCCCAAGTCGAGCCGGGTGGTCCGCCTCGAGGATGACGATCGCGTCGCCGAGTTGGCCCGCATGCTGGCCGGACTCGGCGACACCGACAGCGGCCGCGCGCACGCGCGTGAGCTGTTGGCGGCGGCGCAGCAGGAGCATGCCACGCCGTGACTTGTTGTGTGGGGTTGGCGGGCGAGAGCTCGGCCCGGCCCCACCGCAGCGGGCTGACGTTGCGTGCTCTGGTTCTCCAGCACTTCGAAGAACGGCACCCGACGCTGGCCATTCGATGACGACCTGTGACAGCCGCGCCAAGGCGGCTCGGCATTACGCGGCGAAGCGAGATTGAGACCCTTTGGTTGTTACAGATGTGACAAAAGAAAACTTCTGAGGCTGTTGTTACGGCGCGCCTCCACCTCTACTTGAGGGTTCGTCGACAGAATCGACGCATGAAGATGGCAGCGCTGCTCACCCGAAATGCCGGACCCAAGCCGGGCGTGACCGGAACCGCCCGCGTTGACCGTGACATCGACCGCCTGCTGCGCCGCATCGGTCCGGGGGACATCGTCATCCTCGATGCGCTCGACCTCGACCGCATCACCGCCGACGCACTGGTGGAGGCCGAGGTCGCCGCCGTCGTCAACGCGTCGTCGTCCATCTCGGGCCGTTACCCGAATCTGGGGCCGGAAGTGCTTGTCGCCAACGGGGTTACGTTGATCGACGAGACCGGCCCCGAGGTCTTCAAGAAGGTCAAGGACGGCGCCAAGGTGCGGCTGCACAACGGCGGCGTCTACAACGGCGACCGCCGACTGGTCCTCGGCAACGAACGCAACGACGAGCAGATCCACGAAATGATGCACGAGGCCAAGAGCGGGCTCGTCGCGCACCTGGAAGCGTTCGCCGGCAACACCATCGAGTTCATCCGCAGCGAGAGCCCGCTGTTGATCGACGGCATGGGTATCCCGGACATCGACGTCGACGTGGCCCGTCGGCACGTCGTGGTCGTGACCGACGATCCCACCGCCGAGGATGACCTGAAGGCCATCAAGCCATTCATCAAGGAGTACCAGCCGGTGCTCGTCGGTGTCGGCGCCGGGGCGGACACCCTGCGCAAGGCCGGCTACCGGCCTGCGCTGATCGTCGGCGACCCCGAAGATATGAGCGCCGACGTGCTGCGCTCCGGTGCTCAGGTGGTGCTGCCCGCCGACGCCGACGGTCATGCCAAAGGTCTTGAGCGCATCCAGGATCTGGGCGTCGGTGCCATGACCTTCCCGGCCGCCGGCTCGGCCGCGGACCTGGCGCTGTTGCTCGTCGACCACCACGGTGCCGCGCTCATCGTTACCGCCGGTCACCGTGCCAACATCGAAGAGTTCTTCGACCGCACGCGGCAGTCGAGCACCCCGTCGACGTTCCTGACCCGCCTGAAGGTGGGGGAGAAGCTGGTCGATGCGAAAGCCGTTGCGACGCTGTACCGCAGCCGCGTGTCCGGCGGCGCCATCGCGCTGCTGGTGCTGGCGATGCTGGTCGCCGTCATCGTCGCGCTGTACGTCGCGCGCGCCGATGCCGCTGTCCTGCACCTGGTGACCGACTACTGGAACCGCTTCCTGCTGTGGGCGCAGGGGCTGGTGAGCTAGCCGGACGATGATTTCCCTACGCTCGCATGCGATCTCGCTGGCCGCGGTGTTCCTGGCGCTGGCCATTGGGGTGATGCTCGGTTCCGGTCTGTTGTCCAACACGTTGTTGTCCGGACTGCGTGACGACAAACACGAGTTGCAGAACCAGATCAACGGCCTGACCGACGAGAAGAACGCACTGAACCAGAAGCTCAGTGCGGCAGGCGAGTTCGATGCCCAGATGTCACCGCGCATGGTGCGCGACGCGCTGGCGGGGAAGTCGGTCGTGGTGTTCCGCACCCCCGACGCAGCCACTGACGATGTCGATTCGGCCGCGAAACTGATTGCGGCCGCCGGCGGTTCGGTGACCGGCACCATCGCGCTCACTCAACAGTTCGTGGATGCCAACGCCTCGGAAAAGCTGCTGTCGGTGGTGAATTCGCCGATCGTGCCCGCCGGGCGTCAGCTGAACACCCGGACCATCGACCAGGGGTCCCAGGCCGGTGACCTGCTGGGCATCACGCTGCTGCGTGATCGCAACCCGGCGGTGCTGCCTGTGGACGACATGCAGCGCGACACCGTGCTGGCCACACTGCGTGACACCGGCTTCATCACCTACGGCAGTCAGCGCGTCGGGGTCGCCGACACGGCGCTGATCATCACCGGCGGCGCGCTGGGTGACGACGCCGGCAACCGTGGTGCCACAGTGGCTCGACTGGCCTCGGGCCTGGCGCCGCATGGTGCGGGCACGGTGGTGGCGGGCCGTGACGGCTGCGCGTCCGGTACTGCCGCGGTGGCGGTCGTGCGCTCCGACGCCGGACTGTCCGGTGCGGTCGGCACCGTCGATGACATCAACACCCAGGCCGGCCGGATCACCGCCGTCCTGGCTCTGCAGCAACTGATCTCCGGCGGCCATCCGGCGCAGCTCGGCATCGGTCGCGGCGCCAGCTCGGTGACGGTTCTGCAGTAGCCGGTTCGTGGCGACCATCACCGGCGCGTCAGTCCCAGCTCGCGCCGGTCGGTGATAGGGTGAAACTCCGTGGGTCGGCAGGCCCCAGGTAGTTCAACCGCTACCGTGCCCCATCACCACGGAGGTCATTCTTGGCATCGCTACGCAGGCACCCACAGGCCGCGACGAAGCACATTTTTGTCAGCGGCGGGGTCGCTTCCTCGCTCGGTAAGGGTCTGACCGCCAGCAGCCTGGGCCAGTTGCTCACCGCGCGTGGTCTGCACGTGACGATGCAGAAGCTGGATCCGTATTTGAACGTCGACCCGGGCACCATGAACCCGTTCCAGCACGGCGAGGTGTTCGTCACCGAGGACGGTGCCGAGACCGATCTGGACATCGGCCACTACGAGCGCTTCCTGGACCGCAACCTGTCCCGCTCGGCAAACGTCACGACCGGCCAGGTGTACTCGGAGGTCATCGCCAAGGAGCGCCGCGGCGACTACCTCGGCGACACCGTCCAGGTGATCCCGCACATCACCGACGAGATCAAGAGCCGCATCCTCGAGATGGCGCTGCCGGACGCCGAGGGCAAGCGCCCCGACGTCGTCATCACCGAAATCGGTGGCACCGTAGGCGATATCGAGTCGCAGCCGTTCCTCGAAGCCGCTCGCCAGGTCCGGCACGACGTCGGCCGCGAGAACGTCTTCTTCCTGCACGTGTCGCTGGTGCCGTACCTGGCGCCGTCGGGCGAGCTGAAGACCAAGCCCACGCAGCACTCGGTGGCCGCGCTGCGCAGCATCGGTATCACCCCGGACGCGCTGATCCTGCGCTGCGACCGGGACGTGCCGGAGCCGCTGAAGAACAAGATCGCGCTGATGTGTGACGTCGACATCGACGGCGTCATCTCCACGCCGGATGCTCCGTCCATCTACGACATCCCCAAGGTGCTGCACCGCGAGGAGCTCGACGCATACGTGGTGCGCCGGCTGAACCTGCCGTTCCGCGACGTGGACTGGTCCGAGTGGGACGACCTGCTGCGCCGGGTGCACGAGCCCAAGGAAACGGTGCGAATCGCCTTGGTGGGCAAGTACATCGACCTGTCCGACGCCTACCTGTCGGTGGCCGAGGCACTGCGCGCCGGTGGGTTCGCCCACCACTCGAAGGTCGAGATCCGCTGGGTCGCGTCCGACGATTGTGAGACCGACCAAGGTGCGGCCGCCGTGCTCGGTGATGTGCATGGCGTGCTGATCCCGGGTGGCTTCGGCATCCGCGGTATCGAGGGCAAGCTCGGCGCCATCCGGTACGCCCGCCGTCAGCGGCTGCCGCTGCTGGGCCTGTGCCTCGGGTTGCAGTGCATCGTGATCGAGGCCGCCCGGTCGGTGGGTATCACCGGCGCCAACTCCGCGGAGTTCGACGAGCACACGCCGGACCCGGTGATCTCCACCATGGCCGACCAGCGCGACGCGGTGTCCGGCGATGCGGACCTCGGCGGCACCATGCGCCTTGGCGCGTATCCGGCCGTGCTGCAGGCAGATTCGATCGTGGCCAAGGCGTACGACGCCACGGAGGTGTCCGAGCGGCACCGGCACCGCTACGAGGTGAACAACGCCTACCGCGACCGCATCTCGGAGAGCGGGCTGAAGTTCTCCGGCACCTCGCCGGACGGCCAGCTGGTCGAGTTCGTCGAGTACGACGCCAACCTGCACCCGTTCCTGGTCGGCACCCAGGCGCACCCGGAGCTCAAGAGCCGCCCGACGCGTCCGCACCCGCTGTTCGCGGCGTTCATCGGGGCGGCGCTGGACTACAAGGCCGCCGAGCGGTTGCCGCTGGAGGAAATCGATTCCGAGGTGCACGGCGCCGGATCACATGCGGAGGGTTCGGACGACCAGACCGGTCACGATGCCGAGCAGCTGCAAGAATCCCGTGGCTGAACACGATTTCGCCACGCTATCGAGCGAAACCGTTTATGTAGGAAAGATTTTCGCGTTGCGGGCGGACGAAGTCGCGATGCCCGGTGGTGGTT
The DNA here is from genome assembly GCF_058790275.1 of Mycobacterium sp. FW102-FHT13B02. NCBI lineage: Bacteria > Bacillati > Actinomycetota > Actinomycetes > Mycobacteriales > Mycobacteriaceae > Mycobacterium > Mycobacterium sp. FW102-FHT13B02. The sequence goes on from NZ_JBYTCM010000036.1 coordinate 10,206, forward strand.
CGGCTCGCCGTGAGGTGGTCGAACACTACGGGGCGGTCGCGGTCGTGGCGCTCGACGAGGACGGGAACCTGGTACTGGTGTACCAGTACCGTCATCCGATCGGGCGGCGGCTGTGGGAGCTGCCCGCCGGACTGCTCGACATGGGCGACGAGGCTCCGCACCTCACCGCGGCGCGTGAACTCGAAGAGGAAACCGGCCTGGCCGCCGCACACTGGCAGCCGCTGATCGACGTCGACTCGACGCCCGGATTCAGCGATGAGAGCGTGCGAATCTTCCTGGCCACCGGGCTGACCGAGATCGGCCGACCCCACGTGCATGACGAAGAGGCCGATCTGCAGATCGCGCGCGTCCCGCTCGCCGACGCGGTGCAGATGGTGTTCGACGGCGTGATCGTCAATGCCCTTGCCGTGGCGGGGATCCTCGCGGCCGCACACCGGCCCGGCGAACTGCGTTCCCTCGACGCGCCGTGGGTCGACCGGCCGACCGCACTGCGCACCCGGCGGGAACAGGACTGATGACGGTGGCCGCTTCGACGTCTTCATCCCCAATGGGGGTCCGGTCGCGGCTCGAGGCGCAGGTTCAGGGCTACCTGAACCACCTCAGCATCGAGCGGGGCGTCGCGGCCAACACGCTGAGCTCCTATCGGCGTGACCTCAAGCGGTACACCGCGCATCTGGCCGGCCGCGGCATCGATGATCTGGGCGCGGTCACCGAGACCGACGTCAGCGAATTTCTGGTCGCGTTGCGACAAGGTGATCCGGAGAACGGCGTCGTCGCGTTGTCGTCGGTGTCGGCCGCCCGGGCCGTCATCGCGGTACGCGGGTTGCACAAGTTCGCCGCCGCCGAAGGCCTCACCGACACCGATGTCGCGCGCAGCGTCAAGCCGCCGACACCGGGCCGTCGGCTGCCCAAGTGCCTCAGCTACGACGATGTGTTGGCCCTGCTCGACGGTGCCGGCGGCGACAGCGACGCCGACAATCCGCTGACGCTGCGCAACCGCGCCCTGCTGGAACTGCTGTATTCGACGGGGGCACGCATCTCCGAGGCCGTGGGCCTCGATCGCGACGACGTCGACACCGAGTCCCGGTCGGTGATGCTGCACGGCAAGGGCGGCAAGCAGCGGCTGGTGCCGATCGGCCGGCCTGCCGTCACGGCGCTGGACGCCTACCTGGTGCGGGGCCGTCCCGATCTCGCGCGCCGTGGCAAGGGCACACCCGCGATCTTCCTGAACGCGCGCGGCGGCCGGTTGTCCCGGCAGAGTGCCTGGCAGGTGCTACAGGACTCCGCCGAACGGGCCGGCATCACGGCGGCGGTGTCCCCCCACACCCTGCGGCACTCGTTCGCCACGCACCTGCTCGAAGGTGGCGCCGACGTGCGCGTCGTGCAGGAATTGCTCGGCCACGCATCGGTCACCACGACGCAGATCTACACCCTGGTGACCGTCAGCGCGCTGCGCGAAGTGTGGGCCGGGGCGCACCCGCGCGCCAGATAACGATGGGGGTCGGCCGGAGCTAGCATCCGGTGATGGCCTTCTACGACATCATCGAGACGACCGGCAAGGTGATCGACGCCGTCGGTGTCGCGGTGATCGTCGGCGGTGCGGTGATCGCCTTGGCCGCGACGGTTGTCAGGGTGCGCGGCACTGAGGGCGAATCGGCGGGCGGCACGTATGACGCATTCCGCCGGCGGCTCGGCCGCTCGATCCTGCTCGGGCTTGAATTTCTGGTCGCGGCCGACATCATCCGGACCGTGGCCGTCACGCCGACCGCGCAGAGTGTCGCGGTGCTGGCCGGCATCGTCGCGATCCGCACCTTCCTGAGCTTCTCTCTGCAGGTCGAGATGACCGGTTCCTGGCCGTGGCAGCGCCCGGCCAAGCCGGTGGACGCCCCTCAACCCAAGTAGTCGTCAGCCCAGGTAGTCGGATTCGAGCACCAGGTCGGGAAGCGTCTTCTGATACTCGACGTGGGTCGGGTGCTCCACGGTGTGCCAGTGCTTGCCGTCCTGGTCCCGCATGTACGCGCGGTAGGCCGGAGCGCCGGGCACCTTGACGTTGTCGGCGACGACGACGGCGCCGCGGCGCAGCCAACCCCGGTCCATGACCGACTTCAGATCGTCGAGGTAGGCGGCCTTGTCGTGGTCGATGAACACGAAATCGAGATTGCCCGGCGCAAACCCGTGCTCCGCGAGCCGGTCGAGCGTGGCGCCGCCGTCGCCGATGGTGCCGACCACGCAGGTGATCCGATCGGCGACGCCCGCATGGGTCCAGATGCGACGGGCGATCTCAGCGTTGTCCGCCGACAGCTCGACGGTGAAGATGTGTGCCTCCGGGGCAGCGCGGGCCATCAAGAGCGCACTGTAGCCGCAGTAGGTGCCCAGTTCGAGGATGCGTTCGGGGTGGGCGCGGATGACCGCGGATTCCAGGAGCAGGCCTTTTTCGTCGCCGACGTTGACGAGCATCGACTGTTCCCGGGCGAAGGTATCGATGGTCGCGAGGACATCGTCGACATCGCCACGACGGGCATTTGCTTCCACATACGCCGCGGCGGCGGCCTCGCGGCCGTCGCCCCACTGTCCTGTGTGCACGAATTTGCGCATCCCGAGTGCCATCCGGACGAACGACCACCGCTGCTTCCAGCTCATACAGTCACATTAGGACAGCGGGTCTGCCATCGGCAGCGGCGTGGCACCGTTAAACTTGCCCGGATGTTCGCTATGGGAGTCACGCCGCTGATCGGCGACGCATGACCGATGTCCCCACAGGCTTGGGGGGCCTGAGCCCGGTGGAGCCGGTTTCGTTGCCGCTTGATGTCGATGGCTCGTCCGCGCCCGCAGATCCGGAACCCGCGATCGGCCTGACCGGACGCCCCGCGCGACACATTCCCGAGCCGAAACCCAAGAGCGTGCACGGCCCGGCCAAGGTCATCGCGATGTGCAACCAGAAGGGCGGCGTCGGCAAGACCACGTCGACCATCAATCTGGGCGCCAGCCTGGCCGAATACGGCCGCCGCGTGCTGCTGGTAGACCTCGATCCGCAGGGCGCGCTGTCCGCGGGTCTCGGCGTCCCGCACTACGAGCTGGAACACACAGTGCACAACCTGCTCATCGAACCGCGGGTGTCGATCGACGACGTGCTGATCAACACCCGGGTCAAGGGCCTGGACCTGGTGCCCAGCAACATCGACCTGTCGGCCGCGGAGATTCAGCTGGTCAACGAGGTCGGCCGCGAGCAGACGCTGTCCCGCGCGCTGTATCCGGTGCTGGACCGCTACGACTACGTGCTCATCGACTGCCAGCCGTCCCTCGGGCTGCTGACAGTCAACGGCCTGGCCTGTGCCGACGGCGTGATCATCCCGACCGAATGCGAGTTCTTCTCGCTGCGCGGCCTCGCGCTGCTCACCGACACCGTCGACAAGGTCCGCGACCGGCTGAACCCCAAACTCGACATCAGCGGCATCCTCATCACCCGCTACGACAACCGCACCGTGAACGCGCGTGAGGTCATGGCCCGGGTTGTGGAGCGCTTCGGCGATTTGGTGTTCGACACCGTCATCAGTCGCACCGTGCGCTTCCCGGAGACCAGCGTCGCCGGTGAACCGATCACCACCTGGGCCCCGAAATCCGGTGGTGCTGAGGCGTACCGGGCGTTGGCGCGTGAGGTCATCGACCGGTTCGGCGCGTGATTTCGGACGTCGACATTCCCACCGAAACGGCCGGGGATGCGGCGCCGGAGAGCCCGGCGGCCGATCAGCCGGACGCCAAGAAATCGGGCTTCCAAGTCCGGCTCAACAACTTCGAGGGTCCGTTCGACCTGCTGCTGCAGCTGATCTTCGCGCACCGGCTGGACGTCACCGAAGTGGCGTTGCACCGGGTCACCGACGAATTCATCGCGTACACCAAGGAGATCGGCAGCCAGCTGGAGCTGGACGAGACGACGGCGTTCCTGGTGGTCGCGGCGACCTTGCTGGACCTGAAGGCCGCGCGGCTGCTGCCCGCCGCCGAGGTCCACGACGAGGAAGACCTGGCGCTGCTCGAAGTCCGCGACCTGCTGTTCGCACGGCTGCTGCAGTACCGCGCGTTCAAGCACGTCGCGTTGATGTTCGCCGAACTCGAGGCCGCGGCGATGCGCAGCTACCCGCGTGCCGTCACCTTGGAGGACCGGTTCACCGAACTGCTGCCCGAGGTGATGCTCGGCGTCGACGCTGACCGGTTCGCCCAGATCGCGGCGGCCGCGTTCGCGCCGCGCCAGGTGCCGTCGCTGCGGGTCGATCACCTGCACGTGCAGGCGGTGTCGGTGCCCGAGCAAGCGATGAAACTCATGAGGCTGCTGGAGAATCGAGGCGTCGGGGAGTGGGCGTCGTTCACCGAGTTGGTCGCGGACTGCGACGGCGGGATGGAGATCGTCGGGCGGTTCCTGGCGCTATTAGAGCTCTACCGTGCCAAGGCGGTAAACTTCGAGCAGATTGAACCGCTTGGAGTGCTGCAAGTTTCGTGGACCGGGGAGCGGCCGACGAACGAGCATCTGGCAGCGGCGGTGGAAGAAGACTCATGACAGACAACGACGCGGTGATAACCGCGGACAGCAGCGTGGGCGAGGACGTCGACCCTGACGCCGGTGTGACCGACGAAGCCGCTGTCACCGAAGGTGACGAGGCCGACAGCGCAGCTGAGGGCGACGACGCCGCTGAAGGTGATGACGGCGACGAGATCGACACCGAGATCACCGATGACGAGTTGGGCTCGGCGCTGGAAGCCTTGCTTCTGGTGGTCGACACCCCGGCTCCGGTCGACTCGCTGGCCAGCGCTCTCGACGAGTCGACCGAGCGGGTCGAGGACAAGCTGCGCCGCATGGCCGCCGAGCTGGCCGAGCGCGGCAGCGGCATCGACCTGCGCGAGGCCGGTGGCGGCTGGCGGATGTACACCCGGGCCCGGTACGCCCCCTATGTCGAGCGGCTGATTCTCGACGGTGCGCGGTCCAAGCTGACCCGCGCCGCGCTGGAGACCCTTGCGGTGGTCGCCTACCGGCAGCCGGTGACCCGCGCGCGGGTGAGCGCGGTGCGTGGCGTCAACGTCGACGCGGTGATCCGGACCCTCGCGGCGCGCGGGCTGATCATCGAGGCCGGCACCGATGCCGACAGTGGCGCAACAACTTTCGCCACGACGGAATTGTTCCTGGAACGGTTGGGGTTGACGTCGCTGGCCGAGCTGCCGGAACTCGCCCCGCTGTTGCCTGATGTCGACGTCATCGACGACATCACTGAAACCCTCTCTGAGGAACCGCGTTTCGCCAAACTCGGCGGAACCCCTGCGCCGGCTGCGGAGCCGGCCAAATTCGACGTAGATCGGGACTTGACATGATGGCCAGTGAAGACGCGACAGAAGGCGTGCGACTGCAGAAGGTGTTGTCGCAGGCGGGAATTGCCTCCCGCCGCGTCGCCGAGCGGATGATCCTGGACGGCCGGGTGGAGGTCGACGGACAGATCGTCGTCGAACTCGGTACCCGTGTGCACCCTGATCGGCAGACGATCCGCGTGGACGGCAGCCGGGTGCTCGTCGACGAGGATCTGGTGTACCTGGCGCTGAACAAGCCAAAAGGCATGCACTCCACCATGTCTGACGATCAGGGCCGGCCGTGCATCGGCGACCTGGTCGAGCATCGGGTACGCGGCAACAAGAAGCTCTTCCACGTCGGCCGCCTCGACGCCGAGACCGAGGGGCTGATCCTGCTGACCAACGACGGCGAGCTGGCGCACCGGCTGATGCACCCGTCGTACGAGGTGTCGAAAACCTACCTGGCGACCGTGGCGGGGACGGTGCCGCGCGGTTTGAGCAAGACGATGCGTGAGGGCGTGGAACTGGACGACGGTCCTGTCCATGTCGATGAATTCGCGGTGGTCGACATGGCCGCCGGCAAGTCTCTGGTGAAGATCGTGCTGCACGAGGGTCGCAATCGCGTCGTGCGACGGCTCATGGCAGAGGTCGGATTCCCGGTGAAGGAACTGGTGCGCACCCACATCGGCACGGTGGCGCTGGGGGACCAGCGGGTCAACAGCCTGCGGGCGCTGACGCGCAAGGAAGTCGGCGAGCTGTACCAGGCGGTGGGCCTGTGAATGCCATCGTCATCGCCATCGACGGGCCATCCGGTACCGGAAAGTCCTCGGTGTCAACGGATTTGGCGCACGCACTCGGTGCCAACCACATCAACACCGGTGCGATGTACCGCATCGTGACGCTGGCGGTGCTGCGGGCGGGCATCGACCCGGCCGACGCCGATGCCGTGGTCTCGGTGTGCGAGCAGACCGAATTCTCGGTCAGCTTCGATCCCGATCACGACCACTCCTTCCTTGCGGGCGAGGACGTTTCGGACGAAATCCGCGGCGAGGCGGTGACCCTCGCAGTGTCCGCCGTGTCGGCGATTCCCGCGGTGCGGGCGTTGCTGGTGCAGCGGCAGCGTGAGCTGATCGGGGCGGCCGGTTCGGTCGTCGTCGAGGGCCGGGATATCGGCACTGTGGTGAAGCCGGACGCCGATCTCAAGGTCTTCTTGACCGCCTCGGCCGAGGAGCGCGCCCGTCGGCGCAACGCGCAGAACGTCGCAAATGGCTTGGCCGACAACTACGAAGCGGTGCTGGCCGATGTCCGGCGCCGAGACCATCTGGATTCCACGCGCGCGGTATCGCCGCTGCAGGCCGCTGATGACGCGGTCGTGGTCGATTCCAGTGATATGACCCAGGCTGGTGTGGTGGCACATCTGCTGGATCTCGTGCAGCAGAAGGTAGGTGTGCGTCAATGAGCGACGACGACGGTGTGTGGTTCGACGAAGGCGACTGGGAGGTCGGCTCGGAGGGATTCGACACCGACCTCGAGGAGTACGCCGGACCGCCGCCGGTGGTGGCTGTCGTCGGGCGGCCCAATGTCGGCAAATCCACTCTGGTGAACCGTATTCTGGGCCGCCGCGAAGCGGTGGTCCAGGACATCCCCGGCGTGACCCGGGATCGCGTGTCGTACGACGCGCAGTGGGTCGGGCGTCGGTTCATGGTGCAGGACACCGGCGGGTGGGAACCCGACGCGAAGGGGCTGCAGATGCTGGTTGCCGAGCAGGCCACTGTCGCCATGCGCACTGCCGACGCGATCATCCTGGTGGTCGACGCGGTGGTCGGGGCGACCGCGGCCGACGAGGCCGCGGCCAAGCGGCTGCAGCGCTCCGGCAAACCGGTGTTCTTGGCGGCCAACAAGGTTGACAACGAGAAGGTGGAGTCCGAGGCGGCGGCGCTGTGGTCGCTGGGTCTCGGACAGCCGTATTCGATCAGCGCGATGCACGGCCGCGGCGTGGCCGACCTGCTCGACGCCGTCCTCGAAGTGCTGCCGACGGTGTCCGAATTGGGCAGCGGGACAGGCGGTCCGCGCCGTGTCGCGTTGGTCGGCAAGCCCAACGTCGGTAAGAGCTCGCTGCTGAACAAGCTGTCCGGCGACGAACGGTCCGTCGTCCACGACGTGGCCGGCACCACGGTGGACCCGGTCGACTCGCTGATCGAACTCGAAGGCAAGACTTGGCGTTTCGTCGACACGGCCGGTCTGCGCCGTAAGGTCGGCCAAGCCAGTGGTCACGAGTTCTACGCCTCGGTGCGTACGCACGGCGCCATTGACGCCGCCGAGGTGGCGATCATGCTCATCGACGCGTCCCAGCCGCTGACCGAGCAGGATCTGCGGGTGCTGTCGATGGTGATCGAGGCCGGGCGCGCGCTCGTCATCGCGTTCAACAAGTGGGACCTGGTCGACGAAGACCGGCGGTACCTGTTGGACAAGGAGATCGAGCGCGAACTGGTGCAGGTGCAGTGGGCACCGCGCGTGAACATCTCCGCGAAAACCGGTCGGGCCGTGCAGAAATTGGTGCCGGCGCTGGAGACCGCGCTCGCGTCGTGGGACGCCCGTATCCCGACCGGACGGCTCAACACCTTCCTCAAGGAGATCGTCGCCGCGACGCCGCCGCCGGTGCGCGGTGGCAAGCAGCCGCGCATCCTGTTCGCCACTCAGGCGGCCTCGCGGCCGCCGACCTTCGTGCTGTTCACCACGGGCTTCCTGGAGGCCGGCTACCGCCGCTTCATCGAACGCCGGCTGCGTGAAGAGTTCGGCTTCGAGGGCAGCCCGATCAAGATCAATGTGCGGGTGCGGGAGAAGCGCGGAGCCAAGCGCTGACCGCTGACGCGCCGCCGGACCCGTTTAGGGTCCGGCGGGAGGTCTGAGGTAGGCTTTCCAACCGTTGCCGGTTCGTCCGGTAGCGCCGCGGGCTGTGGCGCAGCTTGGTAGCGCACTTGACTGGGGGTCAAGTGGTCGCAGGTTCAAATCCTGTCAGCCCGACCAGAACGGCTTTACTTGAGCCAGTGACTGAAAAGACACCGGGCAAGCCAAGTGAGTCCGTTCCGGAAGTTGCATAAGAGGCCCTCGCTAGTCGGGGGCCTCTGTCGTTGGCCGATGACGGCAGCGAATTGGTAGCCGTAGGTGCAGTGCGCGCCTGTCCTCTGGCCAGTTCGTACACGCGTTCAGCTTGGTGAAGTTCGTCGAACAACAACGTCTTGCGATCGTGAACGACTTCAAGATCGTCAACAAGGAATCGATCGTAGAACGTTTGATTGAGGTGCCGTCGAATGTCGTTTGGCATTCGCTCGTACAGCAACTGCGGCTCTTCTGCGAGGGAGAGTGCATCCTGCAACGCTTGGGCGCCGGCCGTCAGATCGTTGCCGACCGTTGCCAGCCCAGCCTCAACTCGTGCTCGCTCCATCTTGAGAGCATTGAGTTTGGATCGAATCTTGTCTCACGGCATCGCATCGTCGGCCGCGAGATCGATGAGTCGTGATTCCTTCTTGTCGATCTGCGCGAGCTGTCGCGTCAATCCGGCGTGAAGCTCTCTCGTACCCGCTTGGCTGTCGCCTATCGCATCCTCGATGCGACTGCGCATGTCGGTGATAAAGCCAGTCGACAGTTGCAGCGTTGTGTAGTGCTGAACAATCGCCTCTTCGACCAGCTCAACTCGCAAATGCGGAAGGTCACACAATCCCTCCTGTCTGCCGCGGCAGACGAAGTAGGCGTAGCGCTTGCCGCTGTGACCGCTGACCTCCATGAAAATGAGTCGAGCGGTACGACCTGCCTTGTGACAGCGGTCGCAGAACAGCGAACCTTTCAGGTAGTGGCTGTGTATCCGGTCCCGCTGACCACAGGCGCTTCGCGCATTCAGCACGTCTTGGACGCGGTCGAAAAGCTGTTGGGTGACGATGGGTTCGTGCCGCCCTGTGTACATCTCACCCTTGTAGACTACGAAGCCGCAGTAGTCGGGGTCGCTGAGCATCTGATGCAGTTTGGAAGCCGCGACGGGGGTGCCTTTCGCGGTTCGCTGTGTTGGTCGAGCCGTGAGCCCAATGTCCGCCATGGTGGCTTCGAGGCGTTCGATGCTGTATTCGCCTGTCGCATACAGTTCCCACGCCTTTCGCACGAGCGGTGCGCGCTCTTCGTCAAGTGCGATTGTGTTGATGAGCCATCCTTCGTGCTCGACGCGGACGTTCCTGTACCCCAACTTGGCAAGTGAGACGGTGCCGCCAGCCTTCGCCTTGTTGAACATCTTTGTTTGCACACCGAGGCCTTGGAGGGTGTTCTGCAGGCCGTTCATGATGTCGAGCATGCCCTCCATCGCCACGGCGGTCGGTCCTTCACCGAAGTCTTCTTTAGCCGACACCAGGCGGATGCCGAGTTTCTTGAGCTGTACCTGGACCGTTGCAGCGTCGAAGTGGTTGCGAAAGGCGCGTGACCGCATGTAGACGATGACGTACTTGATGTTTGGGTGTTCGTGGACGAATGCCAAAAGCTCTTTGAAGACGGGACGTACGTCGAGAGTCTTGGCTGAGTGACCGGGTTCGATGAACTCCTTCTCTATCGTCGCGCCCAAACTGTCGGCCTTGCTGGTCTGCTCCGGTCGCCGAACTTGACCTGACGGACCCGTCCTTTGGCTTGATGCGGCGCTCACTTCTCGTTGATGACGGTGGCGACACGTCGGTACGCGGCGTGCTGTTTGTCGAGTCGGGCTTGGCGTTCGACGGGGTCGGCGGTCCAAAGTGCCTGGCGTCCTGGGTGAATGCTCTCGACGGCCTCAATGCCTCGCTGATGCGCGAGCGAGGGGTGCTGCTTGAGGAGGCGTCGCCACGCGTCGACTGCGTGAGTGCCCTGCAGCAGGACCACCCGACAGTCCGGTGCAAGATTGAGCACGCTGTAGAGCACTTCAGCGCCGGCCGTGAGTTCGGTCGCATTCGGTGCCCGGTGGATGTACCAGGGGTAGGCATTCCAGGGGAGTACCTGCCGCGCTGAAATACCATGCTGCTCAAAGAGTTCAAGTTGACGCTCGGCAGTTGGGTCGTCGTTCTCGATGCAAAGAAAACCTGAGCCGCCCGTAGCCTCCTGGGTTTTCGGTCCTGGGTCGCGAAGTACGGAAATGACCAGCGCGTCGATGCCGGCGTGCATCGGGGCGACCTCGGGAAGCCAGCGGCCGGCATCGGGGTCCTGCAGGTCAGCGACGAGTTGGTTGATCGGCGCGATGTGCGGGTCCATCCGGTGGTCCTGCTGATCCTGCCGAAACGCTGCTTCCTTCATCCGTCGTGCCATCAGGCGAGCATAAGCAACCGCGCCGACAACTAAGGGGAAAAAGCTTGGAGAGCGATAGTTGCCCCATCGCGGACTAATCGACAGGACCTATTTGTGATATCACCGGCGGTGACAATCCAGATTCTTAGTTTTCTCCGGTTACTATCGTGTGGATAGTTAGTTACGACCGATTAGGAGTGTTAGATGGCCGAGCGTGTTCTTCGTCAACTGATTGACGATATTAGTGGCGCTGACATTCCGGAGGGTGCTGGTGAGCGGGTCGCATTCTCGCTGCGTGGCGTCGACTACCAGATCGACTTGTCGGAGGCGAATGTGGCGAAGCTGGACAAGGCGCTGAAGCCATACGTTGAGGCCGCCACGAAGGTCGGTGGCCGTCGGCGAGGCGGAAAAGCGAAGTCTGCCAGCGCGAACGGTGCGTCTTCCAAAGAGCAGCTGGTCGCGATCCGTGAATGGGCTCGCAAGAAGGGGTACGAGGTGTCCGACCGCGGTCGGATTAAAGCTGAGATCGTCGAGGCATATGAAGCGGCCCAATAGCTGCCGGGCATCGGTTAGCGACCTAGGCGTTTCAATGAGTGATAGTGCGGACTGGTCGCAGCACCTCCACATCGAGGTTCGCTAAGTACTGGTGAATGGGACGCTGTACGCCCAGTCAGAGTGTTAGCGCGTCTCAGCGGCCCCGCGTCGGACATCTCGTACTGGAGACGCGCTGACGGTGAGGTGTATTCAGTATTGCCCAGTACCGCTTCGTCCCGATCCAGATTCTCCTGCCACTTGCCGGGCTGGGCGAACGGTGACGTGAGCCTTATTGGATACTGACCACCATCCAGATCCACGAGATACGCCGACGGCAGGTGTTTGTGCTCTGGGTGTGGGATCAGCTTGTGGAGCTCTTCAGCTTCGTATGCGGGCCGAAATACCCGACGTGAACATGCGCAGTCTCGGCGTCGAGGTGGAAGTAGATACGAGGAGCATGCTCGCCGTTCGTGTCGAACTTGAGGTGTTTGTCCATGTAGATTTTGCCCGACGGATCGACTTCGGGAGCCACTGGAAACGTCCGGATTTCGGGGTGATTGCTAACGGATTCTGACTCCCGCATAGCGAGTGAGGTTTTCGTTGCACGCCATTTCCAGGGGTGGTCGGTGTTCTGACACCAGGTCCAGAATGAGTCGGTGTTCCCTGGTCGTGCCATCGCTTCCGCGTAACCATGGAGTGCGCGAAAGCCTTGCCATGCGTTGGCGGCAATGGCTGTGGACGCATTCGCAGAGTCGAGCTTCGCTAGGTCGGCAGGATCGACAGCGTTGTCGTGAATCGTTAGGCGGTCACTGAGGAACTGACGAGCGAACGCAACGGCTTCCGAGGCGCTAGCGGCCTCAGTCGGGATGACTGCTGAATACGCGGCCGCTGTCCCCATGAACCCGTCGCCGCGGTCGAGACTCGAAAGCTGTTGTCTTAAGTAGTCGACATGCCTCGACTGGAAGTCATTGTCTGCGCGCAGCTTGTTCAGCGTCTCCGTTGCGATCTCGGCGTCGATTGCCTGTCCGTCAATTTGTTCGCTGAGTAGCTTGACTTGTTCCCGAAGCTCGATGATATCCCGCTTGCGATCCTCGGACTCCTCGATCGCCAAGTGGTAGAGCGCTTCAAAGTCGTCACCAGCAACGGCGTGATCCAGGATTTCTTTTGCCTGGTCAAAGCTAGCTGGCGGCCGTTGCACAGCAGAAACCGGAGCCAACGCGCGGGCGATGATTTGTGCTGCGGCATCGCGTTGCTGCGTGTAGCGGCTCGCGAGAACGTACCTGTGCCTGCCTGCATCGTTTGAAACAGCTGGGTCCACGTCGCGCATATAGATGCGGAAGGCGCCGCCCCAAAGCCCATGCGGCTCACCGAGGGCATCCGTGAGGGCCGCAGCCGCATCGGCGTCAATCACGGCAACGCGGCCAATTCCGGCAATTCTGTTGCTGACACGACCCACGATGTCGTCGAGTGTGTATGGAGCGGTCGCCGCCAGGTGACGATAAAGCTCAGGAGTATCTGCGAAGACTGCTATCGGCAGCTTCCTGTCCATAGATGTAATCAGCTCGGCGAGGGATTCGCCCTCACTGGCGCCGTAGTAGCGCAGAATCTCAGTATCAATCGGGATGCCATTGATGTGGGCCGGGCGTGAAGCGGCCAATAGAGACCGGACAATCTTCGGCGCCGCGGGGGAGAGGCTTCGTGGATCAATGTCGTCGCCGACCGCAGCAATGTCGATCCACACCCACCCAACAACCGAGCCCGGCCGGCCGTCTGATTCAGTCTTCCAGCACCTGATTTTGGTCTCCCAACGCGATCCGCCATGATTGCGCGTTTCGATCAACGAGGTTCTCAGGACCTCCATAGTGTTGTCCGCGTCGACGTGACCTTTACCGTGCTCAATCACGATTTCAACCGTGTCCGGACTGGCGGCGTACTGAGTGTGGCCGTCCAAATCTTCAATCTTGAGAGACGGATACTTGTCCTTGGCCCATGCAATGAACTGAGCTCGGACCATCTCGATTAATTGAGTGTCGTCGTCTTGCCAGAGTGCTCGATAGACCAGGCTCACCTGTACCCCCTATTGCCGAGCCGTAGCTATCGTGTCTAAGGTACGACGCAGCAACTTGCGTATGGTGTTTTTGGCGTGATCACCGGCCCAGCGGTTCGGCAAATCGAACAGTTCGGTATCGCTGTGTGGCTGTGACCGTCGTGGACGTCGCCGAGAAACTGGGTTTGGCCGATGAACACCGGTAGGCCCCAATGGATCGTGATCCGGATCGCCACCGATGGCATCAGCGGGCAGTTCGCCCATGCAACTGCCCCATCTGAACACTGCCCGGTGTAAATCACATTCGTGTGTCGCTGATGCGCCTGTCGAAACGGCCGTCATACGGCTGGACCGGCTTCCTGCGGCGTAAGTGATCGAACGCTACTTGGCGTCACCAACAGTGGCGTCTGGGCTACGCGAGGAGTATGCGCTGGCGTCGGCGGCCTGTGCGAGGCGCTGCGTTTCGTCGAGCGCCTTTCGGAAGTTTGCAATCAAATTCGCGCCCGCGGCGTTCATTCGTGCCGCAGCCAGCACGCTCGCTCCATCGCGCCCTAGAGGGAGAAGGCCCGTCAACGTGTCCTGCGCCTTATCGACGTCAGCGCGGCACGACTCGACCCAGAGCACCATATAGCGGTTGTCACATACGAGTCTTAGGAGTCTGCGGAGTTCGATGTCCGCGCTGGAAGGCTCTTCGGCGGCCATTGCGTCTTCGACGCTTCTGAGCACTGCGAAGGTTGGGGCGGCGGCGGCCCGGCTGATCAGGTCCTCAAGCCTTCGCCGCGCAGCTTCGCCGCGGTCTCGCTTTTCAGTTTCTTCCTTCTCGCGCCGATCTCGCCGCCTGGTTACGGCGGTGTATGTGAGTGCTGCGGAGGCGAGCGTGATGCTGATCGCGCCCATGGCGGCAGAAAACAGCGAGGTTGTTATGACCATGTCAACAGTCCTACCCCGCCGACCGGAGATTGTCGCAACTCGACACATCCAGGGAACACTAGTAATACGCCAGTGCCGTCCTTATTGGCAGCACGCGGGGTCAGAATGCGCTCGGTAGGCGGTGTGGTCCCTTAGTGTCCGCGCGTCCCCCTCGTTGATGAGCGGTGATGCGGACGCGGTTGGTAGATTCTGACTACCGGTTCGCGGGGGCTGACTGCCGGTCTGAGGGGGAATTACGAGATGTCTCGACACGGGAAGCCTGATTCGAGAATGTGGAATCTTCTGCGATCGTTCCAGCAGCACGCGGTGGTCACGATAGTGGTCCCGGTTGTGGTCGGTGTTTCAGCGGCTTTGGTTTATGGCGTCGCTTTTGGTGCAGATCAGGCGGTTGAGAACGAGCATCGTCTCCAATCTGATAAAGAGTTGAGTGACGCGCATTCGCCAGTCGCAAATTTCGTCGTAGATCGTACGCCGGGTTCATGGGCTTCGTGGCTGTCTGCGGAGCAGATCGACATCCCGCCAGGTCAAGTTCGAGGATACGGGAAGAACGGATTCCCTGGAGATGCCCGGGCGGAGTCTCCTGACATGCCCTACACGCATGACATGCAGACGTCACAGGTGGCTTCTAGCTTTGCGTTCACGCTTACCGGCGTCCGGAACAAGCCGGTGCGTATCACCAAAATTGAAGCGGTTGTCGACTCGCGTGAACCTTTACCGGAAGGCACTGTTTACTATGCCATTCCCCAAGGTGCGGTCGGACGCGAAGATTTCGCAATCGATTTTGGCTCTGACGACCTCGATGCCCGTGCAGAATGACGATGGTGTCCCGACCGCAACGCACTAGCTGGACCACAAGACGGTCACTCTCGCGAAAAATGAATCAATCGGATTCAACGTTGTGGCAGTTGCCCCGTTCTACGGCATCAATCTCACCTACCATCTAGAGATAACATTCGACGGCGGTACGAACCTAAAGATTTACGATACGGCGGGGCATTCGTTTCGAATTATGTCGTATCCAATGCGTGCCACAAGGGGTTACATAACCGTTAAAGACGGTCCCGATAATCCTGACAACACTAATTACGCAATCTATCCGTGCACGTGGCCTGACGAGTGCCAGCACCATGCTTTGGGCGACTGGCCGTATAAAACTTAGTCGTCGAGGCAGTGTTTGTGTGTCAACCGTTCGACCGTCGGTGGCATTAGGCGCATTCTGCTTACGTGATTAGTAGCGCGGTAGTGACAGTAGATTGTCTGACTTGTACTGATCGGGTAGCGTCTTGACGTACTGGACGCGCGGTCCGTCGACCGCCTGCAGCATTGCGTATCGTGTCCTGGCCTGGTTGAGGGCATAGCCCCGACCGCCTCCCTTAATGAAGTTGTACATCTGCTGACGTGTCGACCCCATCAATTGCCCCGTATCAGATGATGACGGGCTGGCAGCTTCGTACCAACGGAGCTTTGCGATATGTTCAAGATGCTCTGATCCCTCTAAATGTACTGCGACTATATGCCGCATGTTGTTATTCCTCTCTCGTGCTGCCGAGGCTTCTTTGATGTCGACGGCATCTAGTTGATTGTCGTTCCGTGCGAACTCTAGCCGCCCGGGGAGCTTGATGCAGTCGCTGTTGGCCGCGGTGGTTCCAGTATTGCTCAGGCGTAGCCTCAGCACCTGGTGTTGCCAAACCTATTCTCGGGGGCGTACAGATCAATCAGTGAGCTGGACGCAGGGTTCGTATAGCTGTTTCGAGCCACTATCCTGACTCTTGCCAGCGCTAGGCGCTGATCGTTGTCAGGGGCAAGTCCACGATGTTCTTGCTGCCCCATGAGTGAAGCGTGACCCGGCAAAGGTGTTTGACTTCCAGCCCCTTCCCGTCTGGCTGCAAGTCTGGATGCTCATCTAGCAGAAACCTGGCCGTAATCTCCTCTTCGGCGTAGCAACGTGCATACTGATCCGGACCACCAGCTGTGATCAAGAGCTGCTGAATCTTCGGTTTGTCGTGATCGGTCACCAGTTTGTTCAGTCGAGCGAACAGGCCACTCACGAAGTCGATGGATTGCATATTGAGTCGGACCTCAAAGCCTAAAGGCAGATAACGACTTTCAGCATCGGAGTAGCGTAGGTTGACGTAGAAGCCGGCTCCATTTTCCAGTGAGTAATCATTTTCAGGCCATTTGCCGATCAGGCGGTCGGGATTCCGTGTAATCCCGGCGCTCAGGTCAATCCATTCCTCACGGTCGTATGGGCAGGTACACATCGCTTCGAGCAACGATTCGATGATCGCTTCCCGGTCTTTCGGCCTGGGTGGAAGTGCGTCCATTGATTTGCTGAAGCGCACCGAAACCTCGCAGCCCCTAATTCTCGAAAAGTCTCGTTTCCCAGCGGAGCGCCGTAGCTTCTTCCGGAAGATTCGCATCATGTCTGCCGCCATCCTGCGATACGGGTCTGCGAACACGGCACAATCGAGCCCCCATGCGGTGCCGTTCGCTCCACTGACAAAGAAATCAGGCGGATCGCTGCCTTCAAGCGCGGTTTGGAACGGAAACCCGCCGCTCTGTCTGAAGTGGTCGCCACGGTAGCGATCGAGATGGAGGATCTCGATGTCTTGTTGCGACATGGGATTTGGCAGCCCGAGAATCTTATGTCCCGTCTCAGCTCCGGTCTGAATGTACTTCTCGCCGGTTTCCGTCGCGGTGGCAATGATGTACGGATCTGAAAGCACAGAGGAAAGGATATCGCTTCACGCCGGCGCGGCGATGACTTTAGGCAATAGCTCATTGCCGCAGCAGCTTTGGTTGATACTGTCTGTTGTCGGGTGTTCTCGTGGACCAATGTTGAGTCCTACACGCGCAAGCCTTATGTACAGTTTATGGAGCATTTCGAGCATCGGTGCAACACGGCTAGTTGATTCCGGCGTCAACATGGTGCGGAGAGACGGACGCCCGTTGCAACGCTACTTGTGCGCCGCGTGGCCCGGCTCAACTCCAGATCTAAGCTGTGCGACATCCTAAAGAGAGTTTTGAATAGAAAGCCCAAACGCAAGCAACGCTCACCCGTTAAAGCGCGAAATGTGCAGGTTGTTGATGATCTGCTGAAAGACCCGCCAGACTTTCACAAGCTTGCTAGAGCACTGATTCAGTGGGAAGTGCATCAAGCTGAGGAGAGCAATGATCAGAACCTGTGGATGAGCCTCGGTGTGGGGGCGTGAAAGTGGGCGCACCTTCCCGAGGATGATCTGA
>NZ_JBYTCM010000037.1:0-24764 GCF_058790275.1 Mycobacterium sp. FW102-FHT13B02
TAACCGAAGATGACACGCCGCGACCCCACTCAAAACCCGAGTGCATCAACCACGCAACACAAAACGCAACAGCCACTCACCGCACCAATTCGTGCACAAATCGCTCGGGATCAGCGTGGGCGGATGATCACCTCGTGCTGGTGGGCGTCCTCCGGGGTGGCCACCACCTGCGTGATCACCTGCGCGACGGTCGACGGCTTGAGGAAGCGCTCCGGCTGGTATTCGCCGCCCTCATAAGCCACCAGGTTCCACTGCATATCGGTGTCGATCCGGCCCGGGTACACCGTCGTCACCCGCAGTGCCGGTTCGTCGGCGCGCAGGGCATCGGCGAAGGCGCGCAGCGCGAACTTGCTCGCCGAGTACGCGGCCAGGCCGGGGGACGGGTTGCGGCCGGCGCCGGAGTTGACGAAGATCACCTGTCCCCGGGCCGCGCGCAATGCCGGCAGCAGCGGCAGCGTAAGTCCTACGGCGCCAAGCACATTGACTTCCATGGTGGCCCGCCACTCCTCGATGGAGGACTCGCCGACCCGGCCCGGGTACGCCACGCCGGCGTTGTGTACCAGCACGTCGAGCTCGACGATCGGCTCGACCGCCGCCTCGACGCCCTCGTAGTCGGTGAGGTCCATGGGCCAGGTGGTCGCGCCCAGCCGCTCGGCCACGGCGTCGAGTTCGGCCGACGGCCGGCCGGCCAAAAACAGGGTGTGCGTCGGGGCGAGGGCTTCGGCGATGGCCATCCCGAGGCCCCGGGAAGCGCCGGTGATCATTGCGGTCGGCATGGCGTGAGCCTACCGATCAGCGAATCCCGGGGCGGCGACGCACAATAGACAGCGATGCCACCGGACCACAGCTTCGCGCCCACCCAACTCTCCGCCCGCGCCGCCTACCTGCTGCGCGGCAATGACCTGGGTGTGATGACGACGGCAGCGCCGCTGCTGTACCCGCACATGTGGAGCTGGGACGCCGCGTTCGTGTCGATCGGTCTGGCGTCGCTGACCGTCGAGCGCGCCGTCGTCGAACTGGACACGCTCCTGTCGGCGCAGTGGGCCAACGGCATGATCCCGCACATCGTGTTCGCCAACGGGGTCGACGGCTACTTCCCCGGGCCGGCCAGGTGGGAGACCTCCACCCTCGCTGTCAACGCGCCACGCAATCGGGACACTTCCGGGATCACCCAGCCGCCCGTGCATGCCATTGCGGTGCAACGGATTCTGGACCGGGCCCGCACCCGCGGCAGGTCGACGCGCGTGGTCGCCGAGGCGTTCCTGGATCGCCGGTGGGACGACCTGGTGCGCTGGCACCGCTGGCTGGCCGAGGCACGCGACCCGCAAGAGCACGGCCGGGTGACGCTGTATCACGGCTGGGAATCCGGCATGGACAACTCGCCACGGTGGGATAGCGCCTACGCCAACGTGGTTCCGGGTGCGGTGCCCGAGTATCGGCGTGAGGACAACGCGATCATCACCGATACCAGCCAGCGTCCGTCCGACGTCGAGTACGACCGCTACCTATGGCTGCTCGAGGAGATGAAGTCGGTCCGGTACGACGACGCCCTGCTGCCGAAGGTCATGAGTTTTCAGGTCGAGGACGTCTTCGTCTCGGCCATCCTGTCGGTGGCGTGCACCGTGCTGGCGGAGCTCGGTGAGGACTACAAGCGCCCGAATTCTGACGTGCGCGAGCTCTATTCGTGGGCCGAACGGTTTCGCCAGGGCGTGGTGGCGACCACCGATGACCGCACCGGAGCGGCCCGCGACTTCGATCTGCGCGCCGGCAAATGGATTCAGAGTGAGACGGTGGCGCAGTTCGCACCACTGCTCTGCGGGGGCCTGCCGCATGAGCGCGAACGCGCGCTGCTGCGGTTGCTGGAAGGCCCGCGGTTCTGTGCGCATCCCGACCTCAAGTACCCGCTGATCCCGTCGACGTCACCGGTGTCCCGCGACTTCCGCCCGCGCGAATATTGGCGCGGCCCGGTCTGGCCCGTGATGACGTGGCTGTTCTCGTGGTGTTTCGCGCGCCGCGGTTGGGCCGAGCGCGCATCGATCCTGCGGCGGGAAGGCTTGCGGCAGGCCAGCGACGGCACGTTCGCCGAATACTACGAACCGTTCACCGGGGAACCGCTCGGCAGCATGCAGCAGTCGTGGACTGCCGCCGCGGTACTGGACTGGCTGGGTTGACTAGTCGCGAGACGATCAAGCGGTGAGGTACCAGCCGCGGTGTGGGGGCACCTCCCGCGTGCGGGGGAGAGTGCGACAAGTCAGACCTAGTCGTCGTTGCTGGTGGCCAGCTTCTCCAGCGGCGCAAGGGCCTTGGAGATGCTTTCGATGTCCTCGGGCGTCAGCTTGGACATCATCGCGATCAGCACCTTGCGCCGGGCCTCCAAGGCCTCGCGGTGCTGCACCAGGCCACGCGGCGTCACGTTCACCAGGACGGCGCGCAGGTCGGAAGGGTCACGCGACCGTTTGACCAGACCCAGCTTCTCCAGCCGCCGGATCGCCACCGTGGTGGTGGGCGTGCGGACCCGTTCGTGCGCGGCCAACTCGGTCATCCGGATGGGTCCGCGGTCCAGCAGGGTCAGCAGAATGGATAGCTGCGCCAACGTCAGATCGGCGCCGGCTTCGGCGTCCTTGGGGATTTCGACGCGTCGGCGCATCACGTTGAACAGCTTGGAGAGGACCTGCTGCAGGTCTCCTGCAAGGTCCGCGACCTGCGGTTCCGTCGACGACATAGTTCGATAGTCTAACGTGTATGCCGGAAACTGGTCGCAGTTAGACAACCTGTGCCAGAAATTGACGTAAACGTTGAGTTGCGGCGGATTCGAAAATTTGCCCGGGCGTTCCGGTCTCGATCACGCGGCCACCGTCCATGAACACCACCGCATCTGCCGCTGACCGGGCGAAACCCATCTCGTGGGTGACCACGACCATGGTCATGCCGTCCGCGCCGAGTTCGCTGATCAGCGCCAGGATGCCCTTCACAAGTTCGGGATCCAGGGCAGAAGTGGCCTCATCGAAGAACATCACCTGGGGGCTCATGGCCAGCGCACGCGCGATCGCGACACGTTGCTGTTGACCGCCTGAGAGGGTGCTGGGCCGGACCTGGGCCTTGTGTTTGAGCCCGACCCGGTCCAGCAGCTGCAGGCCGAGTTCGCGGGCCGTGTCGGCGTCCAGGCGCTTGAGTTTGCGGGGCCCAAGGGTGACGTTCTCCAGCACCGTCCGGTGCGGGAAAAGGTTGAAGTGCTGGAACACCATGCCGATCCGCTGGCGCAGCTGATCGGGGTTGTCCTTGAGGACCGACCGCCCATCGAGAAGGATGTCGCCGCGGTCCGGTTCGTACAACCGGTTCAGGGTGCGCAGCAGCGTCGACTTGCCCGAGCCCGACGGCCCGATGACCGCCGTCGTGGTGCCGGCCGGGACGTCCAGGTCGACGCCACGCAGCACCGTGCTGGCGCCGAAGGACAGGTGAATGTCCTTGGCGGCCAGGGAAACCGGCTGCGTCGTCGTCATATCATCTCCTCGGTCACGACGGTGGTCTCAGGCTCGACGGGCCGGCCCTTGCTCAGTCGCCGGTCGATGTAGTTGACCAGATGGGTCAGCGGAACGGTCAGGGCCAGGTAGAACAAACCGGAAGCGACCAGGGGAGAAAGGTTTCCGGTCTGCGCGTTGAGGTCGCGGCCGACCTGGAACAGCTCGCGCTGGCTGGCGATCAGCCCGAGGAAGTACACCAGCGACGATGCTTTCAGCAGCGAGATGAACTGGTTCATCAATGCGGGCAACACCCGTCGTACCCCTTGCGGCACCACGACCAGGCGCATCGACGCCGGGTAGCCGAAGCCCAGCGCGCGTGAGGCCTCGAGTTGGCCGGCGTCCACACTCTGAATACCCGAGCGCAGAATCTCACCGATGTAGGCGCCGGCCATCAGCCCCAGCGCGGCAATTCCCAAGGGGTAGGGGTTGTTTCCGGTCAGCGAGCCCACCACCGGTCCGATGCCCAGCCCGATCACCAGAATGATCACGACTTCCGGCAGGCCGCGGAAGATGTCGGTGTACACCCGGGCCGGCCAGCGCAGCCAGCGGGACCGGGAGATACCGGCGATGGCCAGCGCCATGCCGATGATCAGGCCGATGACGCTGGCACTGACGGTCAGGATGAGGGTGTTGGGCAGGCCGGTCGTGAACAGGTCGGGGATGGCCTGCCGGTAGAGGTGCCAGTCTCCGAACGCGTCTTTCAGTTGGGACAGTGTGGATTTCGGTCCGGGACCGGACGTCGGAGCGGCCGATGCATGCGCGGCCGCGATGGCGTTGAAGTCGGGCAGTTGCGGCAGCGGCGCCGCCTTCGATCCCGGCTTCCAGCCGGGCGGCAGGGCGCGCGGCACCCAGTTCGAGTAGAGCTTGGCCCAGGTGCCGTCGGCGATCACCGCGTCGAGTCCCGCGTTGAGCGCGTCGATCAGCGGCTTGTTCTCCTTCGCGACCGCGTAGGCCACGAAATTGTCCAAGCTGAAGGTGTTTTCGACGATCCGGGCCGGATCGCCCGGCTGCACCGTGCCGGACGCCTGTTGCGACGGCGCGACCCAGGCGTCGATCTGCCGGGTCTTGATGTTGGCGTACACCGTGGCGTAGTCCGGGAATTTGACCGGCTGCAGGTGCAGGGTGTCGACGACGTAGGCCTCTTGCACCGTGCCCTGCACGACACCGATGCGCTGCCCCGCCTTCAGTGCGCCGAAGCCGTTGATCGCCGACCCGGTTGGCACGACGAGCGAAAAGTAGCCGAAGTCATAGCCATTGGTGAATCCGACGGTGCGGCGACGGGCGTCCGTTGTGGTGATCGACGACGATCCGACGTCGAACCGGCGCGAAGCCACTTGGGCCAACAGTCCGGCGAAGTCGGTGCCGACGAAGTTGACGCGCAGGCCGATCTTCTCGGCGATGGCCCGCAGCAGCTCGTTGTCGAATCCGGTGAACTGGCCGCTGGAGTTGATACAGATGCTCGGCGGCGCGTCGGACAGCGTGCCGACGGTCAGCACTCCGGGCGTGCCCAGCCCCAAGGCGTCCGGGCGCACCGTCGAAAGCGGTTGGGTGCCAGGCGTCGTGTACTTGTCGGTGCCGTCGCCCTGGGCGGCGGTGGCCAGGTTGGTGGGTAGCGCGCTGGCGCTCTGCTCGCCGGGCGGTGCGCACTGGTCGGTGGTGGCGCGGGCCGGGACGCCCACGCACAGCGAGCCGACCAGGAGTGCCACCAGTATCGCTACCGTCGCACGCAGGAAAGAGGTCACGCAGGTCAACCTAGCCGGTACCCGGCCGAATGCCCCGGCTTCAGCTCGCCGGGAATTCATCCGGCCGGGCCGCCTCGACTACTTGCTGTCGCGCCAGCGGCACAGCTTCTCGGCGTCGCCCAAGTCGTAGTCGGGCCCGTTGACGCCCACCGTCAGCAACGAAACACCCAGTGCGGTAAGGGCTTCGGCGTTGGCGATCAGGCCGTCGCCGCTGTTGTCGACGCCGGCCGAACGGACGATGGTGGACGGATCACGGCCGATGTCGGCGCAGTGCCGGTCCAGGACGGCGGCCTTCTCCGGATAGGTCGACGCGGTGGTGAAGCTGTGCCACATCTGCGCGTACTGGGCGACGAGCTTCAGCGTCTTGCGCTCGCCCTGCCCGCCGATCAGGATCGGGATCTCGCGCACCGGCTGCGGGTTCAGCTTGCCCAGCCGCGAGATGATCCGCGGCATGGCCGCCGCCAGGTCGTCGAGTCTGCTTCCGACCGTGCCGAATTCGTAGCCGTACTCGTCGTAGTCCTTCTCTTTCCAGCCCGATCCGATGCCCAGGATCAGCCGCCCGTCGGAGATGTTGTCCACCGTCCGCGCCATGTCAGCCAGCAGTTCCGGATTGCGGTACGAGTTACAGGTGACCAGCGCGCCGATCTCGATGCGCGAGGTCTGCTCGGCCCAGGCGCCCAGCATGGTCCAGCATTCGTAATGCGCGCCGTCGGGGGCGCCGTACAACGGGAAGAAGTGGTCCCAGTTGAAGGCGACGTCCACGCCGAGATCCTCGGAGCGACGAACCGCGTCGCGCATCAAGCCGTAATTGGGGGAGTGCTGGGGCTGCAGTTGAACCCCGATGCGAATGGGAAGGGTCATGTCCCCAACCTAACCGCCGAGGACGCCCCGCAGGATCTCGACGAGTGCCGCGGGCTGGTCGCCCTGCACCGAATGCCCGGAATCGGCGACCACATGCGTCCGCTGGAAACCCGGCGCCCCGGCGGCGAAGGCGGCGGCATCGTCGTCGTTCACGAAGTACGACTTGGCGCCGCGCACCAGTGTCGTCGGCATGGTGATGGACGGGACGTCGTCCCACAGTCCGACAAAACCGTCACCGCTGCGGAACGAGTCGTACCGCCAGGTCCAGGTGCCGTCGTCGAGTTGCTTGGCGTTGTGAAAGACGCCCCGGCGCAATGAGTTCCGGCTGCGATGCGGCGACGCCGCCACGGTGACGTCGAGCATCGCCTGAAAACTGGGGAAGCTCCGGTCGCCCTTCACCAAGGCCACCGCACCCAACTGTGCCTGCGTCATCTGCTCGTGGCGCTCCGGTGCGGACGGGGTGACGTCCACCAGCACCAGCTCGGGCACCAAGGCGGGCTCGGTGGCCGCGATGCGCAGCGCCGTCAGGCCGCCCAGCGACATCCCGACCACCAGCCGGGCGTCGGGCGCATGTGTGCGGAGCACCGACCGAAGCGTTTCAGCGTTCAGCTTCGGGCCGTAGTCGCCGTCCTCGCGCCACGCCGACCGCCCGTGCCCGGGCAGGTCGATCGCCAGTGCCGGCACCCCGAGCCCGAGGATCACGGTGTCCCACGTGTGCGCGTTCTGCCCACCACCGTGCAGGAACACCACCTCGGGTGCGGCGATACCCCACTTCAGCATGCTGATCGGTCCGTCGTCGATCCGCGCCACCGTCGGCAGCGGATGGGCCGCGCCGATCTGCTCGGCATTCTCGGGCAGCAGCGCGAACTCGTCGAGCGTCAGCAGTTCGTCGTCAGAAATCTCGGCGGCCACGTCTGCGGACATTACCCCCGCGGGGTGAAGCGCTCAGCTGCCGACGGGAGCGGTGGTCCGGATCAGGTGGTCGAATGCCGACAGGGCAGCGGTCGCGCCGGCCCCGGCCGCGATGACGATCTGCTTGAACGGCACCGTCGTGCAGTCGCCGGCGGCGAACACACCGGGGACCGACGTCTGGCCGCGCTCGTCGATGACGATCTCGCCGCGCTTGGACAGCTCGACGCTGCCTTCCAGCCACTCGGTGTTGGGCAGCAGGCCGATCTGGACGAAGACGCCCTGCAGGTCGAGGCGGTGGGACTCGCCCGTGGTGCGGTCCTGGTAGGTGAGGCCGGTGACCTGATCGCCGTCGCCGAGGACCTCGGTGGTCAGCGTGCTCAGCAGGACGTCGACATTCGGCAGGCTGCGGAGCTTGCGCTGCAGCACCTCGTCGGCGCGCAACACCGAGTCGAACTCGATGAGCGTCACGTGGGAGACGACGCCGGCGAGGTCGATCGCGGCCTCCACGCCGGAGTTGCCGCCGCCGACGACGGCGACGCGCTTGCCCTTGAACAGCGGTCCGTCGCAGTGCGGGCAGTAGGTGACGCCCTTGTTGCGGTACTCGGCCTCACCGGGCACGTCCATGGCGCGCCAGCGGGCGCCGGTCGCGAGGATGACGGTGCGCGCGGTCAGGGAGGCGCCGCTCTCCAGCGAGATCTCGATGAGACCGCCCTCGTCGAGCGCGGGCAGCAGCTTCGCTCCGCGCTGGGTCTTGATGACGTCGACGTCGTATTCGCCGACATGGGCTTCGAGCGCGGCGGCGTACTTCGGTCCCTCGGTGTGGGGGACGGAGATGTAGTTCTCGATGGCCATGGTGTCGAGCACCTGGCCGCCGAACCGCTCGGCGACCACGCCGGTGCGAATTCCCTTGCGGGCCGCGTAAATTGCGGCTGCGGCGCCTGCCGGCCCACCGCCGACCACCAGGACGTCGAACGGGTCCTTCTCGGCGATGGCTTCGGCGGTGCGCTGCGCCGCGCCGACGTCGACCTTGCCGACGATCTGCTCGAGGGTCATGCGGCCCGAGTCGAACACCTCACCGTTCAGGAAGACCGTGGGCACCGCGAGCACCTTGCGCTGCTCGACCTCGTCCTTGAACAGCGCGCCGTCGATGGCGACATGGGTGATGCGCGGGTTGAGGATCGCCATCAGGTTCAGCGCCTGCACCACGTCGGGGCAGTTCTGGCAGGACAGCGAGAAGTAGGTCTCGAAGTGCAGGTCGGCCCCTGCCGGATTGCCGGCCCCGCCGGCGCCGAGGCCGCGCACCTGCTCGAGCAGCTCGGGGGCTTCCTTCGAGGGATGCCCGCCGACCTGCAGCAGGGCCAGCGCCAGCGAGGAGAACTCGTGGCCGAGGGGGATGCCGGCGAACCGGACCTCGACGTCGGTACCGGTACGGCGGATGGCGAACGACGGCCGGCGGGCATCGTCGTCGGCGCGCGAGTAGGTGATCTTGTCCGACATCGCCGCGATCTCGGTGAGCAGTTCGGCCAGTTCGGCGGACTTGGGGCCGTCATCGAGGGAGGACACCAGCTCGATCGGCACGGTCAGCCGCTCCAGCAGGGACTTCAATTGGCCGGCGAGTGAGGTGTCGAGCATGCGGATCAACTCCATCGAGGATAGGTCTGGCTGGGCCGTTCACGGCCCGAAAGATGTTGGTATGAGCAGTTCTGGTGAGCGGTACGGGGTGGACGGGCCAGGTCCGCACCGCTCACCAGCGATGTCGGTGCTAGATCTTGCCGACGAGTTCCAGCGACGGAGCCAGGGTCTCTTCGCCCTCTTCCCACTTGGCCGGGCAGACCTCGCCCGGGTGGTTGCGCACGTACTGGGCGGCCTTGACCTTGCGGACCAGTTCGGCGGCGTTGCGGCCGATGCCCTCGGCGGTGACCTCGGTGAACTGGATGACGCCGTCGGGGTCGACCAGGAAGGTGCCGCGGTCGGCC
This sequence comes from Mycobacterium sp. FW102-FHT13B02, assembly GCF_058790275.1. NCBI lineage: Bacteria > Bacillati > Actinomycetota > Actinomycetes > Mycobacteriales > Mycobacteriaceae > Mycobacterium > Mycobacterium sp. FW102-FHT13B02. The sequence goes on from NZ_JBYTCM010000037.1 coordinate 9,013, forward strand.
AGGCCCTGGCCCTCACGCAGTACCTCGAAGTCGGTGCTGATCTGCAGGGTCGGGTCGCCGATCATGGCGTACTGGATCTTGCCGATGGTGTCGGACGAGTCGTGCCACGCCTTGTGGGTGAAGTGGGTGTCGGTGGATACCGAGAACACCTCGACGCCGAGGCGCTGCAGCTCCTCGTAGTGGTCGGCGAGGTCGCCGAGTTCGGTCGGGCAGACGAAGGTGAAGTCGGCCGGGTAGAAGAAGAAGATGGCCCACTTGCCCTTGACGTCGGCGTCCGAGACGGGGATGAATGTGCCGTTCTTGTACGCGGTGGCGGCGAACGGCTTGATCTGCTTGTTGATCAGGGCCACGAGAACCTCTCTTCGGGTCTATCGGATGTCTGTTACGAGTACCCACCTTAGTCGTATTTTTTGGACTCAATCCAGTTTGAACGGCCGTTGTGGCCAGTCTCACAGGAGGTTGGTCCTGATCACCCGTCGCCTCAAACGCAAAGTGGGCGACCAGGTTTCACCTGGCCGCCCACTCTGACGTCGAAAATTACCCCTCGATGAAGGCTTCCAGCTGAGTGCGGGCAACGTCGTCAGCGACCTGCTCCGGCGGGCTCTTCATCAGGTAGGCCGAGGCCGGCAGGATGGGGCCACCGATGCCGCGGTCCTTGGCGATCTTGGCGGCGCGCACGGCGTCGATGATGATGCCGGCCGAGTTCGGCGAGTCCCACACCTCGAGCTTGTACTCCAGGTTCAGCGGCACGTCACCGAAGGCGCGGCCCTCGAGGCGGACGTACGCCCACTTGCGGTCGTCGAGCCACGCGACGTAGTCCGACGGGCCGATGTGCACGTTCTTGTCGTAGACCTTGTCGGCCAGCGAGCCGGTCAGGTTCGAGGTGACGGCCTGGGTCTTCGAGACCTTCTTGGACTCCAGGCGCTCGCGCTCGAGCATGTTCTTGAAGTCCATGTTGCCGCCGACGTTCAGCTGGTAGGTGCGGTCCAGGGCGACGCCGCGGTCCTCGAACAGCTTGGCCATCACGCGGTGGGTGATGGTGGCGCCGACCTGGCTCTTGATGTCGTCGCCGACGATCGCCACACCGGCGTCGGTGAACTTCTTGGCCCACACCGGGTCGGAGGCGATGAACACCGGCAGCGCGTTGACGAATGCGACCTTGGCGTCGATGGCGCACTGCGCGTAGAACTTGTCGGCCTCTTCCGAGCCGACGGGCAGGTAGGAGACCAGAACGTCGACCTCGGCGTCCTTGAGCGCCTTAACCACGTCGACGGCCTCGGCGTCGGACACCTCGATGGTCTCGGCGTAGTACTTGCCGATGCCGTCCAGGGTCGGGCCGCGCTGCACCGTCACATTGGTGGGCGGCACGTCGGCGATCTTGATGGTGTTGTTCTCGGAAGCGAAGATGGCCTCGGACAGGTCGAAGCCGACCTTCTTGGCGTCCACATCGAACGCGGCCACGAACTTCACGTCGCGCACGTGGTACTGGCCGAACTTCACGTGCATCAGTCCCGGCACGATCGTGTTCTCGTCAGCGTTCTGGTAATACTGCACGCCCTGGACGAGCGATGCCGCGCAGTTGCCTACGCCGACGATTGCGACCCGAACCTCGTTCGACTCAGACATGTGACGGTCTCCTTTTCCTACTCTTTCAGTGCGTTCGCCGGGGGCGTGTGCGCTCAGGTTTGGTCGGCGTGGCCTTGTGACGGCGGTGCCGTCGGTCCGGCAGTTGCCACGCGCTCGGCTGCAATCAGCTCGTTGAGCCATTTCACTTCGCGCTCACTGGACTCGAGCCCGAGCTGATGCAGCTGGCTGGTGTAGCGGTCGAGTGAACTACTGGCCCGTGCGATCGCCTCGCGCAGACCTTCGCGACGCTCCTCGACCTGACGGCGCCGCCCTTCCAGGATTCGCATCCTGGCTTCGGCGGGCGTCCGATTGAAGAACGCCAAGTGCACACCGAATCCGTCATCGGTGTAGTTCTGGGGGCCGGTGTCTGCGACGAGTTCGGTGAATCGTTGCTTGCCGGTATCGGTGAGTTGGTAGACGCGGCGCGCGCGGCGCACCTTCGTCGACCCGAGCGGTGCGGCGTCTTCGACGATCAGGCCGTCGGCCTGCATGCGACGCAGCGCCGGGTACAGCGAGCCATACGAGAAGGCGCGGAACGCACCGAGCAATCCGGTCAGCCGCTTGCGCAGCTCGTAGCCGTGCATGGGGGACTCCAGCAGAAGCCCCAGGATGGCCAGCTCCAGCACGGTGTCACCTCCCAGCTCGAATCGACTATGTGAATTGACGCCACCAGATATTAAGCGCTAGGACGCTTCAACACCTCGCACAATAGTATCGCGCCGATATATACGGGGCCAATCGACGGCGCACGCGGAGATGAACGGTATTCGATGCGGCCGTCAACGCGGCCCGAACATGCGGCGAATCAGTTGGGGTAATTGATGCGCTTCTGGTTGCCGTCCGGATCCAGCTCGATATAGCCGCTGTTGTTGAACTTCCCGGACACGTAGATCGAGATGGTGACAGTGTCCTGCGGGGCGGTGATGTCCTTGCTGCCCTTGATGTCGATGTAGACGGTGTTGATCTCGTTGCGCTTGATTCCGAGCGTCTCCGGCGCGCCGTGCAGGATGCCAGCGATCTTCTCCACGTCGAACTTGCCGAGGTCGACGACCCGCTCGTCGCTGCCCACCGACGTGGTGTCGGGGTCGTCCCACCCGCCGCGGTAGTCGTACCGCAGCACGCGACGTGGCTCGGCCGGATCGGGACGCTCCAGGATCGCGTAGTCGGGATAGATCGAGAGCTCGTAGCCGGTGGTATCGCCGAACTTCTTCTTCATCTGGGTGAGGAGTCCGGTCAGGCCGCCGAGTGACTGCAGCTGGCGCGGCGGCGTCAGCACGATGGGGGTGATGCCATCGGGCTTGGCGCCGGGGTCCTGCGCGGCGGTCATCGGGGACTGGCCCGGTGCGGCGTAGATACCCCAGCCGATCGCGATGCCGACCACCAGCATCACCGCGGCGCCGGCGGCCAGGATGCCCCAGCCCGTGGTGCGGACGGGCCGACCGGCACCGGTCTTCAAGTTGGGTAGTTGGACCGGCGCGCTCCCGGTCTGCAGGTCGGTCAACAGCGAGCGCAGGTCCCCGAGGGTGACGGCGGTGGTTGCCGACGCGACGCGCTGCCGGTGTTCCTCGGCGGACAGCTGGCCGTCGGCCAACGCCGCGTCCAGAATCTGGCACGTGTCGTTGCGGTCGCTGTCTTTCGCCCGGGTTGCTGCGGTGGCCACCGGGAAAGCGTAGAGGTCAGGCAGCAGCCTCGCGTGAGCCCGGCCACAGGCCTTCTACCACGGCACCTACCAAGCTGGCTACAACCCGGCCACATGCGTGCCATCACGCGTCGGTGTCCAGGTGCCCGACGTACTCTGGTCAACGTGCGATTGCAGCGGCAGGTGGTTGACTATGCGCTCCGGCGCAGGTCACTGCTGGCCGAGGTCTACTCAGGCCGCACCGGCGTCACCGAGGTGTGTGACGCCAACCCCTATCTGCTGCGCGCAGCAAAATTTCATGGTCGTACCAGTTCGGTGATGTGCCCGATCTGCCGCAAGGAGCCACTGACATTGGTGTCGTGGGTCTTCGGCGATCATCTCGGAGCGGTGTCGGGTTCGGCGCGCAGCACCGAGGAGCTCGTCCTGCTGGCCGCCAAGTTCGACGAATTCGCGGTTCACGTGGTGGAGGTATGCCGCACTTGCAGTTGGAATCATTTGGTCAAGTCATATGTATTAGGGGCGCCGAGTCCCCCGAAAGCAGCGAAGCCTCGTGGCACCCGCGCGGCGCGCTCGAAAGCGCGCACCGCCAGTGAGTGACGGAACGAGCGGGGCCGGGCGCCACAGCCGGTCGGGTAACGAGGCGGCGAGGGGACCGGCCGCCGGCGCACAGCAAGGTCGCCCCGGCCCGGTGCCGCCGGATGACCGGCGCACCATGATCCTGCCGCCGGTCGGGAAGGCCGACGACCCGCGGCTGCGGGATCCGATCGATGCCGTGAAGGCAGCGCTGGACGGCACGAAGCGTCCGAGCCAGTCCCCGGTCGGCGCGGGCGCGGGCATGAACCCGCCGCCGAAGTCGCCGCCACCACCGCCACCGCGGACCGGCGGTGGCAAGTCCGGCGGGCCCCAGCTGCCGCACATCAACTGGAACTGGAAGCTGTTCCGGCGGCTCTGTTATGCGGGCGCCGTGGTGCTGTTGGTGCTGCCGATCGTCACGTTCGCGATGGCCTACCTGATCGTCGACATCCCCAAGCCGGGTGACATCCGCACCAACCAGGTGTCGACCATCTTGGCCAGCGACGGCAGCGAGCTCGCGAAGTTCGTTCCGCCGGAAGGCAACCGGGTCGACGTCAACATCGACCAGATTCCGGTGCACGTGCGCAACGCGGTGATGGCCGCCGAAGACCGGGACTTCTACACCAACCCGGGCTTCTCGTTCTCCGGCTTCGCGCGCGCGTTCAAGAACAACATCTTCGGTGGCGACCTGCAGGGCGGGTCGACCATCACGCAGCAGTACGTCAAGAACGCGTTGGTCGGTGACGCCCGCTCCGGCATGGGCGGCTTGGTCCGCAAGGCCAAGGAGCTGGTGATCGCCACCAAGATGTCGCGGCAGTGGTCGAAAGACGAAGTGCTGCAGGCGTACCTGAACATCATCTATTTCGGCCGCGGCACCTACGGCATCGGTGCGGCGTCCAAGGCGTACTTCGGCAAGCCCGTCGAGCAGCTCGACGTGGCCGAGGGCGCGCTGCTCGCGGCGCTGATCCAGCGGCCGTCGACGCTGGACCCGGCTGTCGATCCGGAGGGCGCCGCCGAGCGCTGGAACTGGGTGCTCGACGGCATGGTGACCATGGGCGCGCTCTCGAAGGAGGACCGCGCTCAGCAGAAGTTCCCGGCCACGGTGCCGCCGGAGCAGGCGCGCCAGCAGAACCAGACCGAAGGACCCAACGGGCTGATCCAGCGGCAGGTGATGAAGGAACTGCAGAGCATCTTCAACATCAACGAGCAGGCGCTGAACACCGAGGGGCTGCAGGTCACCACGACCATCGACCCGAAGGCGCAGAAAGCTGCCGAAGATGCGGTGTCGAAGTACCTCGACGGCCAGGCGGACGATATGCGGGCGGCGGTGGTGTCGGTCGATCCGCATACCGGCGGCATCAAGGCCTACTACGGCGGTTCCGACGCCAATGGCTTCGACTTCGCGCAGGCCGGTCTGCCGACGGGCTCGTCGTTCAAGGTGTTCGCCTTGGTGGCGGCGCTGGAGCAGGGCATCGGCCTGGGCTACCAGGTGGACAGCTCGCCGGTGACGGTCAACGGCATCAACATCACCAACGTCGAGGGCGAGGGCTGCGGTACGTGCAGCATCGCCGAGGCACTGAAGCGGTCGCTGAACACCAGCTATTACCGGTTGATGCTCAAGCTCAAGCACGGCGCGCAGGACGTTGCCGACGCCGCGCACAAGGCCGGCGTCGCCGACAGCTTCCCCGGCGTCGAGCACACGCTGTCCGAGGACGGCAAGGGCGGACCGCCCAACAACGGTGTGGTGCTCGGTCAGTACCAGAGCCGCGCGCTGGACATGGCTTCCGCATACGCCACGCTCGCGGCGTCCGGCGAGTACTACAAGCCGCACTTCGTCCAGAAGGTCGTCAACGGCGACGGTCAGGTGCTGTACGACGCGACGTCCCAGGACAATGCTGGTGAACAGCGGATTCCGAAGGCCGTCGCGGACAACGTGACCTCCGCGATGCAGCCCATCGCCGGATACTCCCGCGGGCACAACCTGGCCGGCGGCCGGCCGTCGGCGGCCAAGACCGGCACCGTGCAGCTCGGTGACACCGGCGCCAACCGCGACGCATGGATGGTCGGCTACACGCCGTCGCTGTCCACCGCGGTATGGGTCGGTACGACCGCCGGGACGCAGCCCCTGGTGAACAAGGGCGGCGGGCCGGTGTACGGCTCGGGGCTGCCGTCGGACATCTGGAAGTCCACGATGGACGGCGCGCTGAAGGGCACCGACAACGAGTCGTTCCCGAAGCCGACGGCCATCGGTGGGTACGCCGGGGTCCCGCAGGCGCCGGTCATCAAGCCGCCGTCGCCCGATGACCAGCCGCAGGTGCCGATGCCAGGTGCTCCGACGGAGACCGTGGTCCAGCCGACGCTCGTTGTGGCCCCGGGCATCACGATCCCGTTCGGCCCGCCGACCACCATGCAGGTGGCCCCGCACCAGGACGCGCCGCCTCCGGGTGGTGGCGACCCGAACCAGCCTGGCCCCCCGCCGCCGCCGTGACGGTCGAGGAACCAGACGAGTCCGCCGTGGTGACGGTCTCGCCGGCCCGGCTGGCCCCGGACCTGCGCAGCGCCGACGACCGCGACCTGCCCAGCCGGACCGACGTCATGGGCGCGGCGCTGTCCGGTGTCGTCGGCGGCCCGGTGGGCCGGCACGCGATGATCGGCCGGGCGCCGTTCCTCACGCCGTTCCGGGTGATGCTGCTGATCGCATTGGTCTTTCTCGGGCTGGGTTACACGACCAAGGCACCCTGCCTGGTGACGACCGGCTCCGGCACCGCGGACCAGCGCGTCGCCAACTGGCAGAACCAGCGGGCCTACTACGAGTTCTGCTACTCGGACACCGTGCCGCTGTACACCGCGGAGCTGCTCAATCTGGGCAAGTTCCCGTACAAGTCCAGCTGGATCGAGACCGACAGCGCGCACAAGCCGCGTGTCCAGTACGACGGCACCCGCGCCGTCCGCTACATGGAGTATCCGGTGCTGACCGGCATGTACCAGTACGCGTCCATGTCGGTCGCCAAGACCTACACGGCACTGTCGAAGCTGGTGCGGATACCCGTGGTCGCCGAAGTGATCATGTTCTTCAACATCTCGGCGTTCGGACTGGCCCTGGCCTGGATGGCCACTGTCTGGGCGACCATGCGAATGTCCGGGCGGCGGCCGTGGGACGCCGCCGTGGTCGCTGGGTCGCCGATCCTGATCTTCCAGGCGTTCACCAACTTCGACGCGCTCGCCACCGCGTGCGCGGCTGGCGCCATGCTGGCCTGGTCGCGCCGCAAACCGGTGGTGACCGGTGTGCTCATCGGGGTCGGGGTGGCCCTGAAGCTGTATCCGCTGTTGTTGCTCATCCCTCTGGCGATGCTGGCGGTGCGGACAGGCAAGTGGCGGCCGGTGGCGAAGACCGCGATCACCGCGCTGGTCACGTGGATCGCGGTGAATCTGCCGATCATGGTGATGTATCCGCGCGGCTGGTCGGAGTTCTTCCGGCTGAACACCCGCCGCGGCGACGACATGGACTCGCTCTACAACGTCGTGAAGTCGTTCACCGGCTGGGGCGGTTTCGACACCAACCTCGGTTTCTGGCAACCGCCGACGGTGCTCAACGCGGTCAGCGCGGTGCTGTTCGTCGTGTGTTGTGCGGCAATCGCTTACGTCGCGTGGACGGCTCCGCAGCGGCCGCGGCTCGCGCAGCTGGCTTTCCTCGTGGTCGCGGCCTTCCTGCTGACCAACAAGGTGTGGAGCCCGCAGTACTCGCTGTGGCTGGTGCCGCTGGCCGCACTGGCGCTGCCGCATCGACGAATCCTGTTGGCGTGGATGACCATTGACGCCCTGATCTGGATTCCCCGGATGCTGTATCTGTACGACGATCCCAAGTTCGGGCTGCCCGAACAGTTCTTCACCACGACGGTGCTGGTGCGCGACATCGCGGTGATCGGGTTGTGCGCGTTGGTCGTTCGCGCCATCTATCGGCCCGAGCATGACCTGGTCCGCTGGGGTGGCCGAATCGACGATCCGTCCGGCGGAGTGTTCGACGAAGCCGGCGACAGTCCGCCCCGCTGGCTACCGGCCCGGTTGCGGCCGCGCCCGGCGGCCGCCCCCGAACCCGATCCCGACCCTGAACCGGAGCTTCAGCCGACGGCATAAATGAGCTGCTTTCCGCGGGCCGCGGTGGCAGGGTCGTGGGCGTGACCGATCTGACCTTCTCTGATTCCGTCGTCGTCGACACCGATCCCGAAACCCTCTACGCACTGGTCTCCGACGTGACCAACATGGGCAAGTGGAGCCCCCAGTGCAAAGAGTGCTGGTGGGAGGACGAGGACGCCGGCCCGGTGGCCGGTGCCTGGTTCAAGGGCCGCAACGAAGTGCCCGGCCGGACCTGGGAGACCCGCAGCCAGGTGGTGGTCGCCGAGCCCGGCCGCGAGTTCGTCTGGGAGGTCAACGGCGGCTGGGTCCGTTGGGGCTTCACCCTCGAGCCCATCGAGGAGGGGACCCGGCTGACGCAGTCGTGGGAGTTCCTGCCGGCCGGGATCGCGGGCTTCCACGAGCGCTGGGTCGACGATGCCGAGGCCCAGATAGCCCTCCGTACGAAGTACGCGAAGGAAGGCATCCCGCTGACGCTCGCGGCGATCAAGAAGACGGCCGAGGCTTACATTTTCGGCGCCGAATGTGCACTCAGCGCGTGAAGATCGTTCGCGCGGCGCGCCGACTGCACATTCGCGGCGTTCGTCGCTCTCTCCCTTGGCAACTTCGATCTGGAGCCGTCAGCTTTCCTTGACCGTCAAGGAAAGCTGACGGCCCGGGATCGAACATGTCCAGAGGAGAGCCGGCTCGGGCTCAGCCCCGATGCGGCGGTGGGTACTGCGGAAAATATTGCGGGGCAACGGCGTTGCGCTTGGCCTGAATCCACGCGGTGGTCGAGGGCAGCATGATCAACACGATCGTGGTGATCGGGAAAACCATGCCCAGAAGCGGGAGTGCAGCCAAGCCGCCGTAGCCCGGATAGCCGGTTGTCGCAGCGCTGCGTACCGCGAAGCCGATCACGTTGCTCACGATGGCGAGCGCGCACCCGCCGACGACGAGCCAGCGCCCGAGCATCTTGCGTTGAAACAGCATCACGGCACCGGTGAGAAGCACCGCGCCGAAGACGATGCTGGCCAGGCTCCCGACGATCAGCAACGCGTAGACACCGCCGCCGAGGTCCGCGCCGTGCGACAGCCCGGAATCAGTTTTGATCGCGGCAAGCCCGATCAGCGCGACAATGCCGCTGCCGAGGCCGGCCAACGCGCCCAGCGCTGCCAGCACCCCCGCAGTGATCGCCGTGCCGCCGCTCGGCGCTGCGGCAGGCATGGGCGCCATGCCCGGATAGCCACCCGGCTGTGGGTATCCCTGCTGGTAGACGGGCTGGGCCGGATAGCCTTGCGGATACCCCGGCTGCTGCGGGTACCGGGGCTGCCCCGGAAATCCCTGGCCGTAAGGCCCCTGCGGATACGTCATGCGTCCCTCTCGCCGACAATGATCGTGCACCCAGCCTAGCGATCTTGACGGCTCCGTCGGGTCGGCTCTTCCGAGCGCCGATTTCGCAGCTCAGGGCCTCTTCGGGTAACCTGAGCCGGTTGCCGACGCAGGCGACCCTCCTGCCACGGAACACGCCGTGGCCGATACGACCATAGGAGGTGATGGGTTCCACATGCGTCCATACGAAATCATGGTCATTCTCGACCCCACACTTGACGAGCGCACCGTAGCTCCGTCGCTGGAGACGTTCCTGAACGTCGTCCGCAAAGACGGCGGCAGCGTCGAAAAGGTGGACATCTGGGGCCGTCGCCGGCTGGCTTACGAGATCGCCAAGCACGGTGAAGGCATCTACGCGGTTGTCGACCTGAAGGCCGAACCGGCCACGGTCAACGAGCTCGACCGTCAGCTGAACCTGAACGAGTCGGTGTTGCGTACCAAGGTCCTGCGGACCGACAAGCACTAGAAGCACCGAAGCTCTGCGGATTTGTCGCGGGCCTTGCGTAGGCTCGCGCCTAATTCACCCAATCCGTCCCAGGAGGATCTCGTGGCTGGTGACACCACCATCACCGTTATCGGAAACCTGACCGCTGACCCGGAGCTGCGTTTCACGCCGTCCGGTGCTGCTGTTGCGAACTTCACCGTGGCTTCGACGCCGCGGATGTTCGACCGGCAGAGCAATGAGTGGAAGGACGGGGAGGCGCTGTTCCTCCGCTGCAACATCTGGCGTGAGGCGGCCGAGAACGTCGCCGAGAGCCTGACCCGGGGGTCGCGTGTCATCGTGACCGGCCGGCTGAAGCAGCGCTCGTTCGAGACCCGTGAGGGTGAGAAGCGCACCGTGATGGAGGTCGAGGTCGACGAGATCGGCCCGTCCCTGCGGTACGCGACGGCGAAGGTGAACAAGGCCAACCGCAGCGGCGGAGGCGGTGGCGGCTTCGGCAGCGGTAGCGGTGGCGGCGGGGGTTCCCGTCAGTCCGCTGGTGCCGGCGCTCCGGCCGACGACCCGTGGGGCAGCGCCCCGGCATCGGGCTCGTTCGGCGGCGCCGACGACGAGCCGCCCTTCTGATCCACGTAATTGGCTGGGCAACCAGCTAGACCCAGAAAGAGAAACACATGGCCAAGGCCACCAAGCGGCGTCCGGCGCCGGAAAAGCCGGTCAAGACCCGCAAGTGCGTGTTCTGCTCCAAGAAGGCGCAGATCATCGATTACAAGGACACAGGACTGCTCCGGACCTACATCAGCGAGCGCGGCAAGATCCGTGCCCGTCGCGTCACCGGTAACTGCGTGCAGCACCAGCGCGACATCGCCATCGCCGTGAAGAACGCCCGCGAGGTTGCGTTGCTCCCGTTCAGCTCGTCGACTCGATAGGGAGGACTGAGAAATATGAAGCTCATTCTGACCACTGAGGTCGAGCACCTGGGTGCGGCCGGCGACGCCGTCGAGGTTCGCGACGGTTACGGCCGCAACTACCTGCTGCCCCGCGGCCTGGCCATCGTGGCCAGCCGTGGTGCCGAGCGTCAGGCCAACGAGATCCGTCGTGCGCGTGACGCCAAGACGGTTCGCGACCTGGACCACGCCAACGAGCTGAAGCAGGCGATCGAGGCCCTCGGCCCCGTGTCGCTGGCTGTCAAGGCCGGTGCCGACAGCGGCAAGCTGTTCGGTTCGGTGACCGCGAGCGACGTTGTCGCCGCGATCAAGAAGGCCGGTGGCCCGAACCTGGACAAGCGCACCGTCGAGCTGCCCAAGGCGCACATCAAGTCGGTCGGCACCCACAAGATCGCGGTGCGTCTGCACCCGTCGGTCAACGTGCCGGTGTCGCTGGCTGTCGTCGCCGGATAGGCACGCGGTAGCTCAAACAGCAGAACGCCCGGGTGGAGTCAATCTCTGACTTCGCCCGGGCGTTTTCTGTTGACACCGGGCGAATTTTTTAGGCCAATCTGCAAACAGTGATCTACGCCGGCTGTTAACCTACGCGGCCCTTTTCTGCCATACGCGCGCAACACAACACGCCCGAGATGGCTACCCGGCACGACACGCCGCACCAATTCCCATACACAGGCACATAGCCGATGTATAGGCCGCTGAACTGCGTATTTGGGAATTTACCCGCGGGTATTCCACAAGTTCTCCCCAACCGGTCAACATCGTTGTCCACGTCTTTCCACATTTCATCCCCAGGGTTATCAACAGGGGTGGTTTCGGGCGGCCCCAGCAACGTCTACCGTGATGCGTCGCGCGACAGGTGAGCGGCTTGCGGGTCGGACCTGTCGGTGGGGTGAACTACGGTCACAAGTAGCTCGTTCGAACGTTTGTTTGGCATTGATTTTCGGGGGAGGAGGAGCGCTTCGTGGCTGTCGCTGACGACCTGGGTCGGTCCGACATGGAGGAGCCGCCCAGCGAGGATTTCGGCCGGCAACCGCCGCAGGACATGGCTGCAGAGCAGTCGGTGCTGGGTGGCATGTTGCTGTCCAAGGACGCGGTCGCTGACGTCCTGGAGCGCCTGCGTCCGGGTGACTTCTACCGTCCGGCGCATCAGAACGTCTATGACGCCATCCTCGACCTGTACGGCCGCGGGGAGCCCGCTGACGCCGTCACCGTCGCCGCGGAACTCGACCGCCGCGGTCTGCTCAAGCGCATCGGGGGCGCACCGTATCTGCACACCCTGATCTCCACCGTGCCCACCGCCGCCAATGCCGGCTTCTACGCCGGCATCGTCGCGGAGAAGGCCACGCTGCGCCGCCTCGTCGAGGCCGGCACGCGCGTCGTGCAGTACGGCTACGCAGGCGCTGAAGGCGCCGATGTGGCCGATCTGGTGGACCGGGCCCAGGCCGAGATGTACGACGTCACTCAGACGCGCAGCAGCGAGGATTTCACCGTCCTGGAGGAGCTGCTGCAGCCCACCATGGACGAGATCGACGCCATCGCCTCCAATGGCGGTATATCGCGTGGCATCCCGACCGGCTTCACCGAGCTCGACGAGATCACCAATGGTCTGCATCCCGGGCAGATGATCATCGTGGCCGCGCGCCCCGGTGTGGGTAAGGCACTGGCGCTCGACACCCCGCTACCCACGCCCGGCGGCTGGACCACCATGGGCGACGTCTCGGTCGGCGACGAGCTGATCGATGCCAATGGACAGCCCACCCGCGTCGTCGCCGCGACCCCGGTGATGGAGGAGCGGCCCTGCTACGAGATCGACCTGTCGGACGGCACCACCATCGTGGCCGATGCATCGCACCAGTGGCCGACCGGCCGCGGCATCGTCACCACCGCGACCCTGCGCCCTGGGGCCGACCGGCTCGAGCCGGCATTGACCGCCGGTGGGCTGGCCGTGCTCACCCGCCCCGTGACGATCACCGATGTGCGCCGGGTGGATTCGGTGCCGGTGCGCTGCGTCGAGGTCGACAACCCGGCACACCTGTACCTGGCCGGGCGGTCGATGGTGCCCACGCACAATTCGACGATCGGACTGGACTTCATGCGGTCCTGCTCGATCAAGCACCAGCAGGCCAGCGTCATCTTCTCGCTGGAAATGAGCAAGACCGAGATCGTCATGCGACTGCTCTCGGCCGAAGCCAAGATCAAGCTCGGTGACATGCGGTCGGGCCGCATGAGCGACGACGACTGGACCAAGCTGGCCCGCCGCATGAGCGAGATCTCCGAGGCGCCGCTGTACATCGACGACTCACCGAACCTGACCATGATGGAGATCCGGGCCAAGGCTCGTCGTCTCCATCAGAAAGCCAACCTGCGGCTCATCGTCGTGGACTACATGCAGCTGATGACCTCGGGTAAGAAGTTCGAGTCCCGGCAGCAGGAAGTCTCGGAGTTCTCGCGGTCACTGAAGCTGATGGCCAAGGAGCTCGAGGTTCCCGTGGTCGCCATCAGCCAGCTGAACCGTGGTCCCGAACAGCGCACCGACAAGCGCCCGCAGGTGTCGGACCTTCGTGAGTCCGGATCGCTGGAGCAGGACGCCGACATGGTGATGCTGCTGCACCGCCCGGACTCGATCGACCGGGACGACCCGCGCGGTGGCGAGGCCGACATCATCCTGGGCAAGCACCGTAACGGCCCGACCGCGAATATCACTGTGGCACACCAGCTTCACTTCTCGCGGTTTACGAATATGGCGCGGTAGCGGGCCAACTCTTGTCGGTGTCGTGTGGGGCCTCACGGATCGTGGCGCAATCTTGCGGTTGATGGCGCGCCAATGGCGTATCTGCGAAGTTGGTGAGACACGCGGGTTGCCCCATACCCGGAGCCCTACTGACGATCGGCGCCCCACCGTGGCGCGCCCTGCAGGGGCCCGATCAGTGAGTCCTCGGACACTTGCAAATTCTCAATGGAAAAGTGACTTCCGTCTCCGGTCAACCGACTGGTCTACGGGCGGTTAGAGGTGGCGCGCCACTGCCGCGGCCTTCCTTCTGGGCAGTCACCATCGCGCGGTGGAGGTCTGCGGCCGTAGTGATTTCGGCTTGCCGGGGAAATACTCGCGTCATCAGAAACTCGTGGACCTCTGAATCCCGGTCGGCGACACAGTCTTCGAGGATGATCAGCCGGTAATCAAGCTCCGCCGCTTCACGAATGCTGGTCAGGAGGGCGCCGGAAGTATGAGCTCCCACCACTATCAGCGTCGTGATGCCAGTGTTGGTGAGTTCCTCGTTGAGATTGGTGCGAGAGAATGCTCCGAGCCGGATACCGCGCACCACGATGTCCGACGGCTCAGCGGCGAGCATTGGATGAATCTCGGCTTCGGGAGTTCCGCTGCGGAACAATGGCTCTCGTGCCAGAACAGCGAACTCCTTATTGGTCATCGGCGCGAACTGATAGTCCTCTTCCCGGAAACTGATTCGAATGAAGATGACCTGGGTGCCGTGTAGGCGGGCCAAGTCGACTGCGGATGTGATCTTCAATAGCAGTGCACTCGGATCAGGAACCGTGTCCAGAACACCGGGCTGACAGCCAAGGACAAGGAGAGCGCACTCTTTCGGATCCAGTGTGTAAGAGAGGGATTGCGCCGCCGAATCCCTCGTAGTCGACGAGGGTATCGGAATTGGGGTCGGCTCAGCTGGCACTGCGGCCGGCAAGCCAGACATTCGCTGGCGCAACCATTCCCACTCGCGGGGTCGGCCCGGCCGTGTCAACCTCCGCCACATCGAACGTGTCGCCACCCAGCTGCCCCTCTACCGATCGGGAATTTATCAATTTGCGCTGCTGTCGATTTGACTGAAGCGCTGTGGCTCTTGTCAAGAGAATTGCGTGGGTGAGCCTGGTATCGCCATTACTAGCGCGACGGGTGATCGGCCTTCCTCGGACGAGTGTGACGGTCGGGAGCCCACGCAGGGGTCACCTCGAGCGTCTGAACACCACGGGGACGGAGACCGCACCCCAGACCTGGCTCTGTACAAACGATGGAGTCTGGCCGGGAGCCATTTGGAACTCCTCGAAGGCGCTCAGCACCTCCTCGAGCGCAACGCGTAGTTCCAGCCGGGCGAGGTGCATCCCGAGGCAGCGGTGGATGCCCGTGCCAAATGTTAAGTGGCGGTTATTGTTCCGCTCAAACTCAGCCGTCTCCGGATCTGCGAAGACGCTTGGATCCCGGTTGGCGGCCGGGTAAGCAAGCAACACTCTGTCGCCAGCCCGCAAGCGTTGGCCGGCGACCACCGTGTCGGACTGTACGAGGCGCCCAGCGGCGACGGGGGCGAACATTCTCAGCATCTCCTCGACCACCGCGGACGACGGTGCCAGACGCGCCTTGGCTTGTGCATCGGGATCGGAGGCAAGAAATGCCAGTGAACTCGAAAGAGTCTTGTACGTCGTGTCGAAGCCGGCTCCGATCATACTGAATCCGATCGCGGCGATCATTTCGTCGGTGAGTTGTTCGATTTCGCCCTGCTTGGCCAAGAGATAGCTCAGCAGATCGTCGCCCGGCTGGTCACGCAGCGGCGCTATAACGACGTGCTTCACGAAATCCATTGCACCCTGCCAGGCGTCGATAGCGCCGGCCGTGTCTTGGCCGCCCTGATCGACCATGTACTGCACGCCCTCGCGTATTGGATCCATATTTTGTTCTTGCACGCCGATCACCTTCAGGATCATCTTCATCGGCAGGGGGAGGGCAAATTCAGTAGACAAATCGGCGGGCGGTTGAAGGCCATCCAGAAGTTCGTTTGCCATGACCCGAAGATCGGCCTCAAAGCTCCCAATCCGCCGGGGGGTAAACCAGTCGCGAAGCAGAGTGCGGTAGAGACGGTGATCGGGGTCTTCAAGCATTTGCGGAACCAACGCATTGCCGCCCATGGTGTCGGGTATCAATGCACCGTCTGAGGTGAATCGTGGATAGCGTCCCGGGGAGTGGTGGACTTCGGATCTGGCGTGGTTCACGCGTTGTGATCAACGAGTCATGGTGAAC
>NZ_JBYTCM010000038.1:0-24557 GCF_058790275.1 Mycobacterium sp. FW102-FHT13B02
TGTCTGGTCCCAGTGAAGGTTGCGAAGTCTCGACTTAGGTTGCGAGTGACGTTGCGAATGTCTCGTTGTAGGTTGCGAGTCGTTGCCGGGTTGGGTCCGTGTGATGGCGAAGAATGTTCGCCGTGACGATGGCTCCGGCCGAAGTAGCCGCCAATGTGACCGAGGCGGAGAACGTGGAAGTCGAGTGGGTGACCTCCGACGTTGAGCGTCAGTGGTGCGCCCTCGACGCCGCCGTGCGAGTGCCGTTCGAGGAGGGGCTGCCTGTACGACGGTACCGGCCACATAAGGGGCAGCGGCATCTGAGTGGCCGGTGGTGGTGCGCGACGACTGGCAGCCATGTTGGGTTTGAGTCGTGGCTGGAGCGCGATCACGTGATGCTGCTGGATTTCGACCCGCAGGTGGTCGGCATCGCGGCACAGCCGTTCTGGCTGCACTGGACCGGCGCGGGAGGTAAGCCGGTGGCGCATGCGCCAGACCTGTTCGCCCGCCGCCGTGACGGCAGCGGGCTAGTGATCGACTGCCGCCCGGTCAAGCGGCGCCGGCCGCGGGACTTGGTCAAGTTCGCCGTCACTGAGCGGGCGTGCGAGCGGCTGGGTTGGGAGTATCGGCTGGTCGCGGGGCTGGACCCGGTGCTACAGGGCAATCTGCGGTGGCTGTCGGGCTACCGCCACGAGCGCCACGACATCCCGACGGTCGCTGTGTCGTTGCTGAAGGTGTTCGCAGCTCCGATGCCGCTGCTGGCCGGCGCGGAGGCGGTGGGGGATCCGATCGGCGTGCTGCCGGTGTTGTTTCATCTGCTCTGGCGTCAACGGTTGGCGACCGACCTGTCGGTTCCGCTGGGTGAGGCAACACCGCTGGTGTGCGTGTGATGAGGCCGGGGGTGCTGTGCCCCGGTGATCGGGTGGTGTTCGACGGCGGCGAGCACCAGGTGCTGGGGTTGGTCGGCACCTCGGTGCGGCTGCGTTCAGACGAGGGTGTCGAGCAGGTCGTGCTGGCCTCGCATCTGCTGGCCTGCCCCGACTTCGAGCTGGTCGATCACGATGAGCCCGTGGGGGTGGAGCCGTTCGGCCTGCTGGAGGGCCTGCCGGCTGACGTCGTGGATGCGGCCCGGGAATGGGAACGGCATGTGGTCGAGGTCGAGACTGGACTGCCGCCGGCAGCAGAGCCGGGTGCGGTGCCCCGCGACGGGTTCGACCCGGCGCTGACGACGGTCACCGACCGCGATGCGGTCAAGGCCGCTGAGCTGGGTGTCAGTGTCCGTACCGTGCAGACCAGGCGCGCGCGGTACGCCCGGCAGGGCTTGTGGGGTCTGGTCGATCAACGATCCACCCGCGAGTGGACCGTCACCGGCCGGGTCGACACACGGGTGGTCGCGGCGGTGCGGGCAGCGCTGGATGCCGAGACGAACACCTCGACC
This sequence comes from Mycobacterium sp. FW102-FHT13B02, assembly GCF_058790275.1. Classification (NCBI taxonomy): domain Bacteria; kingdom Bacillati; phylum Actinomycetota; class Actinomycetes; order Mycobacteriales; family Mycobacteriaceae; genus Mycobacterium; species Mycobacterium sp. FW102-FHT13B02. Next base: position 1,418 of record NZ_JBYTCM010000038.1, read on the forward strand.
GGCACCCGGACGCGGCTGATCCGCCGGGTGCGGAAGCAACTCGAAGACGAACACGGCGTGGGGGCAGTGCCGATCCCGTCGCGCTCGACGTTTTACCGACTGATCGACGCACTGGCCACCGGCCGGCACAGTTTCGGGTCGGCGGTCACGCGGCGGCAGACGGCGAACCGTCCGGCGGGGATGTTCACCCCGTCGTTCGCCGCGCGGCCCGGTGAGCAGGTGCAGATCGATTCGACCCCGATCGACGTGCTGGTGCTGCTCGACGATGGCACACCGGCACGGGCTGACTTGACGATCGTGGTGGACGTGGCCACCCGCACGATCTGCGCGGCGGTGCTGAGACCGGTCGGGACGAAGGCGGTGGACGCCGCCCTGCTCCTGGCTCGGATGCTGGTTCCCGAACCGATGCGCCCCGGATGGAACCAGGCGTTGCGGATGTCGGCGTCGGTATTGCCACACGCCAGGCTGCTGGACATCGACGCACGGATGGAGCTGGCGGCAGCCAAACCCGTGATCGTCCCGGACACCATCACCATCGACGGCGGGAAAGTGTTCGTCTCCGAAACGTTCACCAGAGCCTGTGAGCGGCTTGGGATTTCGGTGCAGCAGGCCCGGCCCCGCACCCCAACCGATAAAGCGATCGTGGAGGCCACGTTCGGGTCGATCAACACGCTGTTCTGTCAGCACGTTGCCTCCTACACCGGCCCCAACCCGACCCGGCGCGGAGCCGACGTGTCCGGGGCATGGACGCTGACCGAGTTGCAGGACCTGCTCGATGAGTGGCTACTGGCCGGCTGGCAGACCCGCCCGCACGACGCGCTACGCGACCCGCTGGCCCCGCGACGCGTGCTTAGTCCGAACGAGAAGTACGCCGCGCTGGTTGCCGCGGCCGGGTATCTGCCGCTGACTCTGACCGGGGAAGACTATTTGGAGTTGCTGCCGGTGACCTCGCGGCAGATCAACGCCTACGGAATCATCATCGACTACCGCACCTACGACTGCCCTGAACTCGGGCCGCTGCGGTTGCAACACTCCGGGGTCACCGCCCGCCGCGGGCTCTGGGAGGTCCACTACGACCCCTACGACGCGACACGGGTGTTCGTGCGCACCCGGGATGGGTGGTTGACCGTCCCGTGGACGCATCTGCCGATGGTGACCGCGCCGTTCGCGGAGTTCACCTGGCGCCACGCCCGCGTCCTGACCGCGCAGCGCGGCGGCGACGACACCAACCAGACGCAGGTCGCCCGGGTGCTGGATGATCTGCTGACCCGCGCAGCGGCCGGGCCGGTGGACAAGCGTACCGACCGGGTCGCTGCCCGCACCCGCCTGACCAGCGCTACCAATCCGGTGAGCACGCTGACCGAGCGTGCGGAGCCAGAACGCGAGCCGACTGTCGACGCTGAACCGGCGTTGGCGACGGTGATCCCGTTCGGGGTGTTCGACGCCGCCGCCGAGGCCGACAAATGGTGAACCGAAACGACAGTGACGCCTCAGCAGCGGTCGGGGCCGATGAGCCGCTGACGACCAAGGAAGGATGGCAGCGATTCGTCAACCGCCAACCCGTCGCGCCCGACGGACACAACCCGGCCACCCTGGAGTTGCTCACCGAAGCTGAGCGAGAAGCGGTCAAGGAGGCGCGGCAGGCCTACCACGGCGACTTGCCGTTGGCGAACACCCCAACCATCCAGAAGGTGATCTCCACCGCGCGGCTGCTGGTGCAGTTGAACCGCAATCAGGTTTCCGCTCGGCGGGGTCTGATCGTGTCCGGGGAGTCGGGCACCGGCAAGACAACCGCACTGACGCAGTTGGGCCGAACCCACGAACTGCATATTCGCCGCCGGTTCCCGCATGACGTGTATCGGTTGCCGGTGCTGTACGTGACCGTGCCGCCAGCATCGACCGCGCGGATGCTGGCGATGGAGTTCGCCCGCTTCCTCGGGCTGTCGTTCACCGGCCGGGTCAACATCACCGACATCGTGGACGCGGTCTGCCACACCGCGGCCCACACGGGTGTCGAGCTGGTACTCGTCGACGAGGTGCACAACCTGAACCTGACCACCCGCCCTGGCGCCGAAGTATCCGACCAGCTGAAGTACTTCGCCGAGCGGCTACCAGCAACGTTCATTTACGCCGGCATCGACGTCGAAGCGGCCGGGTTGTTCGCCGGGGTCCGGGGCCGGCAGATCGCCGGCCGCTTCACGATGATCGGGGCCAGCGCGTTCGCTTACGGCACCAGTGAGCAGCGTGAGCAGTGGCGAGCGCTGGTCGCCACCATGGAATCCACGGTGAGGCTGCATCGGCACAAGACCGGCTCCCTGGTCGCGCTGGATGAATACCTGTACCGGCGCAGTGGCGGCATGATCGGCAGCCTGTCCCACCTGGTCCGCGGCGCGGCAGTCCTGGCCATCGAGGACGGCACCGAACAGATCACCCGCCCGCTGCTCGATCTTGTCCCGGTCGATTACGCAGCCGAACGTAGCGCTGCCACCGATCGTTCACGCCGGGCGATCGGCTGACCGTGCTGGCACGCCTACCGATCCCCGCCGGACCGGCCCGCCACGAGACTGTCCGTTCCTATCTGACCCGTCTGGCGGTACTGCACGGCCTACCAGCGGGTGAACTGTGGAACCACGTCGCCACCACCAAGGTCGCAGACCGCTCCGGCCGCGCACAAGGCCGGGTGGTGCTGGCCGAGCGGCTCGCGGTCCTTACCGGCCGCCCGGCCGCGCACCTGGGGCTGGCGCTGCCCGAACTACGCGACCCGTCACCGGACTGGACGGCGTGGCGCCACCAATCCCAGCCGGGCTGCGGCCGCTGCGACGCCCGCCACGACGGCGGACCAGTCCTGCTACTGCTGCCGCACCACCACTACGTCTGCATCCGCCATCGCTACTGGATCGGCCCACCCGACGCCGGGCAACCGCCCACACCCCTGCATGATCGGGTTAGTGACCAGATGGTGTTCGCCCAGCGTCGGCACAACCGGCTGCTGGCCCACCACAGCCCGGCAGCGGTGTTCGACGCGGTGCTGACCGGGTTCCTGTTCTGCGGTCACCTCTGGACCCAGTGGCCACAACGAGACCACGCCACCGCGGCCGTTCACCGCTGGGATCAACGGGCACGTTGGCTGATCCCGCCGGGAACAGAGACCACCTCCTACAGCACCTCGTTGCTGTTCGCCGCGGTTTATCCCGAAGCCGTCAGCCTCGCCGAACTGATCACCGACCCGGCCTGGCGCCAACGTGCCTCCGGCGATACCGCCGGGCAGCGCATGTTCTTGACCGAAGCGTGCCATCGTCTCGGTCGAGCCGTCCCCGACCTGGACAACAAGCGTGCCGACGCGATCCGACACTGGATGATCTTCGACAGCCATCGGCCGTCCAGCCGGCCGGACAAGACGTTCCCCGAAACCCGCGAGTGCGGCGCGACCCGGCCAGCCAATCCCAACAGTGCCAGCCGCGAGCGCACCCAGCGCGAAGCGCGCTGGTTCGCGGTCAAGCGGTGCGGCGGCAGCAGCATCCTGCACCACCGCCACCTCCGACCCGTGCTCGTCCGCGAATGGGCCGCCCAGATGGCCGGCATGACCGCGACGATCTCGGCCAGCGCCTCACTACACGACTATGGCGGCATCCGCGCACAGGAATACGACCGACGGCACGTACCCAGCAACGCCGAGCCGACCGCAACATCAAGCAGGCCACTTTTTGTCTGAGCAATCCTCGCTCAGTTGAACCGTACCGGGACCGATTACTGGGGTCGTTGCCCACCGGGATGGTGGGCACCACGGATAGCCTCCGGATCGTCGCAGATTGGCCTTGCTGACGCACATCAACTGGCTGCCGATCGCCGGCCTACGGTCGAAGTGGCGTCATCGGGGGGCGGACTCGGATCGTCGTGGCCGGGGTGCTGTCCCGGGCGCTGCGGTAGCACGATAAGCAGCACGATGATGATGGCTGCCAGCACAGCTGACGCCACTGGGCGACTCAAGTCCAATCCCCCTTCGGCCACCGGCTTATCGAGGAAATCGCCCACCGTGGCACCCAGCGGTCGGGTCAGTATGAAGGCCAACCAGAACAGCGCCACGCGCGACATGCTGGTCCAGTAGTACAGCCCCGCAACGATCGCCAGAGCCGCGCCAAAAACCAACGCACCGCCGTCATAACCCAACCCGCCCGTATCAGCGAGCCAATCACCTAGGGCGGTACCCAAGGTCTGCGAGAGGGTGATAGTGGCCCAGTAATACGCCTCTGCCTTCGGTGTCACCACGGTGTTCACTGAGACGCTGCCCTGTGACCAGCGCCAGAGACCAAGAGTGGCCACAAGAAACACCAATAACAGCAACGACCCACCCGTGTATCCGATGCCGAGTGATCGGTCGGCAAAATCAGCCAATGCCGTGCCAAACGTCGTCGAGGCAACGATCGTGGCCCAGTACAGGCTGGCATGAAAGCGCTCGGCAACGATCTGCGCGACGACCAACACCACAAGCAATCCGCCGAACAGCGCCGCACCAGCTAGGTAGCCCCAATTCAGCGTCATCGTCACGGTGTCGCCACCGGTCTCACCCAATGTCGTCGCCATTACTTTGATGGCCCAAAAGCCCAAGGTGACAGCCGGCACTTTAGTCAGTGCCTGCTTCGCACTCTCGCTCATCGGTTCTCGCCTTTCCGTTTTACCGGTTTGGATGTCCGCCGCTTCCGTCGACGTCGAACCAACAACGGGCCACATCGAGCGCAACATGCCAAGATCGACGCTGATCATCAGGCATCTCAACGGCTTTGGCGCAAAGAACACCAAAGCCGCCCACTAGTCCACACTTACAGCTGACACCCTGAAAGGACCCTGAGACGTGGATCCCCAATTGCGCCAGCAGTTTCGACGCGGGCCCAACGGCGGTACCACGACGTTTGGTCGCCGGCATCGAGGGTTCCCTGCGGCGCATTCTTCCGACACGTGTGGTGAGCATGGTCAAGCGAGCAGCTACCGGCGAGCCGTGGTTGGTCGGGTCAATCGCCACGGACGTGGGTGTGCTGACCTACGTGGCGGGTGGCGTTGGGTTTGCCGATTTGTTCAGGCCAGTAGCGTCTTGCCGTACCAGTCGTTTTCGTCGGTCAGTCCGGGCAGGGCGAAGAAGTAGCCGCCGCCGAAGGGCTGGACGTAGTCGACGAGGGGTTCGTCGGTGAGCCGGCGTTGAATGGTTTCGAATTGGCGGTCGATGTCTTGTTGGAAGCACACGAAGACGTGGCCTGATTGCAGGTTGCCGTTGGTGTCGACGCCGAGGTCGTAGTTGTAGGACCGGCGCAGCAGGCGCTGGTTGTCGGTCTGTGAGGTACGCGGGTTGGCCAGCCGGATGTGGGCGTCCAGCGGGATGGTCTTGCCCTCGGCGTCGGCCGGGTAGTTGGGTATGTCGAATTCGTTGTTGCCATCCAGGGGGGCGCCGCTGTCGCGGCGCCGGCCGAACATCCGTTCTTGTTCGTTGATCGATACCCGGTCCCAGAACTCGACGAGCATGCGGATGAGCCGGATGACCAGGTAGGTGCCGCCGTGGGTCCAGGCGGGTTCGTCTGGATCGGTGACCCACACCAGGTTTTCGGCATCGGCTGAGACGGGGTTGGCGGTGCCGTCCTTGAATCCCAACAGGTTGCGGCCGGTACCGGACGGGCGTGGCGGTGAGTTGTATCCGTCGATGCGCCAGCGCAACTGCATCGAACCTCGCACGGCGCGCATGATGTCGCGCAATGCGTGATGCACCGTGTCGGGATTGTGCGCGCACAGCTGCACGACCACATCCCCATGCGTCCACGCCGGATCCGGAAAGTCGTTACGGAACACCGTCATTGGCTTGAGTTTGGCGGGTTTGCGATCGGCCAGACCGAAGCGGTCGTCGAACAGGCTCGCACCCACGCCGACGGTGATCGTCAGACCGTCGGCCGTCACGAGTGGGCCCACGACTCCGCTGTCGGCGGGAGGGGCTCCGATGCCCAGTTGGGGCGGAGCGCCGCCAGCGGTCAGAAAACGCGCGCGCTGGGTCAGAGTGGTGAGCACCTGGGCCAGTGCGCCCTTGCCGGGGGCGGTGACATCGAGGGCGACGTGGCAGGCGAAATTCTGTTTCTGCGCGGGGGCCGGGGTCAGGATGCCCGCCTGATGTGCGCCGTGGAATGGGTACTGCTGCGGCGGGGCGGCCACGGTGGCGGCATTGGCGTCGACGGCCTTGCCCTCGACCAGTACGGCACCGGTGATCGCGGTCCCGGCGGCGCCGGCGGCGGCGCCGCGCAGGAAGTGTCTACGGCTGACGTCCATGTCTGCGGGCTCCTAACGGCTGGGTGGAAGTTCGAGAAGCAGGGGCACCGCGGCGAGGGTCTCCAGCGCCTGTCCGAGTGCGGCGTTGACGGCGCGCCGCTGGTTCGGCGCGACCTGCGCCAACGAAACCCAATGCCCATTCAGCTGTGTCGCGCGCAGCGCTGCGTCGAGCGCGTCGAGTTCAGAGTTGGTTTGGGGCAACAGTTTTGGTGCGCGCGCTGCGATCAGCGGGGCGAACTGGCCCAGGGAGGCTCGGGTGGCCTCGACGGCGGCAGAGGTTTCGGCGTACTCCGTTCCCGCGCCTTGGTCGGTGTCACCCATCAGCTGGAATCGCAGCATGTCCTCGAGGATCTCGTGGGGGCGCTTGGTCTGGTCGACCGGGGCCGGCAACGCATCGGCGAGACGGGCGCGCAGTTGCGCGATGTCACCAGCCAGCCTGTCGGCGACCGCGATCAGCTGCGTGTCGGGTTGACCATGCCATAGGCCGTATTCCAGGCGGCGAAGCCCGGTGAAACCGGGGTCATTCACCCCGCCGGGCAGGCCGTGCGGGAGTCCGGCGATCGCGTCGCCGTAGTCGCTGAAGCTTCCGTACGCGGCGCCGACCCGGGTCCAGGTCAGCATCGCCGGAGTCCAATCCGATCTGGCGGCAGCAAGATTCGCGCTGCCCAGATCCGCCTGGATCTGGTGCACCTGGTCAGCCAGCGTCACCAACAGTCCCGCGACGTAGGTTTTGTAGGCTTGCATCGCGGGCTTCAGATCGGTCTCGGTCACCCGCAGGACCGCTGCCGTGGTGTCGGCAACCGGTGGCCCCGTGATCTGTCTGGCTGGCGATGTGGTCGGGGCCTGACCGGCCAGCAGGCAGGTGAACTTGTAGCTGCCCGCCCCCAGGGTGGCCGCCAGCGGCGCGCTGGTGGTCGGGCCCAGGGTCTCGATTTCGCCGACCACTCCGTTGGCGGCATCGACGAGGGTGATCTCGCCGGTCTTACCGGACTTGTTGATCACGGTGAACGTCTGGGCTCCTGGCCGCGCCGAGGACCAGTCCGCGGCGCAGGTCGAGGCGGTGACGGTCACCTGGGTGGCCTCGAATCGAGGCGATCGCGGCAACACCGCGATCACGGCAGCCGCCGCCGCGACCGGCGCCAGCACCACCGCCACCGCTATGACCAGTGGGCGATGCGCGATCAGCCGACTGAAACTCGAAGGCAGTGATGGGTTTTCGGCGCTAGTCTCGGTGGAGCGGACCGGGGTGTGCCGCGACGACCGTAGGAATGCGGGGATGACGATGGCCAGATACCCTGCCCACCCCAGCACCTGCAGCACGGTCATGCGCGGCGTGAGCTGGGTGATGCCGGTGATGATGGCCACCCACCACGAGTCGGCCCACCCGTGTCCGCTGAAATCGAACGCGTACCACGACCGGCCCGGTAGCCAGCCCGCGGTCTGCAGATCACCGATACCGTAGGCAAGGATGCCCGCGGCCACGACGATCAGCAGCACGGCGGTTCGGGTGAAGAACACTTTCAGGTTCATCCGCACCGACCGCCGGTACAGCCCCCAGCACAACAGGACCGCGATCGCCAGGCCGAGTGCCCCGCCGATGATCGGGCCGACGGATTCGCCCGCCGCGCGGGCGGCGGTCCACAAGAACAGCGTAGTTTCCAGGCCTTCGCGGGCGACGGCAAGAAACGCCGTCAGCGCGAGTGCACCGGCACCCAGCATCAGCGCTTCACGGACCTTGCCGCTCAGCTCGCCCGAGAGATTGGTCGCGGTGCGCGACATCCAGAAGATCATCGCGCTGACCAGTGCCACCGCGACCACGCTGAGCAGTCCGCCGAGGATGTCCTGGCCGCGCGCGCCGAAGGAGCTCGTGGTTGAGCTCAGCACCGCAGCGACACTCGCCGACACCGTGATGGCGCCCAGCACACCCAGCCAGACCGGGGCGGTCGGCCGCGGCACCTCCGCCGCGGCAGGGGACTTGCGCACGGCGGCGAGCAAGATGCTGACCACGAGGCCAGCTTCCAGCCCCTCCCGCAGCCCGATCAGCAGATTCGGCACGGCATCAGACAGGACCACTTAACTAAGGTAAGGCACACCAACTGCTGATAGTCTGAGAGGGCTCGCTTGACCGAGTGATGTTCAGGCGCGGGACCGTACGCCCCCGGGGTTTCGGCATGCCCGCTGCGAGTCTTGTCGATCGACGCGACATGGAATAGGGGTTCGCGGTCGACGACTTCAATTGGGGCTTCAGAGCTCCCGCAGCGTTGCCGGGGCCGCACGTTGCGCAGGTGTGCTGATGGTCTCTACCGAGGCGGCGATCGAGGCGATGATCGACGCGGCAACTGTGGCCAGGTATGGCCACAGCACAGTCAAGCCTCCGAATGATGGACGCATCCGGCAACCTGTCCTCCCACCTCGGCGATAATATGTTGCGAAAGAATGTGTTTCGATGCTTGTCAGCGACTTTAGGGGGCACAGGTGTCCTCCCATGGCGGCTGCGTGAACAAATCAACGCCGCGTCGTGCATCGCCAGTCAGCGGTCCTCGTCCTGCTCGCTGTACACCCGTGCGGCGTAAAGCTCCAGTGCGACTTCGCAATTGTCTAGTGCCTCTGCAGCGAGCGCTTGCGTGGGCGCCCCGAACGCATCACGCGCTTTGACTTGGCCGAACCAGCTGCGCAGCTTGCCTAGCTCGACTTCGTTTTCTTCCAACTCGCCGTAGGTGAAGTGGCTGGCTGCGTACTCCTTCTCGAGGCCCGTGTGGAAGTCCGCACATTTGTCCAGGATCTCTTCGTATTCGCTGTCGCGGGCGGCCTGGAACAATGAAACAACGCCGTGTTCGCCGGCAAGCGCAGCGCAGGACAGCAGCACCGCTGTGCCGTTCATCCCCAGTATCTCGTGGTGCAGTTTGCGCAAGGCGCGTTCGGCCGCATCGTGGGCGGGCAGGACTGCAGCCGAATTCTGCAGGTACACCGCCCCCATCGATTTGAGCCGACGCCAGACGGTGGCGCGCAGCCGTGTCGGCTCGGTTGGGACCCGGTACACCAATAGCAGCCAGGTCTGCTGGTCAGGGCTTGTCGGAGGTGCTCCACTAGGTCGGTTCGCGTCGCCGTCGGTCGGCACGGATCAACCTTCGCCAGCGGTGGTTTCACGGTGGCGATCGGGGCGCCGACGGGTCGCTCGATAGACACTAACGGGCAGCACAACGGCGACTGCCACCATGGTGATCCACCACGCTGGCAGCGTGTGACCCAGCGCTACTTCTCTTGTGATCGCCAGCGCGACAAACACTCCCACGGCCACTCGCCAGTCGTCACCAACGATGAAGTCGTACCAGAATGCGGCGAACGCGCGCAGGCGTGTGATCACAGCAGGCCCACCGGCGCGCCGGAGCGGACGCGGAACACCGCGACGAGAGTGAGGGCGTAGACGGCGATTCCAGGGATGAGAAACAACAGCGCGATGTCACCGCCCGGCCAGTGTGCGCCCGCCCCTTCGGCGCTCCAGAACAGTCCGAACGCGGTCAACATGACGCCGACAACAAACTTCATCCCGTTCTCTGGTACCCCCGCCAACGGTGCGCGAAGGGCGATTCCAGCGACAAGTACGATCGCCGCTGCTGCGCTGGCGGCGAGGACCGCCAGCGGAATGTTGTGTTGGTTCCCGCCGAACGTCACCACAATGAAGGCAACCTCAAGGCCCTCGAGCGTCACACCTTTGAACGACAGGGTGAAGCCATACCAATCAGGAACGCCGGCGCGGCTAATGGTTTTCGCCGGCCGTGCAATCGACAGCGTGTTCAGAAACGCCACCGCTTCGTCATGCTTGGCCTTGTTTCCGCTGGCCCGCAGGATCGCTTTGCGGAGCCACTGCAGACCGAAGATCAGCAGTAACGCACCGACAAGAATGCGCAATGCGCTTAACGGTACTGCTGACACCGCTGGCCCGAGCACGGCTACGACAACGGCCAGGACCGTTGCCGCCGCAACCACACCCATCAGCGCCGAGCGCCAGTCACGTGCGGTACCGGCGGCCAGCACAATGGTTAAAGCCTCCACTGCTTCCACCAGGCAAGCGAGGAACACTGTAATGAACAGAGCTGAACCGCTCATCCAGCCTCCTTGTCGCCAGCCCCACGCCGTCCAAGCAGATTCTAACGACTGTTAGCCTCTCTGGCTAACGACTGATTCGGGACCCCGCTGGTTGTCTCCAGCGCGTTGCCGAGATCGGGTGAAGAACCGATCATCGGATCGCTGAGCGGTCTGGTCCCCGCCGCAGCACGGGAGTCCTCGCGGTGCGGCCCATCGGAGTGGACGGCTTGCTGCACATCGGATTTGGTGATCGCTAAGTACGTAACCGACGCGAGGATGAGCAGGCCGAGGACCGCGACCACCGGCGCGTCGCCCAGGCCGAAGCCGCTGGTGCCGGTGGGTTTGGCGAGCCAGTCGGCGATGGAGGCGCCCAGCGGACGGGTGACGACATAGGCGGTCCAGAAGCACACGATCGGATTCCAGCCCAGCCAGCGGTAGCCTGCGGCGGGTATCAGGATAAGCAGGGCGAAGACCGCCGCAGAGGCGGCGTAACCCAGATGCAGTGTGTAGGCAGTGAGGTCGCCCAGGGCGGTGCCCATGGCGAAGGTCGCCATGACCGCGGCCCAGTAGAACAGCTCTCGGCGGTTGGTGTCGACCGCATGGAACGACAGAGTGTGTTCGGTGCGGTACCAAGCGAGGAAGACCGCCGCGAGGACTAGGGCGTAGAAACCAGTGGAGATCGGATAGGGGATGCCGAGGACGACATGCATCACGTCGGCGGCCATGGTGCCGAAGACGCCGACCATGACCACCGCGCCCCAATACGCCCAGGCGTTGTAGCGGCCGAGGCGCAGCTGCACGGTCAGGGCCGCGACGAAGGCGAGGAAACCCAGCACGACCGCGATCCGCGGGTCGATGCTGTTCACCAGGAAGTCGGAGGTGGATTCGCCCATGGCGGTGGACAATCCCTTGACGATCCAGAACACCGCGGTGATCTCGGGGACCCGCAGCGCGCCGATGCGGGTCAGTGCGGAGGAAGAACTCGGTCTGCTGGTGGGGGTGCTCAAGGGGCTACCTTTGCGAACGGGAACGGATGGACACAGTGGTCGACACCGGCCCGGGCAGCGAAATGGTGTCGAGAAACACGGGTGGACAGGACGTTTCGCGTCATGCGGAGGGCGCATGTTGTTGGGTGAAATAGGCCGACTGCAGTGTTACCGACCGGCGCTGAGAGGGCGCTGAGAGTCCGGTCTGACCGCGGTAGCTGACTGCGGCCTAAACTCCCGGAAAGGACGATCACGGCCACGCTGTCGCGACGCTCACAGCTCGCGAAGCGTTGCCAGGGGTGTGCGTCGCGCGAGTCTGGTGATGATCTCCACCGAAGCAGCGATCGAGGCGATGATTGCCGCCCCAAGTGTGCCCAGGTACGTCCACGGCACAGTGAGGTTGTGCGGTGGCGGGTCGAAGACACCATTAAGCAGCGCGACCAGCATCTCGGCGACCGCCCACCCCAGGGCCGTCCCGCCGGCCAGCCCGATCACGGCGAGCAGCGTGGCATCGGCAGCGACGAACGCGCGAAGCTGGCGTCGGTGGGCGCCGAGGGCGGTGGCGATCGCGAAATTCCGCCGCCGTTCGGTCAGCCTCAGCATGAGGACCAGGGCCGCCGCCGCGACGGCCAGCAGCAGCCCGAAGCCGAGTTCGACGCGGGTCAACCCGGCCAGGTCGACCGCGGTCAAGCTGGACCCGACGGTGCCGCGCACAGTCGCGATGTCGGTCACAATGGCACTGGTTCCGACCAGCGCGCGCACCTTAGCGGCGACGGCAACGCTGCCGCGGCCGCCGGTGTCGATCAAAAAGGCGCCCACGGCGTTGCTTGCGGTGTGCGCGGCCACGTAGCTGCTGTTGGCAACGAAGAAGCTGTCTTTTGGGGCCGTGGGGAATTCGGCCACCACGCCGATGTAGCGGAACGGCACCGTGACCGGTTGATGGCTTCGGGTGTCGGTGAGGCGCAGATTGAGCGTGTCGCCGGGATGTAGTTGATAGTCCTTCACGGTTTCGGCGCTGACCAGAATCGAATCGGGCTGCGCGGCCAGCTCAGCCAGCAGCTGTTTAGCGCTACCACCCTGAAAGTAGCTGTCCTGCAAAGCCGTAACGGCGCCGATCGTGTTGGGATTGACTCCGTAGAGGTCCTGAAGGTCGGCACCGATGTAAGCGAACCGGTGTTGGATCGGCTCGACCGCGCGTACACCGGGGATGGCGCGAAGTGTTGACGCGGCCTGCGGCGGCACCGACGACGCCGGAGGTTCGGTCACCGTCACGTCGGCGCCGTTGGTCAGCAGCGCATCCACCAAGGCCTGAGTGCGGTAGGTGGCGTTGAAAATGGCGGTCGAGGCGGCGAACGCGGCGGCCAGGGCGAGCAGCACCGTCGCCACAGCCAGAGTGCGGCGCCGGCGCGTGACGGTGTTGGCGATGATCGGTGCGAGCTGGCCAGCCATGGGCCGCAGCGCCACGCCGACCAGCGGCCTGCCACGGCCCATCAGCAGGTCGGCCAGGCGCCATGTCAGCAGGGCGGCCCCGACCCACAGCAGTGCGGGCGCGGCGAATGCCCAGTAGGACACCGAGATGGTCGGTGTTCCCTCGGGGGCCAGCACCAGCTGGTAGCCCCCACGCCGCAGGTCCAAGAACAGCGCTACGCACGCCCCCAGAGCCGCAATGTCCAGACCCCAGCGCGCCCACGCCGGTAGCCGGGCGGGCGCGGAGGTGGTGTGGTCGGCCGGCGCATGGCGCCGTAGGTCGCGCCAGGCCGGTGCGACCACGGCCAGACCGGCGATGAACAAGCCGGCCAGCACCGCCCCGACGGTCCACCACCACAGGCCCGCAGCGCCGAAGGTGGTGTGCCCCACGGCGACTGCGGCGCCCACCCCGGCAGCTGCGCCGCCGAGCCCGATGACCGCGGCTTCAGCGGCGGCCAGGCGCAGCAGTTGCGGCGCGGCCGCGCCGCGGGCGCGCAAGAGCGCCTGCTCGCCGCGCCGTCGCGGGGCCCCGGCGGCCACCGCCGTCGCGGTGAGCAACCCGGCGAGCACGACCGCCGGAACGCCGAGGAACAGAAACAGGATCTGCGCGTAGGCGGCATCGCTGCGCGCCGCGGCCAGCGTGGCGCCCAAGTTGTCACCGACCACGGCGCCTCCGGCGCTGCGGGCTTCTAGGTTGTGCGCCGCGCCGGTCACCTGCAGGTAGGCGTCACCCGGATCGGGCGGCAGGTCATGGTGTAGGGCAGCGTGGATCTGGGTGGACACCAGATCCGGCCGCGCACCGGCGAGCGGGTCGAAAATCTGGTGCCACAGGGCAGCGCCGAGGAGCACGACGTTGTCGGGCGGCGCCGCCGGTTGGGCGCCTGGTGGGGCACCGATGTTGGCGAACAGTTGGTCGGCGGTGGGCAGGTCGACGACTCCGTCGACGACGACGTGGGCGGGTGGCAGACCGGAGCGGCCGATCTGCACGGTGTCACCGGGTTTGACGTGAAGGTTGGCGGCTGCCTGCTGGGCTAGCACGACCCCGTTGTCGGCGCCCGTCAGCGGCCGAATCACCCCAGGGAACAACGTGGAGTATTCCGGGGGGACACCGAGCACCATGCCGGGCCCGGTGGTCTGGGTCGTGCTCGAGGGCGACGCGGTGAGGCCGGTGGTGTGGGCGTAGCCGGCCAGCACGGCGGCGCGAACGATCGGTGTCGAGCGCACGCGGTCGAGCGTGGCGGCGGTGCTGGCGGCCTGGGGTTGAACCTGCACCTGCCAGTCGACGACGCTGCGCGCCGCCGCGCGCTGGGTCATGGTGGCCTGCGCCGAGGCGACAAAAGAGCCCAGGCTGGCCAGCAGCGCGACCGCGGCGGCCACGCCGACGGCGGTGAATATCAATCTGCCGGCGCGGCGGCGCAGCAGTCCCCACGTCCACAGGCCGATCATGAGGTGCAGTCCAACCGGCCGTCGCGCATGCTCCAGTGAGTGGGCAAGCGCGCCGCGACGGCGTCGTCGTGGGTGGCGATGAGGACTGCGGCGCCGGCGGTATCGGCGGCGGCCAGCAGCGCGGTGATCACGCGCTCACCGGTGTGGCGGTCCAGGCGCCCGGTCGGCTCGTCGGCCAGGATCAACGTGGGCCGCGCCGCCAGGACCCGGGCGATCGCGACGCGCTGAGCCTGACCACTAGAGAGATCCTCGGGCAGTCGGTGCGTCAGCTCGGCAATGTCGACGTCGGTGAGCGCCAGATGTGCTCGCCGGTTCGCGTCGGCGGCCGCCATTCCCGCGAAAAGCACTGGTAACGAGACATTTTCGATGACATCGAGGTCATCGAGCAGGCTTGTTCCCTGAAACACCACCCCGACTCCGGCCGGCCGGCCCCGCCGGTCGACGCCTAGCGCAGGCCAGCTGATCGTGCCACGGCTCGGGGTGTCCAGGCCGGCGATCAGGTGCAGCAACGTCGACTTGCCCGATCCCGAACGACCAGTGAGCGCGATACGCGCCGCCGGTGGGACGCGGCAGGTGACCTCGCGCACCGCAGTAACCGCCGCCGCACCGCTGCCGAAGACCCGGTCCACACCCGTGCACTGCGCGACGTCAGCCCTTGTCGCGGCGTCGAGGTGATCCGCGGCGGTCACTCGAGCGCCCGCCCGTCGTGCAGGCGAATCACCCGGTCGGCGGTGTTTACGACGGCTGTGCTGTGGCTGGCGACCACCACCGCAGCACCACGGTCGACCGCCTGCCGCAGCAAGTCGAGCACCACCTCTTCGGTGGTGCTGTCGAGCTCACCGGTCGGCTCGTCGGCCAGCAGCACCGCCGGATCGTTGGCCAGCGCGACGGCGATCGCAGCGCGAGCCAGCTCGCCACCAGACAGTTGGCGCGGATAGGCGCTCGCACGGTGGTCGATTCCCAGTCGGGCCAGCGACTCGGCGATCGCAGTGCGGTGCCGGTTTTTCACCAGTGCGCTGACCAGCGCCACGTTTTGGGCAACCGTGAGGTGTTCGAACAGGTTCGCCGTTTGAAACAGCAGCCCGATGTGGGCCGCGCGGATGGCGCATCGGATACGTTCCGGCCGGTGGCTGATCCGCTTCCCGCCGATCTGCACACTGCCGCCGTCAGGGTCGTCGGTCCCCGCCAGGCAGGAAAGAAGTGTGGATTTGCCTGACCCGGAGGGGCCGGTGACGGTGACGAATTCGCCGCGGTGCACCGTCAAGGACACTCCGCGCAGCGCCTGCGTTTCTTCGTCCTCGCTGCGAAAAAATCGGTACAGCTCATGGGCGTTCACCACTGGCGGCGTGATGGTCATTGCCACACTACCGAGTTGGTGATGGTGCTCCACGGGTCGACATTGTCGGCGCCGACTGGCCCGGATACGGTGATGATGGCGGTGCGCCCGGCGTGCCAAAACTCGTAGCGCTGCACTGCGTCGGTGATCAATTTGTCGATGACCCCGTTGGGCGGGCTGGTTGCTTGATAGGTGGCCAGTACCGCCGGCCCGGCATCACGTTGCACCATGCTGACCGAACCGGGCTGATAACCCGGGGTGGCGGCCGCGATCGCGGGCACCACCTGGGTCTTCACCGATTGCACCGTGGGCGCGGTTGGCTGCGCGAGAGATTCGAGCCGCACGGTGTTGGTTTTGTCGGTGAACACCGTGGCGTTACCGTCGGTGCTGCGTGACCAGCCCTCTGGCACCGACACCGTGAATGACCCATCAGGCAAGGTGAACGGGACGTACACCTGGCTATCGGGGATGTCGCCGGCGGGGTTGGTCTCGGATGCAGTCGCCCTTGCGGTCGAGGATCGGACCGTGGCCGGATTCGTGTGGCCATGGCCACAGCCCGCGAGCACCAGCACGGCGGCCAGTGCGCCCAGCCGTCTCGCCTTGCGGAGATCCATGGCCGTCATCGCCCCTTCCGCTGACGATCGCGTCATACGATTCCCCGATCCTGCATGCGCGGCGCTGTGGAGACGCTGAGAACAGGGCTGGGGTCGCGCGCTGGCGCTGGAATAGGAGTGGTTTCCTCGGTCGCTTCACTTCGCAGTAACCGCGTCCATGTTCAGTACCCAGCGGCCGGCTGCTCCGGCGGCCACGCCTGCGACAGGAATCGCGTTCCACGCGTTGATACCACGGCGGTGATCGCCGAGAAGTATTGTCGCAGGCCAATTTTAGGAAGCGAATCGTGGCGGCTCTGTGGCGGATGTGCAGGTCAGCACACATAACGGCGAGTGTGCGACTCGATCGACTACCCACCGCAGTAGCGGTCGCACTGCCGCGTAGCCGGCGAAGCTGACGGCCGCGCCCAGTGCAAGGCCGGCCAGCACGTCCTGCGGATAGTGAGCACCGACGTAAACCCGGGCGAACGCCATCACTACTGCCGCGATGGCGGTGACGATGCCGAGGCGCCGGCTGACCAGCCACACTCCAGCAGTCACCGCTCCGGCCATCATCGCGTGGTCGCTGGGGAATCCACCGTCGGTGTTGCAGTGCAGGACCACGATGTGGGGCAACGCGTTACAGGGGCGGGTCGAGTTGATGGTGTTTGCGATGGGTTGGTTGATGGCCACGGCGAGCAGTACTCCGAGCGGCGCCCATAATGCCGCGGCCATCGCGGCGGAGTTGTTGCGTCGCCGGGCGATCCACCATCCGGCCAGCAGAAGGGCAGCGAACAGCGCGATGCCACCGTTGGCATATGCGGCCGCGACCTGGTGTAGCCACGGCGTGTCACGCGCGAAATCGTTGATGTAGTAGAAGATTCGGGTATCGGGGTCCATCGTGGCCTTTATCGGGTGTTGTTGTCACGTCGGTGATACCCGAAGGTAACGCTCGGCTGGAGCCCTCGAGCGAGGCTCGCTGCTGCAGGCCCCGGCACCGAGCGCCTGCTCGTGTCTCACCGTCGCGCCGCCTGCGGCGGGCGTTCAGCGCAGACTATCCAACAGCGTTGTCAGGGTGCGCTTTTCATCGTCGGTTATGGGATTGGCGGACCTGATCGATTTGAGTACGGCGTCGATCTGATGGTCCAGAACCGACCAGGTGTCGGGGTCGATCGCCTGTAGCCGGTCTTGAGCGTGATCCCATGCGGTTTCCAGGTCGGTGATTCGGGCCCGAGCACCGGATTGGTCTCCCGCGGTCACCTTCACCAGGGTGTCCTGCGTGATCGTGCGGAAGTTCGCGACATCGGCAGCCGGAAATGCGCTGACCTTGCCCGGTGTGAGGGGCGCAGCAGCTGCGGTCGGTCCAGGCTCTTCCTCGCTGCCGCTTTTCGTGGAGTGCGGCTGCATCGATGCCCACTGCAGCAGCGCGCCGGCAGCCAGGACAACGACGGCGTAGTAGCCAACCGTGCTGACAACCGACACCCGTCGTACCGGACTGGGCGATGTTGATTGTTGCGCCGTCTCTTGCCGTGCCTCGATGACATCGACGCGGGTGACGGTGAGGTAGATGACCGCGGCGGCGATAGCGACCAGGAAGATCACGCTGGTCAGCCCGTAGCTCAACCCCAATCCGTGGTCGGTCTGCGGCGCGGCGAGAAAGTCGCCGAGATTGGCGCCAAGCGGGCGGGTCAAGATATACGCCAGCCAGAACGACAGCACTGAATTCACCCCGAAGCGCCAGCCGATGGCAACCGCGGCGATCAGGGTCAGCGGCAGCAGGACCGATATTCCGGGGGGCCACCCGGTCAGCGCCAGGGTCCAGTCACCGGCCGCGGTGCCCAGGGCGAAGGTGACCAGAACGGCGAGCCAGTAGAACACTTCACGCGGCCGGGTGGTGATGCTGTGGATCGACAGGGTGCGCTCCCGGGCGTACCAGACGCAGAACACCACCACCAGCGCGACCGTGAAGACCGCTGTACTCACTGACAGCGGAACCGCGAGCGTGTCCGTGAGGATGTCGGTGTAGAGAGTGCCGGCCACGCTGACCACCACGACCGTGAGCCAATACACCGTCGGTACATAGCGCGACAGCCGCAGCTGGACGGCCAAGACCGCACCCAGCACGACGGTGAAGATCACCGCGGTCAGCTCAAGGCCGACACCCAGACCCACGTTGATCCAATCGGCGAAACTCTCCCCGACGGTCGTGCACAGGATCTTGATCAGCCAAAACCAGACGGTGACTTCGGGCACTTTGCTCGCAGTCACCTGCCAGGTGCGGGTTTGCGGGCGGGTGGCAGGGGTCATGGCCGCCGACTGTAGATATCGCACGCTGAACCGACGCTGAGAAACACTGACGAGTCCGCACACACGCGCGTCTTACGCTGAGAGGACGCTGAGACCGGTTCGCATGTGGCCGGGCCACATTTGGTGCGGACATCGGTCAACGCGTGTCACGATCGGGGGCATGACCGATCCGAATACCGCCCAAGCCACTGCATTGATCGCGGCGCTTCAGGATCAGTTGGCTGCGATGGCGCCGAGGCTCGCCCAAGCTGAGCTAGACGCCTGCCCCGGGCCGCCCGAATACGCAAGGGCGATCCGGCTCTATATCGCGCAGCTACGCCGCGATGTCCACCACGCACAGTTCCTGATCGCGCGGCTACATCAGCGATTTCCGGCCGCTGAAGTCTGCCCACCCATATTGGTTGCGGACGTCGAATGAACGCAGGACCCGCCACTGACGTAAGCCCTGTGCCATCGTCGCACTCGAATGCGCGCCACGGCAGAACTGCCGAATGGTCGATTTGCAAGGAGGACATGGAGGTTGACGAGCGCGGCGTCGGCGCTGTGCAGGTAACCGGTATGCGGTGGCAAATCAGGTGAAGGTTCTTCTCGTCGAAGACGAACCGGCCCTATCTACGACGCTGTCCGCTGGGCTCAAAGCTGACGGGTTTGTGGTGGCGACCGCCGAAGACGGCATCGAGGGGCTGCATGAGGCCGTCACAAACGGCTACGACGTAGTGGTCCTCGACATCATGCTGCCAAGACTGAGTGGCTACGAGGTGCTGCGGCAGATGCGGAGACAGGGTGTATGGACGCCGGTGCTGATGCTGACGGCCAAGGATGGTGAATACGATCAGACCGATGCCTTCGATCTCGGTGCCGACGACTATCTGACCAAGCCGTTCCCTTATCGGGTGTTGGTGGCCCGCCTGCGTGCATTGATACGCCGGGGCGCGCCGGAACGACCGGTGGTGCTCACCGCCGGGACGTTGTCGCTTGACCCGTCGCGTCGCACGGTGACCCGCGCCGGCACGCCAATCGTGTTGACGCCGAGGGAGTTCGGTGTGCTGGAGTTTCTGATGCGGCATAAAGACACGGTCGTGACAAAGGCGGACATGCTGCGCGGGGTATGGGATGTGCACTACGAGGGGCAGGACAACGTGGTTGAGGTGTACGTCGGCTACCTGCGCCGCAAGATCGATTCGCCGTTTGGCACCAACACGATTGAGACGATCCGCGGCGTTGGCTACCGACTATTGCCGTGACGGCAGGCTGACGCGCACTGCGGTGCCGCCACCAGGGCGTTCACTGATGGAGACGTGGCCGCCGTGGGCGGCCACGATCTCGGCGACGATTGACAGGCCGAGGCCGGTGCCGCCGCCGCCGCGCGATCGCGAGGAATCTAGCCGCACGAAACGGTCGAATACCGCTGTCCGCTTGGCCGGCGGGATACCGGGACCGTCGTCGCTGACGGTCATCTCGATGCAGCTGTCGCGATGGTGCACCGAGATGTCGATCTGTGAGTGAGCGTGGCGGTTGGCATTGTCCAGCAGGTTGCGCAACACCCGCGTCAGGGTGCCGGGGTCTCCGGTTACTCGGGCGGGCTGCAAATCGGTGTAGACGGTGTGGGTGCTTGCACGTCGGAGCCGGGTCGCCTCGCGCTCGGCGAGATCGTCGAGGTCGATGTCCTCGACGCGCGGCAGTAGCGCGCGCTCATCGGCCCGGGCCAGCAGCAACAGGTCTTCGACCAGGGCCTGCATGCGGTAGGCCTCGGGAATCAGCGTGCCGGCGGTCAATTCCGTATTCAGCAGCTCCGGATGGGCCTGGCCCACTTCCAACGCCGAGATAATCGCCGCCAGTGGACTTCTCAGCTCGTGGGAGGCATCGCCGACGAATTGGCGCTGCGCCGTGTGCCCGGATTCGATGCGGGCGAGCATCGCGTTCATCGTGTGGGCCAACTCCGAAATTTCGTCCCGGTGTTCGGGCACCGGCACCCGCTCTGACAGGTCGGTGGTGGAGATGTCGGAGACGCGGACCCGGATCGCCTCCACCGAACGCAGGGACCGTTTCACCAGCCGATAGGTGGCGGCAGCCGCAGCTGCGATGATAATTGGTGCAGCTGCACCGAGAAGCAGCGCAACAGTTTTCAGCGTCGATTCGGCGGATTCGCTGCTACCGGCGACCAAGATCGTGTAGCCGCCTTGGGGCGTAAGGATGTGCTGGCCGCTGATCCGAAAGCCGTCATCGGTCCCGTCACCGACCACAACGTGGCGGCGGTCTGAGCCGACGTCGGTAACCGGTATGACCGCCGTGGTGGGAGCGCCGGCGGATCGGCGCACCACCTCGCCGGCCTCGTTGATCACCTGGACCGTCGCAATCCGCTGATCGATGGCCAGCAGCGAGGCGTCCAGGTCGGCAGGCGAGTCATCGTGCAGGGCCGAGATCAGATTGGTGATCCGGTCGGTAACGGCGGCATCGATGCTGGCAAGCAGGGTGGTGTTGAGCACCGTGATCAGGCCCGCGCTAGTGACGATGAACGCCACCAGGACGACCGTTGCGGACACCGCCGCCGACCGCACTGGGATCCCCCAACGGGCCGGGGAGATCCAGCCGATGCTGCGCATGCCTGTGCACTGTAGGGCGCCACCGCGGTCTTGGCGATCTCTCAGCAAGCATTTGCCACGATCACGTGCCGCGGCGATGCGCTCGGCGTCATCGGCAGAGAATCGAGGAGGACCCCGGTGCGAACACTTTTTCGCGCGGTTATCGCCTGTGGCATCGCCACGGCTGTGCAGGTTGCCGGCGCCGGTACCGCTCGTGCTGGCCTGGACAACGAACTGAGCCTGGTCGACGGGCACGACCGGACATTGACTGTGCAGCAATGGGACACGTTCCTCAACGGGGTGCTCCCCCTCGACCGCAACAGATTGACTCGAGAGTGGTTCCACTCCGGTAAAGCCGCGTACACGTGTGAAGGCGCGGGCTGCGACGACTTCGCGGGCACCCTGGAGCTTGGCTACCAGATCGGGTTCCCGTGGTCACTGGGCGTGGGAATCAACTTCAGCTACACCACGCCGAACATCCTGCTCGACAATGTCGGTCCCGGGACGCTGCGCGGCGCGTGCTGTGGCGGCATCATCACCCCGAACTTGCTTCCGGGAGTGTCGATTTCCGCTGACCTGGGTAACGGCCCCGGCGTCCAGGAAGTGGCGACGTTCTCGGTGGACGTGTCCGGTCCGCATCGCTCAGTGGCGGTGTCCAACGCGCACGGCACTGTCACTGGCGCCGCCGGAGGGGTGCTGCTGCGCCCGTTCGCACGCCTGATCTCCAAGACAGGCGACTCGGTCACCACCTACGGCGAACCCTGGAACATGAACTGACAACCGGCCCGGCCGCGCGATTGGCACAAAGCGTCGCGCTGCGATCGCGGGACTGCACCTTCGGTGCTCTCTGTGCATGACCCGGGATGGGCTGTGGTGCCGGCAGCGACATAGCTGCCACTGACCAGTCCGCCACAACACAGCGTGCGAGGCTCGGCCGCTGCTAAACCTCACCAGGTATGCCCGTGCGGTGCTACCTGTCGCATTTCTCAGGCGCGTTCAGTGGCAGCTCAGCCGCAGTCGTGCACGGTCAATGCATCGCCAGATCGACGGAGAATCGAATGAAAGGGAAATAACAGTGACCATTCGCAGAGGCACGATGGCGGCCGCGGTAGGCGCGGCCCTGCTGGCCGGCATGATCGGCAACGGCGTTGCGCTGGCACATGCCACCCCAATACCGGCCCCACATGCTCCGGTGGTGGATGCACCCGAACCCGGCGACGCTCCCGATGTTCCGGGAGCTCCGGACAACGACAATGTTCGGGGCGGTGACCAGAGCGGCCCGGAGGTGCCTAACACCCCAGCAACGCCCCTGCCCCCAAGGCGGTAGCGGCACCGCCGCTACTAGACCCTCACCCGCGGCGGCGGGCCTGCCAACTTGGCGGGTCCGCCGCTGCACCACACGCGAACATCGCAGAACATGCCGCCCTGCACGACAGGGTCGCACCCGCGCACGATCGCGCGTAACGCGTTACTGGGACATGTAACAGCGCCGATTTCGGCAGCACAGTCCTTCCGCTGGGTTTGCGTGCGCGTCACCCAGAAGAAACAGACCAAGTCAGAGTAGCGCGATCACTGGTCAGACCGGCTGATCGATTCGCTCGAAAGACGTTGCTGTGTAGGTGGTTTTGGTGTTTCCACCAGAGGTGGTTTCGGTTTGCATGATTGCCAGCACACGAAAGCGCTCACCGTGAACCGCCCTGGGTTGGTTGCACACACAGATCGGCTGCGGTGCCGACCTCGGACAGATTCGTCTGATCGACCAGATAGATGCCCAGACCGCGAACACCAACCTCCACCGAAAGCATCCTCCAAACAGCACCCGGTGAGACAACCCAAGGGACCCTCGGCTGTCTACTTTCAGAATTCGCCGACAGACAGTGTCGGTTGACGCCGGGGATGCGAGATCGGCGTACGGGATATAGCCGTCAGCCCACCGAAAATGCAAAGTATTTCGGGACAAACCACAGTAGGACGTCCCGACAAACCTTGCAAAACCCAGCAACCGCGGAGCCAGACTGCGATGTTCAATGGGATCGGACA
>NZ_JBYTCM010000039.1:0-22692 GCF_058790275.1 Mycobacterium sp. FW102-FHT13B02
AACACGGCACAATAACCACGACCACGTGGCCTACTTTTCACCGTCGCTTCTGGCCTACTTTTCGACCGTCGTCAACATTCGCGGAACTCGTTCGCCGTGCAGACAACGGGGCTCATCAACAGGAAGTGCAGTGAACCTGTTTGCGGCAGGCCGCGTTCGTGCCTTCCGCACCCGATCGCAGACAGCCGTAATCGGTATGAGTTGAAACCATCGATGCGATCGCCTCGTCGTTCTTCTGGCAGCTGCGGCGCTCTAGAGTCCCGAGGGACAACCGCTGATTCGACTGGGACGTTGATGAACAGGTCCGCGCACTTAGGCTCGAACAGCCGATTCGCCGACTATGGGTGGAGACCGAATAACCCGACGCTCATCAAGGCGAAGACAAGAGCTTTCGTCCCGGTCGACCAATTGGTGAGCGGGGTCGGTTCCCGGCTGCGGTGGCGCAGGGCATCGGCGCCAGCCGCAGTCGGATTCTCGTCCACCGGGCACCTTCGGTGCTTCGCCCATCGATTGGTGAGGTCCCAATTGTCAACCTTGGCGACCTGTAGGAATACGCATAGTGTTGTCGGTGGATTGCCGCTGGAGTTCGGTGGGGCACCTCGTGGTCGATCGTATTCGACATCATTCGTGTGATCGCAAAAGCGGACGGTTCCCCAGGCCATGTGTCTGGTGACCCCGTCGCGCACATCGCCTTCGTTGAATTACCTAGTTCGACGGAGCAGAACGAGTCGACCAGCTACATCACCGTGCATCAATCAGCCAGGTAACGCTGCGCGAGAATCTCGGCTAGTCGGCTCGTATGCACAATCACCTCGTCCTTCGACACATCGAGCAGCCCAGAATGCCACGCGGTGATGACTTCGACGAAACCTCCTACGGCAACCAAGGTATCCATGCGGAGCGCTGCCTCGTCTACGTCATCAAGCAAATGGGGTCGGCTTGCCTCCACGACGAGTTGCGTTGCGTCTTGCAGTGCGAGTGCGCGGCGATCCTGAAGTGGAGAACTGCCGACGTGGTGGGCGAGAAGAATGCTGGCTTGGCCTGGATCGGAAGCGATCCGGTCAACCACGATGGCGATCGCCGCGGTAATAGTCTCCATCGCCGGCCGATCGATTCGCTCGTTGAACAGCGTTGAGAGCTCGCCTAGCACCTCACTCCGGACACCGTCCCACGCTGCCACGAGCAAATCGTCGCGGGTCTTGAACTCTTCGTAGAAGTATCGGTCATTGAGCCCGGCGGTTGCGCACACGCCGCGCATGGTTACCGCAGCCCAGCCGTTCTCGGTCCATATTTCAGTCGCCGCCTCGATGAACCTCTGGCGCCGCTCTGCTCGCCGTTCCGCGCCTGTGCGCCCACCCCAGCGCTTGTTTTGAGACCGCACACCACCATCTTGACAAACGGGATAAGCGACCGACAAACTGGTGTCATCCGCCACCAATGGTGGCAGCCGCCACCAAAAGTGAGTTGCGTCGCAATCTCTCTGCGGCCGCCAAATCAAATAGGGAAAGGTCACATGAGATTGTCGTTTCTTGGCCGAACGCCAGGCCGGAGTTATGGAGCCGACGCTGTCGTGACGGGGGCGGGCAGTGGCATCGGGCGCGCCTTTGCTGTAGAGCTCGCGCGTCGCGGTGGCCGGGTGATATGTGCTGACAGAAATCTGAGCACAGCGCGCGCGTCGGCCGAACTGGTGCGCCAGGCAGGCGGCGAAGGCCTCGACATCGAATGCGATGTGACCGAACTTGACCAGGTACAGCAGTTGGCAAAGACAGGTGAGAGTTGGTTCGGAAAGCCCGCCAGCTTGGTGATCAATAACGCCGGAATCGGCGCGGGTGGCAACGTTATCGGTGCAACATCGATAAACGACTGGAATGCCGCGATCTCAGTGAACCTTTGGGGTGTGATCTACGGTTGCGAGACTTTTGTCCCTCGGATGCGCGAGCATCGCCGATGCGGTGTAATCAACGTTGCGTCCGCGGCAAGTTTTGGCGCCGCGCCGCGTATGGGCGCCTACAACGTGAGTAAAGCGGGCGTTTTGGCTCTATCAGAGACATTAGCAGCCGAACTTTCTGGTACCGATGTAAATGTCACCGTGCTTTGTCCGACATTTGTGAAAACCAACATCGTAGATAATCCTCAGATCCAGGAGTCTGCTGCCAGACTCGCGGGCACGCTGATGAAGTGGACCGGCGTATCGCCGGAGTCTGTCGCACGCAAAACACTCGACGCACATGACCGGGGGCAAATCTACGTCGTGCCTCAGATCGATGCAAAAGTGCTGTGGCAGATTAAAAGAACACTACCGAGCACTTTCACACGTGCATTGGGATTGATGGATCAAGTGGCTTCCTGGAAACAGATCGTCTAGAGAAAGCGGGTAAGGAAATGTCTTTCGCATATAGCGATATGCTCGAAACCATAAAAAGTAAGCAATGGGCGCTGGCGGATATCGATTGGGATGCTCCGGGTGCTGAGCTCATCACGGATGAGCAGCGCCCCAAGCTCAAGCAGTTCATGGCTGACGTAGTGTGGATTGAACATGTCGGAGCGCGGGCATTCGCGGCGATGGCACCAAAAGCTCCGTTCGAGGCTCTGGGTGACATTTACCGGTACTTTCACGCCGAAGAGCAGCGCCACGCCAACGTTGAGCTAGCACTCATGCGGCGGTGGGGGATGCTGGAAAAGGACGAAAAGCCCGTTCCGAACAAAAATATCCGGCTGGTGATTGAATGGCTAGATCGATATGCTGAAGCTCTACCATTAACGGTGATTGGTGCCGCGATTCCCGCTCTGGAAACCGCCCTCGACGGAGCTTTGCTCAAATTTCTATTGGACGAGGTCGCGGACCCGCTTTGTGCCGAGGTTTTCAATAAAGTGAACAGCGACGAGTCGAGGCATCTAGCCGTAGGTTTTCAGGTCCTCAATGATCTGGGTGCCAGCCCGATGCGAGTCCACGCAATCCAAACAGCTGGCGCGCTGATTGATCCAAGAATCCTGGCTGGCGGGTTACTCTATGTACCTCTCCTAACGCGAATGCTGATGAATCTCAATGCCATGGGCTTGTCGGAAGAAAAACTATACAACGCCGTAACACGTTACGCGAATGTCGGTGATCGCAGTGAACACACTCGGAGGGTTCCCGGATATCACATTCTGAAGGCTCACATGTCGTCTTCGATTAAACGCTCCCAACCCCTGCATTTCATATCACAGCGCCTGGGCGACGCAATCGATGTTTTCCCCGTTCGAGTTCTAGGTCGACCACCTTCATGGACTGACGAGCTGACTTATGAGCCGGTAGCGAAATGACAGAAGTAAAGACCACTCTAATAATTGGCGCAGGATTCGCTGGTATCGGCACGGCTGTTCGGCTGATTCAGGAGGGCATGGACGAATTCGTTATACTGGAGCGTTCCGATAGTATCGGAGGAACCTGGCGGGATAACAGCTACCCGGGAGCGGCTTGCGACATTCCTTCATTGCTCTATTCTTACTCCTTTGAACAGAACCCTTCCTGGTCGCAAGCGTACTCGGGTAGCACCGAGATATTGCAATATATTGAACGAATCGTAGCAAAGTATGATCTTACTCGATTCATCAAATTTAGTTCCGAAGTGAATTCGATTGAATTCGATGAAGAAAGCGCTACCTGGGTTGCTGACACACGGGATGGCCGGCGATACGTGGGTCGGTCGATCGTCATTGCGAGTGGGCCACTTGCGAATGTGAGTCTCCCGGACATCAGGGGTATTGATTCATACGAAGGCAAAAAGATGCACAGCGCTCGCTGGGATCACGCCTATGACTTTTCAGGCAAACGTGTTGCCGTGGTCGGAACAGGTGCGAGTGCAGTCCAGATTGTGCCAGAATTGGTAAAATGCGCTAAATCAGTCAAGGTCTTTCAGCGAACGCCCGGTTGGGTTCTACCAAGGCCGAATTTCACGCACCCGGGCTGGTTGCGATCCGTGTTCCGTCGTTCGTCTTCACTCGAACAAGCTGGGCGACAGATATGGTTTTGGGCGCACGAGGTCATGGCTGTCGGCATGGTGTGGGATACGGCTGCAACGACAGTCATCGAAATAGCGGCGAAATCTAATCTGCGTCGGCAGGTGAAGGACAGCTGGCTTCGACGGCAGTTGACCCCTAACTTCAGGCCGGGGTGCAAACGGATGCTGATGACCAGCGAGTACTACCCAGCCCTGCAAGCTAGTAATTGCAAGCTCATTAGTTGGCCAATTGCTACTCTGGCTCCTAACGGTATTCGGACAGCCGATGGTGTCGAGCATGAGGTCGACTGTATAGTTTTTGCAACCGGATTTGATGTCTGTAAGCAAGGCACACCCTTCCCGGTGCGAGGTCTAAACGGGCGAAAGCTAGACGATGAATGGTCTCGAGGAACGTATGCCTATAAAAGTGTGAACGTCGCCGGCTATCCGAACCTATTCTTCACTTTTGGACCGAATTCCGGTCCTGGCCATAATTCAGCTCTTATCTATATGGAAGCGGCCATCGACTACATCGTCAAGGCGATCAAAGTGCTCCAAGCTCAAGGTGTGCGCACGCTAGATGTTCGAAGTGACCGGCAAAGTGCCTACCACGCGGACATCCAACGTCGTCTTAAGCGGACGACTTGGAATTCAGGATGCACAAGTTGGTACCTAACCGAGGACGGATACAACGGTACGATGTATCCGGGTTTTGCCACCCAATTCAGAAGAGAACTCTCTCAATTCGACATGCATGACTATATCGTCACTGGCAATGACGGATAGAAGCCGAGCATTCGGCGCTTCTCAAAAAGCGTCGGATGACAATGCCCATAGATCAGTCTTAGGAAGCGATGAATTTATATGCAGGTCTTCGATAGTGAGATAATAATCGTGGGAGCGGGCTTCTCGGGTATCGGCACCGCGATCAGCCTGCAAAAGGCGGGATTTTCCGACTTCTTAATCGTAGATGATGCCGGCGGTGTAGGTGGCACTTGGCATTGGAACACTTATCCCGGTATCGCGGTGGATATTCCGTCGTATAGCTATCAATTTTCCTACGAAAAACGGGCTGATTGGTCGCGAACATATGCACACGGAAATGAGCTTAAAGACTATGCGGTCGAGTGTGTAGAGAAGTATGGGCTTGCCGAAAAAATTCGCTTCAATACGACCATTATTGAAGCTTGTTATGATGAGTCTGTAAATCTATGGCAATTGCTGACTGCGGCTGGGGAGAAGCTAGCCGCACGTTTCGTCATCAACTGTTCAGGTGTTTTGAGTCGCCCGAAATGGCCGGAGATACCGGGCGTTGCAAGCTTTGCTGGTGTCACCCTGCACACCGCTCGATGGGATCATTCTAAGGACGTCGCGGGCAAGAGAGTGGCAGTCATCGGTACGGGAGCTTCAGCGGTACAGCTGATTCCTGAAGTCGCCAAAACTGCGGCAAGTTTGACGGTGTTTCAACGCACGCCCATCTATTGTTTGCCCAAGCCGGATTTTCGGGTACCTAGGTGGGCTCGCGCTGCATTACGCCATTTTCCGGGCGTGCAGTTTGCCACGCGCATAGGTAGTCAAGCATTTGTCGAGCTGACGTTTCCAATCGCGGCTCACTTTCACACTATTCTTCCCATGTCGACTGCGATGGAGGACCTCGCGAAGCGCTATATGCGCAATCAAGTAGATGACGCACGCACGAGGGAAAGTCTTATTCCAAAATATGCTCTCGGATGTAAGAGGCCCAGCTTCCACAATTCATATCTAACGACTTACAATAGACGCAATGTTTCGCTCGAAACGGATGGAATCTCATACATAGATGGCCAATCAATTCACACGATCAACGGTGAAACCTATCCGATTGATGTTCTAATACTCGCGACGGGTTTCAAGGTGATGGAGCCGGGCAACATGCCGACATATATGCTTAAAGGCCTCGGTGGACTCGAACAGGCGGCTTGGTGGGACGAGCACCGCCTCCAGGCTTTTGAGGGCGTGAGCGTCCCGGGATTTCCGAATCATTTCAACATCTTTGGTCCATATGGTTACAACGGTTCTTCTTATTTCGCCTTAATCGAAGCGCAGAGTCGGCACATTGTCCGATGCCTTAGGCATGCCCGCGCGTCGGGATCGAATTATATAGAGGTCACTGATGAGGCCAATGATCGGTATTTTGCTGATGTGCTCCGGCGACGCCACCGACAAGTTTTCTGGCAACCCACCTGTTCGGCGGCAAATAGTTACTATTTCGACCAACATGGAGATGTGCCGCTCCGCCCGTCGACGACACTCGAGACATCTCTGCGTAGCCGAACCTTTCCATTGTCTAGTTACCGATTTGACAGGCGAGGGTCGGTGGCCTCGTCGTGACGGATATGAAGGCGCCGGACTGGCGGCCCAGCATCGCGAGCTACTTGCTCGCTCTCTCGTCTCAGATTACGATTCGCCCGCTGGCCAGAGTTCTCCCTCCGAATGCCTATGGGATTGCTGTCTTGGATCGAGTGCTGCGTATGGCACTTGCCACCTCGTGGCCACGCCGTGGGGTGACAGTCGAACAGGTGGATGCCCAGTTTGCTGGAAGTCGGATTTGCGGGGAATGGGTCACTTCGTCCGCTGTTGATCCTCACGCACCGCCTGTGCTCTATATTCACGGCGGCGCCTATTCGATGTGTTCTCCAGGTACGCATCGCGGACTTCTCGGTGAGCTGGCCTCAGCTAGCGGTCGGCCGATCTTCGCCGTCAAGTACCGACTAGCGCCGCGCTACCCGTACCCGGCCGCAGCTGACGACGCATTGAATGCGTACCGCTGGCTTGCGCATCGGTCGAGTTCATCTGGAGGGCGAGATTCTGTGGCTTTGGCTGGAGATTCCGCAGGAGGGCAGCTCTCGATGGCGACTGCGCTAAGCGCGCGAGACGAGATGCTGCCAGTCCCGGATTCGTTGCTCCTGATGTCCCCGGTGCTGGACCTCAGCTGCAAACTAGCGCGAGCACGCGAAGTCCGGCGCTCAGACCCTTTCGCGTCTGCACGGTCGGCGGCACGGGCGCTCCAGTTGTACGTAGCTGGGGCAGATCCCAGCGATCCTCGAGTTAGCGTGCTTACTGCCGACCTTTGCGGCATGCCACCGACCTTGATTCAAGTCGGTGGTCGAGAAATGCTGATCGATGATTCGCGGACGCTCGGAAAGTATCTTCGAGCCGACGGCTCATCGGTCGAAATCCAGGTGTATCGAGGACAAATTCACGTTTTCCAGGCCATGTTCAGAGTTTTGCCCGAGGCGCGCGAAGCGATTGAATGTGCAGGTAGATTCCTCAAAGAAGCTGCGTCGAAATGAAAAGCGCCGAACTAGTGATTTGATGTAAATTTCAGTAACCTTTTGGTCTCTGTCGAAATATGGTGAAGGTTTCTTTCTAAACGGCATGGATGCGATCCGGTGCAGATTGTGGTGGGTGTCGGCGTTGCTGGTGTAGCTATGCCTCGTTCCTCGGAAAGTGTCGGTTGCGAGAGTTTGCCACCGTGGATTAGCCGGGCATGTCTGTAACTTTTGTCGGAATAGCGCCTAATCTCGTGGCCTTCAGCGATATGGCATCAGTGCATTATTCGTCGTTGTATGTGTAGAAATGTCCGATGGACGAGGGACTGCTGCGACTAATCAGAGATAAAAGCATATAGCAACGCGTCTTTGATGTGCGGTGGGCTTGATCGCCGTCGTCGTTTGGAGACTGAGATTGCGGCACTGTCGATTGCCACCAGAACTGGAGGCAGGCTTAGCTGCGAAATTGCGCATCAGTGCTACTACGCGATGCCAAATACATCGGTAGATCGCGGTCCCATTGTTGCGGAAAACTGACGCCCGACGATGAGTCTCGCTATGCAAAGGTTTGAGGCAACTATTGCCGTGGTCAGCTTGGGCACTCTGTGCCCAGTCGGCGCCGCGCACCGAGCGGTGAAATTTCGGCGCACGCAGGCCGGTATCGACGTTCATGTAACGGATCCTGACTCGGAAACCAGGCGAGCGTGGGCACTTCTTGCTGGAGCGTCAGCTGGTTGGTCTGAAGTCCAGCCTGGCGGTGTCAGTCGAACGGCATGTGACGAGGCCGAGATTCAGCCGCCGCTGACGACAAAATATAATATCTGTCTAGATATTGACATTTACATCCAATATGTAAAAAACTGGTGGCGAGTGCGGTCAAGGTACGCCGTGACTGGGAGGAGCTGTTGTGAACCCGCTTGTTGAGCCTGTGATTGAAGCCAGAAGGAGTCTGTCGTCCGTCCTGCTTGCGCCAGCGCCGAGTGTCGTTGACGAGAGTTGGCGTCGATGGAGCCGAGGCTGGCCGGTCTGTGAACTCGCTGTTGTGCCACCCGGAAGTGGCTTGAAACCGGTGCTCGGCGATCCAGGCCTGCCTCTTGTCGGTCATACGCTCGACTACATCCGATTCGGATCGGATTTCAGCCGAGAGCGCTACGACCGTCTGGGTTCTGTGTCGTGGATGGGCGCGTTCGGCACCAAGTTGGTCGTCATCGCCGGTCCGGAGGCCACCCGGCAGGCCTTCACGAGCGAAGCCAAGGCATTTTCTCAGGATGGCTGGTCCTTTTTGATCGACTCCTTCTTTCATCGCGGTTTGATGCTCATGAGCTTTGATGAGCACTTGATGCACCGGCGCATCATGCAGGAGGCGTTTACGCGTCCGCGCCTGACCGGATATGTCGAGCAAATGACCCCACGCGTTCGCTCAGCAGTACCCGCGTGGCCGACGGGCTCGTCGGCTCGAATCTATCCACTGCTGAAGGAACTCACCCTCGATGTAGCCACCGACGTTTTCATGGGTGGCCGCGGCAAGGAGGAGAGTGATGCTGTCAACAAGGCGTTCGTCGCTGCGGTGCGTGCAGCGAGCTCCCTTGTGCGTGTTCCGCTTCCGGGAACTAGATTCCGCGCCGGCGTGCGAGGCCGGCGCGTCTTGGAGGATTACTTTTTCAGGCATCTGCCGGCCGCGCGAGCCGGTGAAACGGACGATCTGTTCGCTGCTCTTTGTCAAGCCACCACCGAAGACGGGGAGCGGTTCTCCGACGAGGATGTGGTGAGTCACATGATCTTCTTGATGATGGCGGCTCACGACACATCGACGATCACCACTACTGCGGTCGCCTATTTCCTCGCCAAGAATCCGGTGTGGCAGGAGGCAGCGGCGGCGGAAGCCGAGTCCGTCGGTGACGGGTTACCAGACATCGAGGCCCTAGAGAAGATGGCGGTTATCGATCTCGTGATCAAGGAAGCGCTCAGATTGGTTGCGCCTGTTCCGTTGGTGATGCGCAAGACGGTTCGCGATGTAGCCATCGACGGATATCACATCCCAGTGGGCACCGTTTGTGCCATTACAGCTGCGGTGAATCACTTCGATCGAACGATCTGGAGTGATCCTGAGCGGTTCGATCCTTCACGTTTTGACGAGCCTCGGCGCGAAGATCAACACCACCGGTTCGCTTGGGTACCTTTCGGGGGAGGAGCGCATAAGTGTATCGGCATGCAATTCGGAACTCTTGAGGTCAAAGCCATCCTGCACCGGATGCTGCGGTCGTTCATCTGGACGGTTCCGGAGAACTATCAGATCCGGTGGGACAACACCTCGCTTCCTGTTCCGGTGGACGGACTTCCGTTGGAGATGCGACGCCGATGACTGACGATTACAGGCGTTATCTCGAAACCACGGAATTTCTAGATTGGCAACATGATGCGGTACGTGACTTCGTGTCGTCGGCGATCCGGGGCGCCTCTGACGACATTACGAAAGCGATATGCATCTTTACCGCGGTCCGTGACTCCATTTGGTATGACCCCTACACAGTCACCGATAACCGGGACGCGTATCGCGCCAGTACTGTCGCGACATCAGGACGCGCCTACTGCGTCCCGAAGGCCGTGCTGTTGACGGCAGCGTGCCGAGCGGCTGGAATTCCGGCGCGGCTGGGGTTCGCCGACGTTCGAAACCACCTCCAAACCAAGACATTGCGTGAGCGGATGGGTGGTACAGACGTCTTTGTCTATCACGGTTACAGTCTCATGTTTCTCAACGGTGCCTGGGTAAAGGCCACTCCGGCGTTCAATCGTGAGTTGTGCGCGCGTTTCGGTGTCTCGCCGATCGATTTCGATGGTCGTAGCGATGCACTGCTACATGGGTTTACGGGTGACGGCACCCAGCACATGGAGTATCTGTGCGATCGAGGAGCATACGACGATCTACCCCTAGCGGACATCCTGCAAGCACTGAAATCGCATTACGGCAGTTTCATCGACCAGCCGAACAGCAGTCCCGACCTCTTCGCCTGAAAGGGCACTACACGATGCAAAGCACTATGCAAGATGTTCCCCTCACGGTCTCGGCAATCGTTCAGCATGCGGCAGCCATACACGGTGATAGCGAGGTCATCACTCAAACCGGAGCTGGTTATCGTAGGACTTCCTATCGCGAGATGCTGCCGCGAGTAGCTCAACTCGCCAACGCACTGCGCAGCCTTGGCGTCACTGCAGATCAACGCGTGGCCACCTTCCAATGGAGCAACCAGGAACATTTGGAGGCCTACTGTGCGGTTCCCTCCATGGGTGCGGTCCTGCATACCTTGAACCTTCGTTTGGCCCCAGATCAACTCGCGTACATCGCCAATCATGCGAACGACCAGATTGTGATAGTCGACGCGTCGGTCGCGCCGTTGCTGGCTGCCGTGCTCCCTGCGATGACGTCGGTGCACACCGTCATCGTCACAGGACAGGGCGACCTTGCCCCGTTGCAGGGAAGCGGAAAAACAGTTCTGTGTTACGAGGAAGTGCTTGCCGGCCAGGAAGAGTCATTTGAGTGGCCGGTTCTCGACGAGTTGTCTGCCGCGGCCATGTGTTACACCAGCGGCACCACGGGAGATCCCAAAGGCGTCGTCTATAGTCATCGTTCCACCTACCTGCACTCCCTGACCGCGTGCACAGCTAATGCGTTGTCGATCAGCGAGGCCGACCGTCTGTTGGCCATCGTTCCAATGTTTCACGCCAATGCGTGGGGGCTTGTCTATGCAGCGTTGATGTCCGGTGCGGATCTGGTGCTGCCTGACCGGTATCTCCAAGCCGAACCATTGGTATCGCTCATCGAAAACACCGGGCCGACCGTCGCTGGTGCGGTTCCGACGATCTGGAATGATGTCGACCGATATCTGGATTCGCATCCTGGGCGGGATATTTCTTCGCTACGTTTGGTCGCTTGCGGCGGATCGGCTGTTCCGATTTCGCTGATTCGTGGGTTTGAAGAAAAGTACAACGTGCCCATCGTGCAGGCATGGGGTATGACCGAAACGTCTCCGCTGGCTACCGTTGCACGTCCGAGTCGCGACGCTGACGAGACGAGACGATGGGAGATGCGGGCCAGTCAAGGTCGGCCGATCTGCGGTGTCGAAATCCGTCTGCGGGACGACGATGGTAAAGACGTGCCGTGGGACGGACAATCCGTTGGGGAGATTCAGGCGCGTGGGCCTTGGATAACCGGCTCATATTTCGGTGATTTCGACTCGGACAAATTTGACGAAGGATGGTTGCGTACCGGTGACGTCGGCCGCATCGATCCGGACGGATGCCTGACCCTGACGGACCGCTCAAAGGACGTGATCAAATCTGGCGGGGAATGGATCTCGTCGGTAGAACTGGAAAACGCGCTTATCGGTCATCCCTCAATCTACGAAGCAGCGGTCATCGGAGTTCCTGACGAAAAATGGCAGGAGAGGCCCTTGGCTCTTGTGGTAGTTCACCCAGGCTCTGAGGTGAACATTGACCAACTTCAGGTCTTTATCTCGCAGAAGGTTGCAAAGTGGTGGATTCCGGAGCGATGGTGTTTCGTTGCTGACATTCCACGTACAAGTGTTGGAAAGTATGACAAAAAAGCAATCCGTGCGAAACATGCGTCTGGACATTACAAAGTTAAGTACGTTTGATTCCCCTGAATATTTGCAGACTCGAGTTGTTGAAAGGAAATTGTGTCCACCTCAATGTCCCCATGGATGAATGCCGAATTGGTAGAGCTTCGCGACCTCGCAGCGAAGTTCTTGTCGGCCGAATTAGCGCCGCATGCGCAGCGCTTTGCCGACCAGCACCACGTCGACCGAGAACTGTGGAACCGGGCGGGTGAGCTGGGCTTGCTCTGCATGTCTATACCTGAGGAATACGGCGGAGGCGGTGGCACGTTCGCACACGAAGCGGTCGTGCTCGAAGAGCAGGCCCGCATCGGTGACAGTTCGTGGGGCGCTGGGCTGCACAGCGGAATCGTCGCGCACTACATCCTGCAGTACGCGACTGAAGAGCTGCGACGAGAATGGTTGCCTAAGATGGCATCCGGCGAACTCGTTGGAGCTATAGCAATGACTGAACCAGGTACCGGCTCGGATTTGCAAAGTGTCAAAACCAAAGCTGTACTGGCCGGAGACGAGTACGTCATCTCGGGCTCAAAGACCTTTATCACCAACGGCCAGCAAGCCGATCTGATAATTGTCGTTGCCAAAACCGACTCCAGTAAGGGCGCGGCCGGAATATCTCTCTTCGTAGTCGAAGCTGACCGGGCGGGGTTCCGGCGTGGCAAGGTTCTCGACAAGATCGGCCAACGCGGTCAGGACACGTCTGAGTTGTTCTTCGACGAAGTGAGGGTTCCGCGCTCGCATCTATTGGGCCAGACCGAGGGTCAGGGCTTCATTCAGCTCATGAACCAGTTGCCCCAAGAACGACTTATCGTGGCGGTGGGTGCAGTCGCGGCGATGGAGCTTGCCCTGGAGCAGACGCTTAACTACACGCGTGAGCGCGAGGCGTTTGGTCGGCCGGTCTTTGGCTTCCAGAACACCAAGTTCATTCTGGCTGAAGCCGCGACCGAAACGCGCATCGCAAGAGTGTTCCTCGACTACTGCATCGACCTGCACCTTGCGGGTCAACTCGACGTGCAGACCGTCGCTATGGCGAAGTGGTGGACCACGGAACGGGCTATGAAGGTCCTTGATGACTGTA
Organism: Mycobacterium sp. FW102-FHT13B02; assembly: GCF_058790275.1. NCBI lineage: Bacteria > Bacillati > Actinomycetota > Actinomycetes > Mycobacteriales > Mycobacteriaceae > Mycobacterium > Mycobacterium sp. FW102-FHT13B02. Next base: position 13,004 of record NZ_JBYTCM010000039.1, read on the forward strand.
TGCAGCTGCACGGCGGATATGGCTACATGACTGAGTACCCCATCTCGAGATTGTGGGTGGATCAGCGCGTGCAAAAAATCTATGCCGGCACGAACGAGGTTATGAAGGAAATCATCTCTCGATCGCTGTGATCGACCGATCATTGACTTTTCTAAACAAATCTAGGAGTTCGAATGGCAACGGTGATTCTGCCCTATCGACATGAAGTTGCGGGCCATTGTGGTTCGGGTGCGTTACGTGACTTGACTGAGTGGGCGGGTATTCGTTTCGCCGGACACGTACCGGATGAAGGATTGGTTTTTGTGCTTGGCGGCGCATTGGACTTCTCCTACATCCGATCAGCGAAACTTCAACCGCCGGTCTATCTCGTTGGGCGTAGCGCCGATCTTGAAGACGAATACTTGAACCGATTGGGTGCACAGTTTGAGACTCGCGCGACCGATGACGCTGACCTTGGATGGAAATGGGTTACCGAGCAGCTCGACGCGGGCACGCCAGTCATGGTGTGGACGGACATCGCCGAATTGCCTTATCTGCGCGCGCGGCTGAACATGAGTCGGCACGACGTCGTGGTCGTCGGATATGATGATGCCCAGGAAGTCGCTTATGTCGTAGATAATGATCGCGATACTGTCCAGGCTGTTCCGTATGCAAATTTACGGCGCGCCCGTGCTTCGACTGGATTTCCAGTCCCGACCCGCAATACGACTTACATAGTCGAGTGGCCAGAGTCGGCACCCGACCTCAGGGTAGCTGCGTGCTCGGCGTTTCTTCGTAGCGCTGAAGCCATGGAAGGTGCCTACATTGGCGCACCCATTGCGTCGCTTTCCAGTTCCGAAATGCAGGTGAGCGGACTGGCTGGAATTTCGTCTTTCGTTGAGGATTTGAACCGGTGGCCGGACCTTTTCGATGATGATTGCCTCGAAGCGGCGTTGTTTGCGCTAAGCGCCCTTATTCAAAAGGCTGGAACGGGAGGCGGCCTGTTCCGGAGCCTCCAGGCGCAGGGTTGTCAAAAAGTAGCCGAACTACTCGATTTCGAACCTGCACAAGAAGCTGCCGACGCTGCTGCGGCCGCATCCCGACTTTGGACGGGCTTGGCGTCGATCGCTTATGACCCGGAGGCCGACCCCCGCCGTAGGGCCGCAGATGCTGCTTCTCTGGCGGCGCAGCTGCCGAGTGCCGAATGGGAGTTGGCGACCGCGCTGAGGGCTGCGGGAAATTCGCTTCGTGGACGACGAATCACGAGCGTATAAGGCTGCGGCAAATATGGTCGCGCGAAGATTCCCGGAACAACCATGTGGTCAATATGTCAATAGATGGAGGAAAGCAATGTCCGTTTTTGGTGATGAGGATGAGGTCTACCGCTACTTGGGTGGAATTTTCCGGCGAGGTTTAGAAAACGCAGAGCTTGCGACAAAGCTTGCTCGGTCCGGCGTGGTATTGCGCATTCACTACACCGATCCTGATGCGATAGTAACCGTGGACATGCCAAACAAATTGATCGAGACTGGCGCCGCCAGCGCCGCTACGCCGAACGTCGAACTATTTATGACTGCCGACACTGGCAATAGGTTTTGGCTGGGCAAGGTAAATCTGACGGTGGCCATGGCTAAAGGGAATGTCAGGGCCAAAGGCCCTGTAGCCAAGTTGGTGAGACTAATACCGCAGGCCAAGAATCTCTTTCCAGAGTACCGTGCAATGCTGGAAGCGGAGAAACGCCAAGATCTTTTAAGTGCTTGATGTGGCAAGTCAATCGGCGCTGTCGTAGCTTCAACCGTATTCTTCGTTGAGATTCCCCGTGGTCGCGGTCGCATAGTAACCTCGCTTTGGGGTAGTGCTCAACGCTAAATTATGTATTTACTAAACATTGTTGCCACCGAAAGGACATATTCAACGTGAAGACACGTGCTGCGGTATTGTGGGGTCTGGGTCAGAAATGGGAAGTCGAAGAGATTGACCTCGACCCTCCGGGTGCTGGCGAGGTACTTGTACGCCTTGCGGCCACGGGACTGTGCCATTCTGATGAGCATCTCGTAACCGGTGATCTGCCAATCCCGCTGCCGGTTGTCGGTGGCCACGAAGGTGCCGGCACAGTTATTGAGTGTGGCGTGGGCGTTGATGAGTTCGCCGAAGGCGATTCCGTTATCTTGACTTTCCTGCCCTCGTGCGGTCGGTGTTCCTACTGTGCCCGCGGTATGGGGAATCTCTGCGAACTCGGAGCCGCGCTGATGATGGGGCCGCAACTCGATGGCACCTACCGGTTCCATGCTCGAGGCGAAGATGTCGGACAAATGTGCTTGCTGGGGACGTTTTCCGAGTATACCGTGGTGCCGAAATCGTCACTGGTAAAAATAGACGGTGGAATTCCCCTCGACAAGGCAGCATTGATCGGTTGCGGCGTTACGACCGGCTATGGTTCGGCTGTACGGACCGGAGAGGTGCGCGCCGGCGACACTGTTGTGGTCGTTGGTGCAGGCGGTATCGGAATGAATGCGATTCAGGGTGCGCGCATCGCTGGAGCGCTCACGATCGTGGCCGTCGATCCCGTGGAATTTAAGCGGCAGCAGGCCCGGGATTTCGGCGCGACACACACCGCAGCTTCAATGGATGAAGCGTGGTCAGTCGTTAGTGACGTCACGTTCGGCAAATTGGCCGATGTATGTATTCTCACCACGGACATCGCCGAAGTGTCCTACACGGGCGAGGCGCTCGCTTTGGTTGGAAAGCGCGGGCGCGTTGTGGTTACGGCCATCGGGCACCCTGACGACACGTCGATAACTGGATCCCTGCTTGAGATCACGCTCTACGAGAAGCAAATTCGTGGTGCGCTCTATGGTTCGTCAAACGCGCCCCACGATATTCCGCAGTTGGTCGAACTTTATGCCGCCGGGCAGCTGAAGCTTGATGAGTTGATTACCCAGGAATACTCATTGGATCAAATTAACGATGGGTACGATGACATGCGATCCGGAAGAAATATTCGCGGACTCATCCGATTTTGACATTTGACCGCACGGGATTGGGTCACGTCGTTGCCGCTACGGATTTTCATGCAGGGGCTTGGTCTCGGGCTCGGTGAAGATCGCCACGACTGGCCTGGTGAAGCCGCAGCGGGTAAATACTCACGCGCCGCGTAGCTTCGCCAGGTGCAGACGCGCATCAAACTCCGCGATCAAGAAGCCGAGTTGACTCACTGCGCAGTCAGTTACCTGTCCCGCGATGTCAACCCACAATGATGAACCCGCTACTCCTCGAGCTTTCCGATGACAGCGTTCCCGACACGGTGGCCTGCCGGGTTTTTGGATCTCCACTCAAGCGTTCTATACGAGGCGCAGAGAAACTTGTTTCGCAGCGCGATTGGGATGATGTAAATCTGATCAACGCAGGCCGTGAGATCCACGCCCACGGCCCCACCTTCGGACAATGATTTATCGCTGACGAGTTGCCCAGGTGCGGGATCAGCGCCGGCGAGAGCCGTGTCGCTCTACTGTGCTCGAAGGAGCGTATCTTGTTGTCCTCGTCAAGATTCGTGGGTTGAATCGTCGATCAGGTCCGTAAGTTCATGGCGGCCTCGTGCAGCGTCAGTTCGATGCGCAGTCCCCAAATCCATTGTGGTTGGCCAACCTCACAGAGCGCCGCACCACGAACGCCAGCTCTATCTGTGTATTCCATAAAAGAGGTTCTTTCCAAACGGATCGTGGGCTATCGATCGAAGCGCGCAAGAAGTCCACGCTCGGGTTGGCCGCACTCGATTGTTCATCGGGGCAGAGGCAGCGATTCCGCCGATCCGTTAAAGCATTGTTATGCAAACAATTACGCCGATCGCGGTGCTCAGTGCGCGGGTCGCCTGCGGAGAAACGCGCCTCGCATTGACCCAGCCTCCCGGCGATTCGACGCCACCGTGTCACGTGTTGAACAGCAAACCCGACCCCGGTTGGCGCGCCACTACGTTAAGTTCCATTTCGCCCCGGGGATTCGTACAAATCCGTCCTGAGAATTGTTGTTGGCAAGCGTCTTTCGTCGTGAGGCCGGATGTCCGTGCCACGCGCCGATAGACCCCGAGAACGCCGGGTCATAGCCGTCCGCCCCCATGCAATCACGCCGCTTTTAACCCTGTCCGTTGTGGTCGGCAGCGCGCATGCTCGTATACATGTCCCGACCAAGACACATGCACCTCGCCGGCTTCTTCTCCGCGGGAAACGTCACCCACGCTCACGGCGCCTGGCGGCACGTCGGCGCAACGAACGAGTTTCTTAGCGGGCGGTACTACAAGGAGATCGCCAGGACGCTCGAACGCGGGAAGTTCGATCTGCTGTTCCTGCCCGACGCTCTCGCGATCGAAGACAGCTACGGGCACAATCTTGAAACCGGCGTCGGACTGGGCGGCCAGGGCGCTATTGCGTTGGAGCCGACCAGCGTTGTAGCGACGATGGCCGCCGCGACCGACAAGCTCGGACTCGGGGCGACCGTATCGACCACCTACTACGCGCCGTATCACGTTGCACGAGTGTTCGCGACGCTGGACAACCTCTCCGACGGACGAGTCTCGTGGAACGTGGTCACCTCCCTCAACGACTCCGAAGCCCGCAACTTCGGTGTTGACGAACACCTCGAACACGACCAGCGGTACGACCGCGCCGACGAGTTCCTGGAGGCGGTGAAGAAGCTGTGGGCGTCCTGGTCAGACGACGCGCTGTTATTGAACAAGGCGGGCGGCCAGTTCGCGGACCCGAAGCGGGTGCGTTACGCCGACCACCGGGGCACGTGGCTGTCGGTGCGCGGTCCGCTGCAAGTGCCCAGATCCCGGCAAGGTGAGCCCGTGATTCTGCAAGCCGGTTTGTCACCGCGTGGACGTCGCTTCGCCGGCCGCTGGGCGGAGGCGGTGTTCAGCATTTCGCCCAACGTCGACGTCATGCGCGCGACGTATGCGGACATCAAGTCCAACGTCGCCGCAGCCGGACGTGACCCTGACCAGACAAAGGTCTTCACCGCGGTGATGCCCATTCTGGGCGAGACCGAGGCCATCGCCAACGATCGACTCGAATACGTGAACTCGCTGGTACACCCTGAAGTGGGGTTGTCGACGCTGTCGAGCCACAGCGGCGTCGACCTGTCCGCGTACCCGTTGGATACCAAATACTCCGATATCGTCGGCGATCTGGGCGACCGTCACGTCCCCACCATGTTGCAGATGTTCTCCGCTGTCGCCGGCGGTGCGGATCTGACGCTCGCCGAGCTCGGCCGCCGCTACGGTACGAACGTCGGGTTCGTTCCCCAGTGGGCGGGAACGGCCGAGCAGATCGCCGACCTGCTGGTCGACCACTTCGAGGCGGGCGCGGCCGACGGTTTCATCATCTCCGCCGCTCATCTTCCCGGCAGTTACGACGAGTTCGTGGACCAGGTGGTGCCACTCCTTCAGGAACGCGGGGTGTTCCGCGCCGATTACGAGGGAACGACGCTTCGGGAGCACTTGGGCCTCGATGTACCCCACGCGGAGGCGGTCGCATGACGACGGGCGTCGAGCGCGATGTTCTCGCGTACAGCAATTGCCCCGTGCCGAACGCGCTCCTGACCGCTCTGGAATCCGGTCGCCTGACACGGGAAGGCATCTCACTCGAAGTGCTCACCGGCAGCCAGGGTGATCTGCACTTCACCTACGACCACCCGCAGTACACCCGCTTCGGTGGCGAAATCCCACCGCTGGTCAGCGAGGGACTGCGGGCACCGGGCCGAACACGCCTTCTCGGTATCACCAGATTCGTTGGACGACAGGGCTTCTACGTGGCCGCGGGTAGCCAGGTAACCGATGCTGCCGGGCTTGCCGGCCGACGCGTCGGCGTCTCGTCAGCGGCGGTCCGCATCCTGCGACGGGAACTGGGTGATTACCGGCGACTCGATCCATGGAACCAGACCCTGACCGCTCTCGGCACATGGGAAGCTCGCGGCCTCCTTGCAACGCTGAGTCGCGGTGGCCTCGAACTCGGCGACGTCGAACTCGTCGCCATCGAAACACCGGGGGTCGACCTGCCGCCGGATCAACTTCACTCATCGTCGAGTATCAAGGGTGCGGACCTGTTCCCCGCCGTCGCTTCGCATCAGTCCTCCATCTTGGCGTCCGGCACGGTAGACGCACTCTTCAGCTGGTTGCCGTGGGCAGCGGAACTGGAGGATCTCAGCGACGCACGGATCGTCTCGGACCTCAGCGACGACGACCTCAACATCTACGCCAGCGTGTGGACGGTGAGCGCGCGATTGATCGACGATCGACCGGATCTGGTGCAGCGACTGGTCGACGCGGCCTTCGACGCGGGACGGTGGGCCCGTGATCATCACGACGAGGTAGTGGCCATTCACGCCGAGAATCTCGGCGTTGCACAGTCGGCCATCGGACGGGGCTTCGGTGCGGACTTCAACAAGCATCTCGGCCCCGCACTCGACGACGAGTCGTTCGCGATTCTCGAGCAAACCCAGCGGTTTCTGCTGGACCGTCAGCTCATCGATCGCGCCACCGACCTAGAACAGTGGTCCGCCCCCGACTTCCTCGCCGACAGCATCAAACGATTGACCACGATAGGAGCATGACGATGACATTAACCACCGACGCACACCACAAGGGTGCACAGGCGCTCGCCGATCCCGTCGCGGTCGCCAAGGACCTCGCCTCCACCTGGACCGACGGTCTGCTTGAACGCGACCGCGCCGGCGGCTCAGCCACCGCGGAGCGAAATGCTCTGCGGGACAGCGGACTCCTGTCCCTCGCCGTTCCGCAGGAGTTCGGTGGCTGGGGAGCGTCATGGTCGACGGTCTTCGATGTCATCCGCGAGATCGCCAAAGTGGACGGCTCCCTCGGTCACCTGTTCGGCTATCACATCGTGGACATCGCCTTCGTCGAACTACTGGGTTCGACCGAGCAGAAGGAGTCGACCTACCGCGAGGTGGCACAACACAATCGGTGGGCGGGCAACGCGTCGAGTGAGAACAACAGCCACGTCCTCGATTGGAAGGTCCGCGCGAAGCCGGTGGCGGACGGTGGGTATCGGTTCGACGGCGTCAAACACTTCAGCAGTGGTGCAAAGGGTTCCGATCTGCTCCTCGTGTTCGGTGTCGTTCAGGACGACTCGCAGCAGCAGGGGGCGATCATCACGGCGGTGATCCCCACCGATCGAGCGGGTGTCGTCGTCAACGACGACTGGGACGCGCTCGGCATGCGCCGAACCGACAGCGGCACTACCGAATTCCATGACGTCGAGGTGCGCGCCGATGAGGTGCTCGGCGGTCCGAACGCCGTGCTGAGCGCTTTCTTCCAGTTCCAGCGAGGCAGTCTCTTCGGCCCCCTGGTGCAGCTCGCCTTCGTCAACGTGTACCTCGGCATTGCGCGGGGAGCCCTCGACGCAGCCGCCGAGTACACCCGCACTCAGGCAAGGCCGTGGACACCGGCTGGCGTGACCCAAGCAGTTGAGGATCCTTATGTAATCCGAACCTACGGCGAGTTCGGTATCGCGCTGCAGGGCGCCGACGCCGCGGCACGTGAGGCCGCGCGAGTTTTTCAGACGGTGTGGAACAAGGGCGATCAACTGTCGGCGGAGGATCGAGGGGAACTGATGGTTCTGGTGGCGGGCGCCAAAGCGCTGGCATCGCAAGCCGCACTTGACATCACCAGCCGGATCTTCGAGGTCATCGGAGCCAGGGGGACGCATCCGCGTTACGGCTTCGATCGCTTCTGGCGCAACATCAGGACCCACACCCTGCACGATCCGGTGGCTTACAAGATCGCCGAGGTGGGGAATCATGTGTTGAACGCCGCCCATCCGTTACCGGGATTTACATCATAGGTGCGGCCACAGCATCGCGATGTTTGCCGGGCAGACAAACGTGATTCCGCGCGGTTGTAGCTTGGAGACAGATGACCTCAAGGGAATCGCGTGGACTTCCAAGCTATTGGGTATGACCATCCGAGTTGAGCGCCGCTGCTCCGAACAACTCGCACATTTCTAAGGCGATCTCGACATCGAGCCGGCCGTCAGTTAGGGGGCGGCCCCGTCGCTGGGCTGCACGCCCTACTCGGTACTTGACCGTATTGCTGTGCAGGTGCAGCTCTTCTCCCGCTGACTTAAGGCTGGCTCCCGAACGCAGAAAGACTTTGGCTGTTTCACGGAGTTTTAGGTCGGCTACAGAGTTGCTTGCGAGGGGCCCGAGGGTATCGCGGACGAACATGCGCATCGCATCAATGTCACTGACGAGCAGAGAGCCAAGCGCAACCCCTGGATCGGCCGCGCTGATGAAGCGGTGCTCCGCACCTTCGGCCGCAATAGCGACTAGACGAGCCCGTTCCGCCTGGCGATGTGATCGCCGAAATCCGTCTATACCGGCGAGCGGTGTTCCTACGGCGACGTTGGGCACGTCCTGCTCTGACTCTATGAACCTGCGGAGTTGGGCCACCGCAGTCTCGTCGTTCACTGCAATCCAGGCCCACCCCACCAAACGGTCCACGGACAGGTGCAGGGCGGACACGGCCCCCACCGCACGTGATGCACGTTTCAGGAGTCTCTTGGTCGTCTCCGGTTGTGCATTCTGGTCCTCTCGCGGGCGATCCCACCACAGGACGATCGCGGTATGCAGGGCGTCCAGTGGATACTGGATGATCTCGGACGTCGTGGCGATGTTGACGTCCATGCCTGCGAGAACGTCGCGTACCACCTGTGTGCGAGCTCCGCGACGATGCTCTTCCCACACCGTGTGCTCTTCTTGATACGTGCTCAGTAGCTGTTCGGAAACGCAGTCAATGTAGCCGAACGACACTCGCGTAATGTGTTCGTAGAGATCGAGCTTCAGTTCTGGTGACAGATTCGACCGTCTGATCTCGTCGATCACGAATCGCAGTCCTTGCTGATGACCCAGTCGATAAGCCCGCAGCAGGGAATTGGCCGGTACTCCACGCTGTGCCATCCTGCGGGCATGTTCAAGCGCCGCTGCGGGTGGTTCCACAATTGCGATCGGGATGTCGTAACGTAGGGTCGAAAACCAGGTTTCGACGTTCGCCGCGACGGTCTCGATTAGAAGATCTTCGAGTTGACCGTCCCCACTTAGCTCTGCGACCTCGGCCGCCAGAAGCCTCTGGATCAGATCCGGTAGATCGCGCAATTGCTGCCCCAGGCCACCGAGTACCTCGGCGACGTGAACGGGCATCGTCCTATCAGAAGCGGGGTGAACCACCATGGGTCCATGGTAGGCGCTACCTTTGTCTACTGGCGACAAACATTTCCTCGGCGTTCATCGATAACCTACGTAGCTCTAGTTGAGCCACCGCGTTAATGTGGAAATCGCTGTTCCCGGCGGTGACCGGCGGATTTCAGTAATCGATATCGTGCGGCTTGCCTCATCGTAGGAGGACCTTTATGTCATTCATCGCAGCTTTCACTGTGTTGGCATGCGTTGCCGGTATAAGTCGGCCTGTTGTTGCCTGTGTTGGCTCGCGTCCGGATGTCGTGCGAGCACTCGCTTCGATCGGTGACGACTGGTTGGCAGTCGACCATGCTCGGGACAACCCACCGTTGTAGACGAAGACTGCTCACTGATCAACGGCCGGCAATAGGCTTGTAGTAGTCAGCTCTGGAGCAATGATCAGAACCTGTGGATGAGCCTTGGTAGGGCGGCGTGAATGTGGGCGCGCCTTCCCGGGGATGATCACA
>NZ_JBYTCM010000040.1:0-18870 GCF_058790275.1 Mycobacterium sp. FW102-FHT13B02
ACAGTAGGACGTCCCGACAAACCTTGCAAAACCCAGCAACCGCGGAGCCAGACTGCGATGTTCAATGGGATCGGACAGCTGGCGGAGGGTGCGGTGGCTGGCGCGTGAGGTGGGTGACGGTGTGGTGAGGGTGACGACGGTGACGCGGCAGGAAGGCGGCAGGAAGCGGGTCAGAAAAGTGGTGGACGACGAATGTGGCTGTGGTGGTGGCCCGGTCGGCCCGAACGCTTCTAGGGTCCACGACCATGACGGCAGCGAGAACATCCAAGGCGGAGGCCCGGCGCCGGGCCGTGGAAGCGGCGCGGCGCGCCAACGAGGAGCACGCGGCGCGGGAGAAGGCGAACCTCAAGGACGCGACGATCCTGCTGCACGCCATCGACAAGCTCGACGCAATCGGCGAGTGGAAGAAGGAGCGGCGCGCGGAGCTGCGCGCGCAGGCCGACGCGCAGCTGGAGCGCGAAGAATCCAAACGGGTGGGCGACGAACGCGAAGCAGCGGGCGCGGCGATCGAACGGATGCGTGAGCGGGGTGAGACGCTGACGACGATCGCGACCAAACACGACCTCGGGATCGGAATCGTTCGCGCGATGGCACGGCACGCGCCCAAAGCGGGAAATCCGGTATCGCGGAACGGTTCGCATGCACTAGGTCCTGATGTCCCTGGAACGGGCGACGCGTCGGCGGGTGGGGCGGTCGAACCCGATGCGGGGGAACCGCCGGCCGCAGCGGCCTCCGCGTGACAATTTCCCGGCCGCGTGGAGGGCATGCGCGGCAGACCGTGGACCCGACAACGGGCGCGCGTTCAGCGCTGTCCTGGGGCGTCGCGCAGCAGCGCGCCAGCTCGGGCCGTCGCGGTGACGCTGCGGCGGTGCGAACATCCCGCGCTGCCGGGTGCCCGCTGGGCTCGCTGACTGATCGGTCGCTGCGCCACGGTGGCGCGGCCATGGTCGTGTCATCACCGGCGCGGTCTGTTGGTGCGCGCAGCGAGCTGCGGCGGCCGATGGCGCGGGCCGCGGTGAACGTCGGTGTCGGCGGTTAGGTTCACCGGTCATGAGGAGTGCGGGGGAGCTGATCGTGGATCGGCGGGTGCACGCCTCGGAGATCGCGCGCTTCCACCGGCATGTGGTGTGCGGTCCCACGGTGTCGGACTGCGACATCTGGACGGGTGCCATCGGCGCCGATGGCTACGGCCGGTTTTACCTCACCCGAGCGGGGTCGGGGCTGTGCGTGCGGCCGCACCGCTACGCGTTGGCGATCGTGTCCGGTGTGGTGCCCGCCGGTGTGCTCGGTCTGCACGAATGCGACAACCCGGTGTGCGTCAAGGTCGCTGATGCGACAGAGCCCCACCAGCACGTCGTGTCGGGGTCCCAGGGCGACAACATGGAGCGCATGGCGCGGATGCGTGGTTCTGCTCGCGAACCTTGACGTCAGTTGATCGCGAACGTCGTCAGCACCGAGATGTTGCACGAAGTTCGTGTTCGCGAAATTTGACGTCAGCTTGGGGGTTGCGCTTCGACGGGAGGCTGTGTTGCAGCGTCGAGGGAGCCAGGGATGCCGGTCGCGTCGCGGGTGGAGTTGTATGCCGCGATCCGTCGCGATGCCCGAGCGGGCATGTCGGGCCGCGAAATCGAACGCACCCACGGTGTGGGGTATCGCACGGTTCGTGATGCTCTGGGCTCGGCGTGGCCGCAGCACCGCAAGGAGTACCCCCCGCGCCCGTCGAAGCTGGACCCGTTCAAAGCCTCCGTCGATGCGATCTTGCTCGCGGATCTGAAGGCGCCACGCAAGCAACGACACACGGTGACCCGGATTTATCAGCGGCTGCTCGATGAGCAGTCCATGACCGGGGTGTCCTATCCAGTGCTGCAACGCTACGTGAAGGAGCGCCGCGGCAGATCTTGGCCGAGACGGGCCGGGGCGCGGCGCAGGTGTTCATACCCCAAACGCACCGGCCGGGCGAGGAAGCCGAGGTTGACTTCGGCGACATCGCGATCCGGCTCCGGGGAGAACTTGTGACGTGTTACCTGTTCTGTTTCCGGATGTCATTCTCCGCGAAAAGCATTCATCGGGCGTCGTTGTCTGCGGGGCAGGAAGCGTTCTTCGAAGGCCACCTGCACGCACTAGCCGTTTTGGGCGGGGTGCCGACCGTTCGGGTGCGCTATGACAACTTGAAATCGGCGGTTGCCCAGGTTCTCGGATTCACCCGGGCGCGTGTGGAAACCGAAAGGTGGACCGCTTTCCGCTCGCACCTAGATCTGACGGCGTTCTATTGCCAGCCCGGCGTGGACGGCGCTCACGAGAAGGGTGGGGTGGAGGGCCAGATCGGCTGGTTCCGACGCAACCACCTGGTCCCAGTGGCGGAAGTCTCCTCGATCGCCGAGTTGAACGCGATGATCGACGCCTGGGACGCCGCCGACGACGCGCGCCGCATCGGGACCCGCCCCCACACGATCGGCGAGCATTTCGCGATGGAGCAACCGCTGCTCAAACCGTTGCCGGAGGAACCGTTCGAAACCGGACGATGGTTCACCCCGCGCGTGGACCGCTATGCGCAGGTCACGGTCCGCACCAACCGCTATAGCGTGCCGGTCCGGTTCATCGGACGCCAAGTCCGGGTGCTGCTGCACGCCTCGGAGTTGGTGGCCTACGACGGGCGAACCGAGATCGCCCGCCACGAACGGCTCCTCGCCAAGGGTGGTGCCCGCTTGGACTTGGACCACTATCTGGAGGGTCTCCTGCGCAAGCCAGGCGCGTTGCCCGGCGCGACCGCGTTGGATCAGGCTCGAGCCTCGGGCAAGTTCACTCCGGTGCACGATGCGTGGTGGGCCGCGGTTCGCAAGGCTCACGGAGACCGCGATGGCACCCGCGCCCTGATCGAGGTGCTATTGCTGCATCGGCACCTTCCGCACGACCAGCTCGTCGCTGGGTTGACCGCGGCGCTGCAAGCGGGCGCGTTGACCGCCGATGCGGTGGCGTTGGAAGCCCGCAAGATCGGCGATACCCGAACCAGCAACCCCGTGACACTCGATCACGATTCGCCGACTCCGATGCCGTCGTTGACCCAACGCCGCCTGGCCCAGGTGCCACCCGACAACCGCCCACTGCCCTCGGTCGCGATCTATGACCAGCTACTGAATCGGACCACCGCCCAGAAAGGCACCTCATGAGCACCACGACCGTTGCAGCGACCGCGACGACCCGACGTCGACACGGCTTGACCGAGCAGGCCGCGGACGCCGCGGTGGATCAGGCGTGCCGGATGCTGCGTTTGCCCACGATCCGCGGGCAGTTCGAGGAGATCGCCGACGCCGCTGCCCGCGAGCAGATGTCCTATCGGGGATTCCTGGCCGAGTTGTTGATGGCCGAATGCGACGACCGAGCCCGGCGGCGATCCGAACGTCGCATCCGGGCTGCCGGTTTCCCGCGGGAGAAATCGGTGCGCAGCTTCGACTTCGACGCCAATCCCAATGTCGATCCGGCCACGATTCACACCCTCGCCAACTGTGACTGGGTGAAGAAGGGCTCCCCGCTGTGTTTGATCGGTGACTCCGGCACCGGCAAGAGTCACCTGCTGATAGCGCTGGGCACCGAAGCAGCGATGCGCGGATACCGGGTGAAGTACACGTTGGCGACCAAGCTGGTCAACGAGCTGGTCGAGGCCGCCGACGACAAGCAGCTCACCAAGACCATCGCCCGCTACGGCCGGGTCGATCTGCTCTGCATCGATGAGCTTGGGTACATGGAACTCGACAAGCGCGGCGCCGAACTACTGTTCCAGGTCCTCACCGAGCGGGAGGAGAAGAACAGCGTCGCCATCGCCAGCAACGACAGCTACTCGGGCTGGACTCGCACCTTCACCGACCCGCGGCTGTGCGCGGCAATCGTGGACCGACTCACCTTCGGCGGCAACATCGTCGAAACCGGCACCGACTCCTACCGCCTCGCTCATACCAAGGCCTCTAAATCCGTCACCATGGCCCAATAGCCAAGTCCCAGAAGCCGATATATGGCGCGCCCGGCACCCAACTGCGCGTCGGACATCCGTTGAAAGGACACCGCCGTGCACCTCGAGTTCGAGCCCGATGACGAACCCGGTGACGAACCCGGTGACGACGCCGTGTTCGGCGTTCCACCCGGACAGATCACCGCTGAGCTACTTGAAATATGTGAGAAGTTCCTGCGCCAGGCCAGCCCTGGGTTTCGTCAAGAGCTTTGGCCCCACTGTCGTCATAGGATCGGGACCCACCGCATCCGTCGGTCGCAGCGGGGTGAGTCGAGGGCGACGGCACCGACGCGGATCGGTCCCTCTGACGTCACCTCTGGTGTGGGTCGGGTGAACCCGGCCACGAACCGGCTGTTGGGTGTGCCGTCGAGTCTCGTCATCTCGGTTCTGAGGGCGGGCATTCCGAGGGATTGAATGCGGACGCAGTGTTGGTGGCGCCATGGCCGTCGACCCGCTCGCCACTGGCTGGGCCTATGACCGCCTCGGCCCCGGTGTTGCTCGTGCTGCCCGTCCTGGCAATAGGGATCGCCGGGGCGTTGGTGGGGTGCCGCGGTTGGCATCCAGGAATCCGCGCTGCGGGCCGTGTCGCCGATCGCGTCACCCGGACCGTCGGGTCAGCGTCTACGAGCCTCTACGCCGCGGTCCTGGGCGTCGCCACCGCCGGCGGGGCACTGAGCGGGGATATCTCTCAAACACTCCGTCACCACACTGATCATCGTGGTCGCCGTGGTGCAGGTCCTGGCCCCTAGCGTTCCTTTCCCTCGGATGGACCCAACGTGTCCTGGCCAAGCCCGTCTAGAGTGGGTCATGCTGTCACGGCGTGCCCATCATGTTACGAAGCTGGTGGGCGATGGTTTCTTGGTCGGCGTTGCCGCCGATGAAGGCGGCATGAAATGCTATGCCGCACATCATCGCAACGAGTATTTCTACCTGTGACTGGGGAGGGGTGCTCGCGGCTAAGCCGCATGTGACCGCGTTGTTGATCGCAGCGTAGAAGAATTCACGAATAGTCCTCAATGGGTCGTGCTCGTCCTGGCGCAGTTCTGGATGGCGTCGCGAGGCCCAAATCGAGGTGAGTAGGAAAGTCGCTGCCGAACAGTCATCGGCATTGGTCACTGTGGCGATGAAGCAGCTGAACTGATCGATCAAGGTGTCGGACTGAAACGCCTTGTTCGCGGCGGCGACGACGACCTGATTGTTGTGCTCGACGAGGTGGCGATAGAGCAACTGTTTACTTGGGAAGTAGTGACTGATTGCAGGTCTGGTCAGTTCGGCGCGCACCGCGATGGCCTGGAAGGTGGCTGCGTCGTAGCCGAGGTCGTTGAAGACCTCGCGGGCCACCACCACGATGCGTTCCCGCGTTTGTTCCCCGCGTGTTGCGAAGGGTCGGCCTCGCGTCACGGCTACTTGGCGACCGTCACATCACCGGCCATGCCGGGATGGAGCCTGCAGGTGTATCGGATGGTGTCGGGTTCGTCGGTCGGGTAGGAGAAGGACTTGCCAGCAGGCACTTCCACGTCGAACTTGGCGCCGGCGGTGGCGGTCACGGTGTGGGTGACCGCGTCCCGATTGACCCAGGTGATCATCTGGCCCGTGCTGATCGTGATGTGATGTGGAATGAAGGTGTTGTCTTGGATGGTGATCGTCGCAGTCGACCCGGCCGGCGCGTTCGGCGTCCTAGACGAGGTGGATGGAGGCGCAGTCGACGCACGATCAGCGGGTTGCCCTCCGCCGCAACCGGCCGAGCCGATCAGGAGGCTGATGGCGATGGCAGCGGTTGCAGTTCGTGAGCGCGTCATGGGTGGGCCTTTCGAGTCGGGTCGGTACCGGTCTGCAATCCTTTGTACCACCATCACCTACATCATGTAGGAGTAACAGGATGACGTCTGGCGCGCCCAAAATCGGAGTCGATGCTCGCGGCCCGCGACCGGGAAGCCGACCCATCCGTGGCGGGAATGACCTTGAGCGGATCTCCCCTCAGAATGGATGATGACGCGGCGGCAGGTTGCGACGGGGTGGATCTCAGCGGCGTCACGTGCCGCCACAGGCGCTTGGGGCTGACACGGCCGCTGCGGGCCGCGGCCAACGAAGCGGTCGCGTCGACCGTCGCTGTGGCTGTGGGTGGCCCAAGGCGACATCAGCGGCGGGGTGAGGGGCCATCTTGGAGGTCGAGTGTATTCAGTGGCTGTCCGATGTGGTCGCGGTAGCGCATGAGTGTGCGGGGTGAGTCGAAGGCGACCGCGCCGACGAGGATCGGCCCGTCTGGTGCGGGTCGGGTGAATCCGGCGACGAACCGTGTGCTGTCGGGTGAGCCGGCCAGGACGGTCATGTTGGTACCTAGTGTGGGCATTCCGAGGGATTGGATGCGCACGCCGTGTTGGTGGGACCAGAACCGCGGAACCGGGGTGAACGGCGTTGCGGCGGTTGGGCCGGCGAGTAGCGCGGTGGCGGCGGCTTGGCCCATTTCGATGGCGTTGATCCAGTGTTCGACCCGCCGTGGTGTGGTGTCGAATCGCAGGTTTGGCCATCGGGCGATGTCCCCGGCGGCGACCACGGTGTCTCGGGGATTGCCCTGCGCATCTTGGACATGGCAGGTGGGAGTGCACAAGATGCCGTCGCTGAGGTCCAGGCCGGAGCCCACGAGCCAGTCGGTGCGGGGATGGGTGCCGATGCCGACGACGGCGGCGTCGGCGGTGATGGTCTCGCCGTTGTCGAGGTGTACCTGTACCCCGGCGGGTGTTTCGGTCCAGCCGTGCACACCCACGCCTAGACATAGCTGGACACCGGCGTGGCGGTGGATGTCGCCGGCGATGGCACCCAGTGCTGGTCCCAAGGAGCCGGCGAGCAGGGTCGGGCTGAGGTCGATGATCGTGGCGTGCAGCCCGCGGTTGCGGGCGGTGACCGCGATTTCGCAGCCGATGAATCCGCCCCCGACGATCGCGACGTGATCGGCTTTGGCCAGGGCGCGGTCAACGGCGTCGGCGTCGTCCTGGGTGCGCAGCATCCGCACGTGCGGCAGATGCACCGGCGCACCGGGGAGGTGGCGGGCTTCGACTCCGGTGGCGATGACCAGCCCGTCGAAGTCCATGTGCTCACCGCCGGGCAGGACGAGGCGTTGATCGTCGAGGTCGAGCCGCAGGTTCCGGATTCCCAGGCGCCAGGTGGCGTCGAGGTCGGTGTAGGTGCGCAGCGGCAGATCGCGTCGCGACACCTCGCCGGTGAGCAGGTCCTTGGACAGTGGCGTGCGGTTGTAGGGGTGGTGCGGTTCGTCGCCGATGATCACCAGCTGACCGGCGTAGCCCTGCTCGCGGAGCCGTTCGGCAGCCGACAGGCCGGCCAGCCCGGCGCCGGCGATGACGATCCGAGGAACCGCGGTCATGAGCGACGTTCGGTGAGGGTGATGGCCTGAGTGGGGCAGCACCGCGCTGCTTGGCGTACCGGATCGGTGTCGCCGTCACCGGGGCGGGTGGTGTAGCGCAGTCGTCCGTCAGCGTGCAGGCCGAACACGGTCGGGGCTTCCTGCACGCAGATCCCGTAGAGCCGGCAATGCGATTTGTCGACACTGACCGTCACCGGTGGTCGCGGGGCGGGATCGACGGTGGGGAACCGGGGGGCGGGGTGCTGGGGGGCGGGCATCTGCTAGGCCTCCTTGGGGGCGATGCGCAGACCGGCAGCGGTGGTGGCGGGCAGGATGCGCAGCACCCACAGCAGGACGCAGGCCGCGGCGAGCCCGATCACGGCTTCCCCGATCAGGCCCAGGGATTGGACTTCGGCGGAGGTGGTGATGGTGTGGGCCAGCGACAGCGCGAACGCGGCGTAGGCCAGGTAGTGCAGCAGATGCCAGCGCCGGTAGCCCAGGCGGCGTTGCAGCACGATCGACACCGCGATGGCCACCGCCAACTCCAGGCCGACGATGCCCAGCCCGACCTCCAACTCGCCGCCGGACACGAACGGGATCACGGCGTTGAGCGCGGTGAAGTGTTCCCCGGTTTGGAAGACGTAGGACACCGCGTGCAGGATTCCGAAGGTCAGGGTGCTCACCGCGAGCACCATGTGCGTGTTGGTCAATGCGGGGCGGCTGATCTGGCGCCGCGCCCATCCGGTGGTGGTCAGGATGCCGAAGCACACCGTGACCGCCATCATCCCATAGCACAGGTAGCCGGCGATCGTTGCGATGTGCCGGATACCCTGGTCATAGGGGGTGTAGTCGCCTTCGGCCACCAGTCGTGCGCTGTGTGTTAGCGCGATGTGCGTCGTCCACGGCAGCATCGTCGTCTCCTAGCCGTTCGTCATCGTCGAGGGGTTGTCCTACATCAGGTAAGAGTCTTACATGATGCCGGTGTCGGCGCCCGATGCCGTCACCGAAGGCCAGGGCAGGGCGTCCACGTGAGGTGGCGGCGATCGGTGCCAGCAGCATCGATGATCGATTCGTGATGTGGCCGACGCGTGACATTCGCCCCGACGGCATCGGCCAGTCGATCATCCGGTCATGCGGTTTGACGTCAGCCGAGGCTGAACGGTTGACCATAGACGGTGATGTACGCCGCGTCGGTGTCGTTGTAGATTTCGACTTGCGCGAACGAACGGGCTTGGGCGTATCCGGCGCAACCGGTCAGCCCGATGGTCGAGTCTGACCAAGTCAGGGACGGATTGTCGGACTTGTGGAACTCGGTGTAGTTGTAGTGCCGTTCGTTGCCGTAATCATCGGGATGTTCGATGTCGAGGATGTAGAAGGATTGCGCCTGACCCGGGCCAAGGGTCAGGTTGCCGCCGACCCCGTTGGCATTGATCTCCGGGGCGGTTGCGGCGAAGTCCGTGCTCGTTCCCACTGCGGCTGTCGGACCGCCGCTGCCAATGTTCACCTGACATCCCACGATGTACCCGGCGTAGACCCGTCCATCGGTGGGAACCGACAGGTTCAGGGTTGCCGTGCCCGATACCCAGGCGTTGCGGTGCACCGGGGTGTCCCCGAGTGAGGGATTGATGTTGGCCGACTCCCCGGTGATGGTCAATGTGGCGACGGTGCCGTCGCCCAGGGTCCGCACCGCTTGGCTGTCGGGCAACGGTACGACCGTGTCGGCGCGGGCAGTGCCGATCGACGACGAGGCGAGAACGATGTAGACAATGCTCGCGGCCAGCCGCAGCACGGCCTTACGAGTGACGATCATGGTGGTTCCCCTCAAGGGTGGGTTGCGTGTCAGCGAGCGGGACATGGGGTGAGTCAACGCGTGTTAGCCGAGGCTGAACGGCTGCCCGTAGAGGGAGGTCTTCGAGTAGTGGTTGCCGATGATCTCCACGACTGAGTAGGCGCGTGCCTGCGCAAAGCCGGCGCACCCCTGAACTTGTATTTCCATGTCCTGGTAGTCGACGAAGTACTTGCCCGGTTTGAGGATTGGGGTGTACTGCAACTGAACGAACACGACCTGTCCCGGCGTCAGGTTGATGTTGATCAACCCGCCCCCAGACAGGCCGTTGCGCAAGCTCACCCCACCCGACAGGCCCCCCGAGATCGCGTCGGGTGCGATGTTGACCTGACAACCGATGATGTAGCCGGTGTTGACTTGCGAGGAACCGTGAGTCGAGGAGTTGTTGGTTCCGGGGAGGTTGAGGGGCCCATTGTTGGGCCCGTTGACGCCCTCGGGGGTGGCGCTGACATCGGCGATCACTCGGCCCGAGACCATCGCCGTTCGGCCGGCACCGTTGTCGGCCAGTGAGGGCGAAACGGTGGCATGCTCATCGGTACGCGTCAGGACGACGTCGGGACCGACCTTCTGACCATCGGGCAACGAAACGAAGACGTCGGCGTTGGCCGGGCCCGCTAGACCGATCGCCACGGCCACACCCATCCCCAGGACGGCGCCACCCAGGCGGCGGGGCACAGTGCCGCAGTTCTTCCTCATCATTCCCCTTCAAGGTCCATGGCAGTCAAGGTCCATGCATGCTTGCAACTGCCGGGCGGTGGCGCGAACGAACGCCAGGTGTCGGCGCCACCAGGTAGCGCACATCGATGTCGTCCCCATCACTACCTACATCATGTAGGAGTCTTACACGATGTAATAGTCTTATGCAACGGCGGGCGAGAAGGTGATGAGGGAGCAACCCCGCCGCACCGGTGCAGTAGGCAAGATAATCGAGGTGATGGATGTGAAGAGCAAACCGTCGCATGTGCGGCGCGGGTCGGGGGCGTTGGAATCGGAGGTGCTTTCCGCACTATGGGCCGCGGAGACGCCGGTGACGGCCGCCCAGGTCCACGAGGCGTTGCAGGCGCCGGATCTGGCGTACAAGACCGTGCTGACGGTGGTGTCCCGGCTCTTCGACAAGGGGCAGCTGGACCGGAAAAGGCCGGGCGCGCCTACGTCTACTGGCCCAAGAAGGGCCGCGCCGAGCACGCCGCCGGGCTGATGACCGCGGTGCTGGCCGGTGACGTCGACCGCCGTGCGGTGCTACTGGGATTCGTCAACGCCCTGGGCGCCGACGACGAGGCGGCGCTGCGGGCCGTGCTGGATCAGCGACCCGGAACCGGAGACGGTCGGTGATCTACACGGTGTATCTGCCGCTGATCGCGGTGCTGGTCTTGGCCGTTCTGACGCCCGCGGTCGGGCAGCGCCTGGCACCGCCGACGGCGACCCGGGTGCTGGCTGCCGTTGCCGCGCTGGCCGGCGTCGCCACGCTGGCCGCACTGGCGCTGTTGACCATCGGTGGACTGTTACGCGGGCTCGCCGTCGCCACCGCGCTCAGCCATCCCGAACGTGCCCATGCGGCGACGGCCGCGGATTCGGTGCCGTGGCCGCTCGGGGTGGCGACGCTGGTGCTCCTCGGCGTTGCGGGGGTCCGGGCCACGCGGGTGATCCTGGCCGAGCGGACAGCCCTGCGGGATCTACGCGCCGTGGTGGGCGGGCACGACGAGGAATTGCTGGTACTCACCGATCCGCGGCCGTATGCCTACGCAGTTCCCTGCGGGCCCGGCACCATCATCGTCTCCACGGCAATGCTCACCGCCCTCGACGCCGCGGAACGCCGGGCGATGCTGGCCCACGAGCGCACCCACCTGACCCATCACCACCACCGCTACCGGCTGATCGGGCGTCTGGCCGGCGCGATCAATCCCGCACTGGCCGTGCTGGATCGCCAGATCAGCTTCCAGATCGAACGGTGGGCCGACGAACACGCCGCCGTCACCACCAGCCGCCCGGCTGCGGCCCGCTCGCTGGCCCGCGCCGCCCTGGCCGCTCCGCCCCGGTCTCCCGGGGTGTTGGCCTACGCCCAACACGCGGTGACCGCCCGGGTCCGTGCCCTGAGCACTACACCGCGACCCGATCGGTGGGCCGGCGTGCTGCCCACCCTGGCGGTAACCCTGCTGGTGTTGATCTGCCTGGCCGATTCCGCTGCCGCCTGCTGGCGGCTAATCGAGATCCTGCACCGATGAGCCGAGCCGGTGAACCGGTAGACACCGACGTCCGCGCCGCCGGGCTGATGAGTCCGTGGCGGTTCGTCGTCGCGTTCGGCACCATCAGCCTGCTCGCCGACTTCGTCTACGAAGGCGCCCGCTCCATCACCGGTCCGCTGCTGGCCTCCCTCGGAGCCTCGGCCCTAGTGGTCGGGGTCGTCACCGGAATCGGGGAAGCCGCAGCCCTGCTGCTGCGGCTGGTCTCAGGCCCGCTGACCGACCGGACCCGGCACTTCTGGGCGTGGACCATCGCCGGATACGCCCTGACCATCATCACCGTTCCGGTGCTCGGGCTCACCGGAATCCTGTGGGTGGCGTGCGCCCTCGTGATCGCCGAACGGGTCGGCAAAGCCGTCCGCAGCCCCGCCAAGGACACCCTGCTGTCCTTCGCCACCGCCGCCACCGGGCGCGGGCGCGGATTCGCCGTGCACGAGGCCCTCGACCAGATCGGCGCCCTGATCGGCCCCCTGGTGGTGGCCGGCATGCTACTGGTGACCGGCGGGCGCTACGGGCCCGCGTTGGCTGTGCTGGCCGCACCGGGAGTCGCCGTCCTGGGCCTGCTGCTGTGGCTGCGGCTGCGCGTTCCCGAGCCGGCCATCTACGAAACTGCCACGGCAGCAACACAATCGGTTACCCAGACCGCCGACACTGCGACAAGCGATGCCGCGGCCGAAGCGCCACGACCGTCCACCACCCGGTGGTGGGCGGCGATGCCGCGCCAGTTCTGGATCTACTCCATCTTCACCGGAGCAACCATGGTGGGGTTCGCCACCTTCGGCGTGCTGTCCTTCCACATGGTCGCCCGCGGACTGATCCCGACCGCGGCGGTCCCCCTGATCTACGCCGCAGCCATGCTCACCGACGCCATCGCCGCCCTGGCCACCGGCTGGGCCTACGACCGCACCGGCCCCCGCGTGCTCATCATCCTGCCCATCCTGGCAATCGCCATCCCCGTCCTGGCATTCACCACCACCGCCTGGTGGGTGATCGCCGGCGCCCTGCTATGGGGCGCCGCCGTCGGCATCCAGGAATCCACGCTGCGCGCCGTCGTCGCCGACCTCGTCGCACCCGATCGCCGCGCCACCGCCTACGGCCTCTACGCCGCCGTCCTGGGGACAGCCACCGCCGGCGGCGGTGCCCTTACCGGATACCTCTACGAACACTCCATCCCCACCCTGATCACCACGGTGGCCATCATCCAGGTGCTGGCCGTTGCCTTCCTCACCGCCACCACCCGCCGCGAACGAATCGGACAAGGCCATGCCTAACACCCCCAGCGGCGCGCTCGATGAGCCGCGCACAGCTCACGCCCGCACGTTCCGGTCGCGACACCGAATGAACGGGTTACGTTCCAGACCAACAGTTTCGCCGGTTCGTCGGCATGCGGCGGTGCGCAGCGGGCGCTGCGGCTTGCCCAGATGCACACTGGGAGCGCTGGCCGTCGCGGCAACGCTGACGATCGCCGGTTGCTCCGGGAACTCGGGACCCAACGATCAGCCCGCGCCGTCGCCCGCGACACCGAACGCCACTCACGGACCGTTCTTCCCCGAATGCGGCGGCATCAGCGACCAAACGATCTCCAAGCTCACCCAGGTGCCCGGGCTGATCGTCACCGCCCGCAACTCGGTCGGCTGCCAATGGCTAGCCGGCGGGAGCATCCTGGGCCCCCACTTCTCGTTCAGCTGGTACCGGGGCAGCCCCATCGGCAGGGAACGCAAAACCGAGGAACTCTCCCGAACGAGCGTCGAGGACATCACCATCGACGGCCACGACGGCTGGATCGCCATCGGAACCGACCTCACCCTCGGCAACAATCTCTGCGAAATCGGCATCCAATTCGACGACGACTTCATCGAATGGTCCGTCAACTTCATCCAGAAACCCTTCCCCGACCCATGCGACGTCGCCAAGGAACTGACACACCAATCGATAGCGGCCGCGAAGTGACCAGATACGGCATCAACGGGCAGCCGACGGTCGCGGTGCTGACCAGTGCGCTGCCCGACGTCGCCCCGCGCGAGTCGCGGCCAATCCAGTCGCCAGCCCCCGGGGCCTCCACGCATTCCGCGAGGTTCCGCCCGATCGTCATCACCGCCGCGCACCCGTGACCGGCAGATGGTGGGCCGACCTGCTCATCGGCATCATCGGCGCGATGCTGCTGGCCTGGGTCATCCTGATTATCGCTCTGATCACCGTCCGACCACGCGGCGGGCTGCTGCACGAAACCTTGCGGCTACTACCCGACGTGCTGCGCCTTGTGCACCGACTCGCCACCGACAAATCCCTCCCGCGCGGAGTGCGGATCCGCCTGGCGCTGTTGATGATCTACCTGGCCTCCCCCATCGACCTCATCCCCGACTTCATTCCCATACTTGGCTACACGGACGACGCCATCATCGTCGCCGCCACTCTGCGCAGCGTGGTACGCCGCGCGGGCCTACCAGCAGTCCGGGCGCACTGGCCCGGCACCGATGACGGATTCACCGCACTGACCCGCATCACCGGAACCAGCGACCGTACCTCTACAACCTGACCAGCCACTGTGTGCTCGCTGTGGCGGATAGACACCGAACGCCGGGTCCGGTCGAGGTGGCACCCCCTGTCGCCCACGGTGTGTGATTGCGGCATCGCTACACGTCGGTCACGGAAAGTGAAGCCACGACGCATGGCCAAGTTTGCGCGTCATCGCTCCGGGCCTGGACAACTGCTGGACAGTGTCTGCGGCTGTCCGATGCGCGGTCCTTCATGACGCCGCCAGGTCGCATCCAACCCCTCGATGATTCCCACGCCATAGACCGCGCACTCGCCAACGCCGATCACGTCAAGACCCGGCCGATGCGCTGCCGCTGTTGGGCGTGCCGTCGTCGAGTCTGGCCATCGCGTATCCGCTGACCGGCTCAGGCCGGTGCCGCGACAGCCCTACCACGGGCGCGGGCGGTGAGGGCGACGGCACGCGCCCACCTACAAGTTGTAGGTCTATACACCTACATGTTGTAGGTGTAGGTTGATGGGACAGTAACGCCTCGAAAGGTACGCACATGAAGTATCACCTCACCACTACCTTTGCAGTAGCGGCGCTGGCCACCGTCGCGATAGCAGCAGCCGGCACCGCGTCGGCTGCGCCAATCAACCCGCAGGCCACGGACTCCGTGCAGAGCACGATCAGCAAACTGCAGACCGATGGTTACGACGTGGTTGTGATGAAGGTGGGCAGTGCGCCGCTGTCACAGTGCACCCTCATCGGGGTGCGAGGGGCCCACACCTTCGCCCGGACGGATCATGGTTTCCCTGGATATCAGACCCCGTCCATCCCTACCGTGGTGGATAGGATGATCTACGTCGACGCGCGGTGCTGAACCCCCAACCAACCCGCAGACATGGCCAGGGTCCCGGGGTTGACCCTCGAACGGGGAGACCCAAGTGATCGATTGGCCGCGTGTTGATCGTCAGATGATTCGAGGAAGGTGTCGCCCTGAATCGTGATGTGTTGACGCCGGGTGGCCCATTTCGATCGTTCGTCGCATCAGGAGCGGTTCTTCCGCTCACTTCCTTCCTGCAGCGTGCAGCAGATTGTGTCAACCCCAACCCATCCCTCACCGTGGTGACGTCATCGTCTAGACCTGGTCTGCTGAAGCGTGCGCCGCGCCAAGGTGGTGCGCGGGGGTTGACCCAGGCGCGCCTACCATTTGTAGGTGCAGGCGGGAGTTTGGGAGGAACGACGAAGATGCCACGCGGCAGGGAGCGAGACCGGCGGGGGCGCGGAGAACTCGAAAGTGAGGTTCTGGCCGCGTTGTGGGCGACCGAGTCGCCGTTGACGGCGGCCGAGGTGCAGCAGTGCCTCGATCACGACGTCGCTTACAACACGGTGCAAACCATCCTGACCCGGCTGCACGACAAGGGCCTGGTGTGGCGGGAGAAGTCCGGTCGCGCCCACGCGTACCGACCCACTCAGGGACGGGCCGAGCTAGCGGCGGAAATGATGCACCGTGTGCTGCACCGGGGTGTCGATCATCAAGCGGTGCTGCAACGCTTCCTGGACCGCCTCGACCCCGCGGACGACGCCGCGCTACGCCGACTCGTCTCCGAGACCCCGGTCGTTCCCCCGTCCCGACCGATCCCACCGAACCAACAACCCCAGGAGTGAGTGTGCGGATCAGCGTGTACCTGCCACTATTGGCGTCGTTGGCATTCGCGATCGGCGCACCCCTGCTGGTTCGCTACCTCGCCCCACCCTTGGCCACCCGCACTCTGACCGTCACCGCAGTGTTGTCGGCCGCCGCCAGCACCTGGGGCTTGACCCTACTGGCGGCGACCCTGCTGACCCACACCCCACCCGCCCAGGAACTTGGCACCGTCGTCGTCAACCCGGTCCCCGCTATGGTCGCCGCCGCCGCCGCGCTCACCGTGCTGTGGTGTCTGCACCGCGCGGTTCGTGTCGTTCAGGTACGACGCAACATCGAACGTGAGCTGCGGGCCGTCTGCGCGCTGTGCCAACCGCACGGCGAACTCGCCGTTCTCGTCGATGACACCCTCCACGCCTACGCCGTGCCCGGGCGCCCGGGTCGCATCCTGGTCAGCACGGGGCTGCTGCGCACTACCGATGCAGGCGATCGTCGCATCGTCTTGGCCCACGAGCGTGCCCACCTTGGCCATCGCCACCATCGCTACCGCGCGATTACCGACCTGGCCGCCGCGCTCAATCCGCTGCTGATACCAACCCGTACGGCCGTCGCGTATCTCGTGGAGCGGTGGGCCGACGAAGTCGCTGCGGCCACCGTCGGCAGCCGGCGCCGCACCGCCCGCGCATTGGCCCGGGTCGCCCTGTCCGCACCGCGCCGACCCATCGACGCACTCGGGTTTCACCGCCACGCAGTCACCGCCCGAGTCCAGGCACTGTACCGACCCGCGGGCCGCTCTGTGCATCTGATCGCCGTCGCATGGGCCGTAGCAGGGGTCCTTGCCGCGGTAGCGGCCAGCGACGCGACGCTCGCGTTCGGACGAATCCTCGCCCAGCTCACCGGGAGCTGACATGACGGGAGCGGGCCAATGCCAATGCCAATGCCAATGCTGATGTCGACGACCGCGGGGTCGCCGATGCGGGGGTTTCGGAGTTTAGATACGGCCGGACACCGGCATGCGGTGGGCGGCTACGCATCCGCGTCCCCCACCCCGCCACCTACGAACCCATCACTGCGCCAACGGAATCCGCACCCAAGGAACTAGATCGGCCGGTAACCCGGTGGTGGGCGGCGATGCCCCGACAGTTCTGGATCTACTCCGTCTTCACCGCCGCCACCATGCTCGGCTTCGCCACCTTCGGCGTGCTCTCCTTCCACATGGTCGCCCGCGGACTCCTGCCCACCGCAGCGGTCCCGCTGATCTACGCCGCAGCGATGGCCGTCGACGCGCTCGCCGCCCTGGCCACCGGCTGGGCGTACGACCGCACCGGCCCCCGCGTTCTGATCGTGCTGCCGATCCTGGCGATCGCCATCCCCGTGCTCGCATTCACCACCAACACGTGGTGGGTGATCGCCGGGGCCCTGTTGTGGGGAGCCGCGGTCGGCATCCAAGAATCCACGCCGGGCGGTGGTCGCCGACCTCGTCACCCCTGAGCGCCGGGCCAGCGCCTACGGCCTGTATGCCGCCGTCCTGGGAGTGGCCACCGCAGGCGGCGGTGCACTGACCGGATATCTCTACGAACACTCCATCACCACACTGATCGTCGTCGTGGCCACCGTGCAGGTCCTTGCTCTGGTGTTCCTCGCCGTGACCACCCTGCGCCGCCCAGCGCCGACCATCACCTGAACCCAGGCTCACGCCCATTCAGCTGACGTCAAATTTCGCGATCAGAAACGCGCAAATCAGTCAACGATGCCATCCAAATTCGCGATCAACTGCCGTCAGAATTCACGATCAAAGCCAGGATGCGGCGGGGCGGTGGCCGATATGCGCTGCGACGCTTCGACAGTCGTGGGGTGCGGCGTGAACGTTCGGTGGCGCTGCGCGAGGCCGTGCGCCACGGGTGGGATGCCGCTGCGGTGCAAGCCGCACTGCTGGGTGATCAGCCCACGCTGTGGTGAGACCACGACGGCCCGTCGCACGGTCGTCGACCGCAGCGCTGTGAACGGGGTTGGCGCGCGGTGTCGCATCGGCCGATGACGGGGCCAAAGGGTGCGCGTCGGCGCGCGTCGTGGGGTGTTGCCGGGGCCGCTTAGCCGCGCTGCAGGAGCGTCTCGTCGCGTGGCGGGGCCACGGTGGTGGCGTCGAACCACACGGGTACGGCCCCGATGCCGGCGGTGCGGGCCCAGCAGATGCGGTGCTGGCCGATCGTCTCGCGCTGGCCCTGGCCGTTGACGTACACGCGCAGTGAGTCGCTGTAGCTCAGAAGCGCCAGCGCCAGACGGCGATCGGCCGGGTCGAGCGACGCGAAGGACGGGTGCCTGCGTGCGGCGCTGGCGATGGTCGCGGTGTCGGCGCTGACGGGGAATGGCTCGAGGAAGGCCGTGACGGCGGGTAGTGCGATGGTCCAGTCTCCCGAGTGGACGTCGCAGCTGCGGCGGCGCACGGCGATGTCCTCGCGCGCGAACAGCGTGCGGTAGCCGTCCCGTCCGGGGTGGTGCCCGAGGGTGCGGATGGCAGCCTCCAGAGCGAGAGGGCAGTTGGACCGTGTGCCGTCCGGATGGGGCCGCTCTCCCATGGTGTGAGGGTGGGGCAGCTCGGCCACGCTGGTGAGGTAGTACGGCATGGGACTAGGACGCGAGGGCGTGCGCGGGGCCGACCGCGGCGAAGACGGCCCTGAGGTCACGGCGCGCGGCGAGCTCGGTGTAGGGCTCGATGGTGGCCACGCCGACGACGCGCGACTGTCCCTGGGCGAGTGAGATCAGTTCGTACGCCGCGTGGGCGGCGCTGAGCTGAGTGGGCCGGTGGTAGTAGTCGGACAACACCAGGTACGCGTGTAGGGCGGCCTGGGCGGCTTCTGGGGTGTCGTGTGGCGTGCTCACGTCGCGGCCGCCGTCGTCGATGGTCAGTGTGTACATGGGGGCTCCTTCAGTGAGTGTTGGTCGTGGGTGCGGCGGGGGTCTCGTCGCCGGGCGAGATGACGACGGTTGCAACCCGTTCCGCCCCGTGGCCGGCTCCGGACAGGACCGCGTACACGCCGTCGCCTTGGTCGACGATTCGGTCGTCGGGCTGTGCGGCTGCAATGTGGTCGCGAGCAGCGGCGTAGGCGCTTTCGGCGGTGGCGTGGTCGAACGACTCCCACAGCGGCATGGCGTCGGATTCGGCCGGTTCGGTGATGGTGGCGGTGTGAGTCATGGTGCGAGTCCCCGTCAGGCCGCGTGCGCGACTGGCGGACGGTCTATATTCGTGTGTGCTGTATTCGGCACTGTTCTCCTTCATTTCATCGGGCCTGCTGGCGTGC
>NZ_JBYTCM010000041.1:0-18426 GCF_058790275.1 Mycobacterium sp. FW102-FHT13B02
CGGCACCGACACGGCCTGAACATCTCCGCCCACCTCAGCCCCGTCCCCGAATTCCCACCACCCCAGGGGACTTAGCCAACTAATCGTGTCGTCCGTGACGTATGGCTTTGCAGCCTGTCGGCCAATACGCATCATCGCGGCCACCAGGTCCACATGTTTGGAAATATCCTCGCGCGCGACATCCTCGCTGATGGTGAGGTCATAACGGTCGTGAAGCAGATGAACGAGCAGCGCGGCTTTCTCATTCATCCAGGGGGATCGGCGGGCCATAGCCGCACGCTATCCGACGTATTGACGCCATGGTCATCAGATTTGCCGAACCGTTACCAGCGGCTCATGCCCAGCCCCGAAGCTGCTACGAGGCCTGCTTGTGCTGCAGCTCATCATCGAGCAAGGCGGCCGCCGTCTGCCGGATCAACTCAACCGGATCGACACCGTTCGCGTCTGCTACCGGCAACAGCTCAGTGAGCAGGTCGGCGTACTGGCGGATCAAGGTCGGTAGGCGCTTACCGGCCTGCGCGTTAAGCGCCTTCAGCTGGTCCGCGTGGCAGCGCACACGTAACAGCCCACTCATGTCCCGGGTCTCCGACCCTTGGCGGCGCTTACGGCGGGCAGCCGCGTCATCGAGGACTGCGGCGCTGGAGTTGTCAGCCATTCTGCTTCCGTTCCCATCGTCGACCGATCAGCTGGCGCGTTATTCCGGAAAGATTCCGGAATGGACTGCCTGCGCAGATTTCCAGATCATCCCAGGTCACACATGCCATTGACCGTTGTTGACAGTTTAGGGCACGCGAATCTATTCCGGAAAGAACCTCGCGGCGTGTCAAAAACACGGCATTCCGGAAACGGGCCGCCGTTATTGCGGAAATATGGCCACGTGTACGCGGAAGTATTCCGGAAATAGGTTAGAGTCCACACGGTGAGCGGCCCAGCGGGAACGCCGTGGCCCGAGGGCGAATACGGCGAGGTGATCAGTCCATCCGGGCGCCGCGCCTACCTCGCTGTGCAAGCCGCACACCTGGCCGGGCGCACACAACGCTGGGCGACCGAACTGGCCAGCCGCGAGAACTCCCCCGTGGAAAGCGAACGAGGACACATCTCGGGCCGTCAAGGTGCCGACACATGGTTTCTCATCGCCGACGCCTTCGAGCGACATCTGCAGACCATCGGCAAATGGCCGCCGGCGACCGCCGGCCCGACACAAGACCTCGAACAACTTCTCCTGCTGCAAGGCGCGGACCTGGAAGCATCACGACGTCGCGAACAGGAACTGCAAGCACAGGTTGATCGACTCGAACACGATCGCAATGAGCTCCTGGACCAAGTCGCCGCGCTTAGCCAGACCATCACGTCATTGAGTCGCGTCTCCAAAACGCCGCCCCGGGACTAACGTCGGCGGACGGTTGCCCCGACCCGACTCCTGGGCTACCCCGGAAACCGTCGCTATATATCCTGCGCGCCAACCGATTTCATGGATCGGTCAGAGCGCAAGGTGTATCACTGCGCGAGAGGCACGAAAAACTCGGGCACCCAGGCCGCCGACATCCCTACCGGCACCGCACAGCCAGTTTTGTCCTTGTCGTACGACGTGAGGTCCCCGAACTCGTTCAGGTACAACGTGGCGTTGCGTTCTGATCCGTACTCGAAGCCGATGATCGGGAATGCCCGACCGTCCTCGAAGACCAAGGTCAGTCCGGCGGGCGCTGGGATGAATGCAGCAGGTGTGGTTTCAATCATGGCCCACAGCGTGAAAGATTTTGTGCGCCTTGTCGAATCACCTTTGCGACCGGATCGGCGTGTCGCCAATCACGTGCCGGTCGTGTCGAGCTCACCCGGCAACACGATCGTTCTTGGTCCCTGCTGCCGCCGGTGGCCAGTCCGGTGTGGCCACCTCTCAGACTGCCTCAGCGGGATCGTTACGTGCTTCGATCTCGCCTATCACCCAGCCCGGCCTCTCAGTTGCGCGTCAGGAGCCAGCCGGTGGCAGTGCCGAAAGTCCGGCACCGACTACGGCGACGGCCCAACCGATCGGAACTCCCGCAGCTATGACAAGGCTGCCGACTACGAGGCCGGCGAGGATGCATAGAGCGGCACTGGTTGCGAGCGTTCTCCCGAGCATTTTGCGTCCTTACGTTCATGGGTGTGCACGCATCATGCGCCTGCCCACTGACAAACCGTCGGTGGCTGCTGGCGTCTAACTGTGGTGGTACACCACGCCTAGGCGCCCGGCCCGGTGTCCCGACGCCCGGGCAGAAATGCGTTGAGCACCGGGGCAATCCAGGTCGATCGGGTGTTGAAGCCCAGTTCCGCGCCGATCGCGTCGATAACCCGGTCCTGCTCAGCGGTCGGCGAGAACGCGATTTGGCTGCTCCCCCCGCCCAGGTATCGCACGGCCGATGGATCGGACGGGAACAGCGCGTTGGTTCGGGCAGTCGAATACCGGCTCTTGTCGATAATCTCGGCGAGCTCGCCGGCCTGGTGCTTGGCGCTGATCGCCTCCAGAACAACGTCCAGGTTCGTCGATTTCGTGGAGTGCCGGTACTTTTCAAACCGCGCCTTCACCCCGGCGCTGACATATACCGCCGTCGAGGGCTTGGACCGAGTACGCGGCCGGCCCGGCCTACGCGCGGGCCGCTCGACCGCCGGAACCGGCTCCTCAACCAGCGGAGCCACCGCGGTCAACGGCCGCACAGGCGGGGAAACTTCTGCCGGGGCGGGCCCCGGCACAGGTGCCGGTGCGCTCGGTTCCGGAGACTGTGCCTGTGGCACGAGGCCGGCCAGGCCGGTGCCGCGACCCGGCTTCGTGATGTCTCCGAGGTTTTCTGCAGGAAGCTCCTGTGGGGTCAGCTTGCTCACGGCCAATCTCCTTCTTCAATCATGGTGGTGCGGATCTTGTTGCCGCGGGTGAGGATTTCGCGCGTCAACTTCGCGAAGTCCCCTGCGACGCTCGCCGATGTGGAACTCACCACGGCTTTGGCGTCGGCTTTGCCTCGCCGGATCGCAGATCGGCTTGGGTTGTTCACGATTTCCTGCTCAAGTTCGTGCGCCAGCCGCCCGAACTTAGGTACGTCTCGGCCCACGGCTTCCGAATGCCGGATGAAGGCCTTGAGCATCACATCCTCATTCTGGCCGAGGTCGGCGGCGATATTGGTGGCCATCTCTTCGCGAATCTTGTGCGACGAATAGCCGGAGGCGAATAGAAAGCACCCCAACAACATCACGTACGGATTGTGCTCACGCGCCGCCCGCAGATCACCGGCAAGCTCTCGCAGGCCGGTCCTGGACAAGTCGTCCGTTTTCATCGGCACCACCACAAACCTGGCTGCACACAGCGCGGCCTGCAGCAGGAGTTGATTCTCCGGCGGTGAGTCGATGAAGATCAGCCCGTACTGGTCACTGATCTGCTGCAAGGCAAGCGCGAGCGACATCAGAACTTGCTTGGCCGCCTGCGGACTGCCCATTTCTGCGGCCATCACCGGTGCGATCCGACGGACAAACGGACCGCCGGGCACGACATCAAGTCGCGGCCGAACGTCACGCACGGGCGTCAGGGCCGCGCCCGCCGTGATCGCGCTGTACAAGTTTCGGCCCTTATCGTCGGCATCGGTATTTGCGAAGCCCAACATGTTCGCGACGTTGCCTTGGCCATTGAGGTCGACCAACAAAACACGCGCTCCGTCGGAAGCGACCAGGGCCGCTCCGTGCGTCGAGCATGTCGACTTTCCGACCCCGCCCTTACCGTTCGCGAACAAATAAACATTGCCGAGTCGAGCCCAATTCACGGCGGGTTCTACCGGCCCATCGCTATCCCATGCAGCTACGCTTCTCGTCATGCGGACGCCTCACTCTGCCAGAGTCGGGGATTCTGCGCGCCTGTCACGCAACGCCCACCAGGGCCCTGCACACCATGCGCTCTCACAGCCTGCAGAGTCTATGGCGCGCCGCGGTCCCGCACGCGGTACGACGTGCCCACACTCCCCCACTGCACCCCACGGTGTTGTCAACTGCCAACCATGCAGCGGCCATCGTGATAGTCGATGCAGCAAACGAGGCCTGGCTCCACACCCCGGTCAGCATTTGTCCGCAGGCGCCAGCCGCCACAGCTTGATCCATGTGACCGCTGACGATGCAGCACATGCGGCGAATGGTGTGGCTGCCTGTGCTGACACGAGCTGGCCAAGCGATTTCGCACACCGTGTACACCTCGGTATGGCGGGTAATCCGCAGCCGACCGTGGCGTATCACTGCACTTCAAACGATGCGCGCCGTGTACCAGCCAGCCCGCATAACCGCCTGCGCCAATACCTGACTCAATACCTGATGTCGGGTATTGGTACATATTGTGTGCTACATCCGATTCATAGCCCGCATCACTGGGGTGCACACCGTGACTGTATCCATGAGGAACGCACCTGTGCACATATTGTTGCACATGCCAGCAATCAGATAAGCCAGCCAATGTGGGCATGCACCTGGAGCGCAGCACCACTACGAATTTGCAGAAAAATATTTTTCACCACTCGGCGTGTCGCGCGGGTGCCTGTCGCGCCAGCGGTATGGCGGCGTGCACATCGCACAGCAGGGCCGCGCCCCGCAGCTCATATCCGCTGGGCCACGCTCTATAGCGTTGATCCTCGGGCATCGATCGATATCCGAGCCGTGACGTTGTCAATTACGCGACACCAACCACGACGAACCGTTGCACGCCATATCGACCCAACAACCCCACGCCAACCTGCAATAGATATCTGTCGTCATGCCTGGATATCGGCGCGTCACCAAACAGATGAACACACTCTGGTTGGAACGCTGCATGCTGTCTTGTCCAGTACCTGGGACCAGGCGAGGGGATATACCAGTGAACAGGTTGACTACACCCTTGCGTATCTAATCGCTTATGGCATTCCTGATCACATACGGAGCCAGGTGCGTCGAGGAATTCCCCCGCAGACGCTGCCCACGATCCCGCCAACCATATGTACGCCATAACGCGGCCATTCGAGACGTCAAGGGGACCGGGGCCGCTGACCAGGACTTTTGCGCTCCTCTGCTACCGCGCCAAATCGCGCACCTGTCGTTAAACAGGCCTCATTTGGCCGCTGGGGCACGCACCTGCGTCCCGGCGGCCGACTATCGCGGGTGCGTGCGCTGAGCCGGTACCA
This sequence comes from Mycobacterium sp. FW102-FHT13B02, assembly GCF_058790275.1. Classification (NCBI taxonomy): domain Bacteria; kingdom Bacillati; phylum Actinomycetota; class Actinomycetes; order Mycobacteriales; family Mycobacteriaceae; genus Mycobacterium; species Mycobacterium sp. FW102-FHT13B02. Next base: position 5,163 of record NZ_JBYTCM010000041.1, read on the forward strand.
GGGTCGTGAGCCACCTGTCCCAGGTCAACGAGGCCAAGCTGCGCGGTGGGGGAGGGGCCGGGACGTGCCACGGACCACGGACTATCACAGCCCGCCTTGCGCGTGTCAGCCTTGACAGGCCACCGCGACCCCGAGTGCCCGAGGTCCGGTTCCGACGGCATGGTGCGCGGGGCCACCGGGCCGTCCAGGAGACCGGATGCGGGTGCCGAGAGACGACGGGTACCCGCTTGTCCCCAGGTGGTTCAGTGGCTGGCCGCGGATTCTGTTTGACCCTTGAAGTCCCGCTCGAACGCCGCGGCGACCGCGGCAAGAACATTCGGCGCAGCGGCGGCGGTCAACCTGACCGAGAGTTCACGGTTCGAGAGCAAGCTAGTCGGTGAGAGATTCTGACTGCCGATCAGAAGAGTGCCATCCACCCGCAACTGCTTGGCGTGGAAATAGAGGCCTGCACTGGTCACTGGGTACACGTGGGCAACACAGCCGGCGGCGACCACCCGTGAGACGACCTCCGTTGACGCCGGGTTGTCGGACATGACGATCCGGCAACGTACACCGCGGGCCGCGGCCCGGGCCACCGCCGCGGCGACCGCCCGATCGGTGAACTCCTCGGTCATCAGATCGAGGTTCTGTCGGGCATCGGCAATCAGGCGAAGCACATCGGCACGTGCCGGAGACCAGACAAGGGCACCCGCCGCCACCGCCGGCGCCAGCCGATCACCGCGACCCCGACGCATGTCCTGGTCGATGGTCGCGGCAATCGCGGCAACTTCGTCCGCCCGCCGATCCTCAATCCAAAAGTCGCGGGAGGTCGCTCGGTACTTTTTCGAGACGTTTCCCGTGCCGATAAGGGCGGCGGCATCGTCCTGGACCAGCACCTTCTCATGGAAAAGCACTGTCGGCGAAGCCCACTGCACGGCGACGCCACCTGCCGTCAGGCGTTCGTAGGCGCCAGTGTTCGTCGCCTGGCCGTGGTATGCGGCGTCAAGGAGTACATGGACCGCGACGCCCCGGCCCCGCGCGTCGAGCAGGGCTTGGACCACTTCCGAATCGGCCAATTCGTAGATCGCCAAACGCAACGTCTGCTTGGCCAGGCCGATCAGATCGACCAGCGGGGCGATGCCAGCGTCTGGCTCCTGAAACACCCGGTACGGTCCGTCAGCCGCACTGACACCTGACGGACCGGGGGAGGCGGCCGTGGCATCGAGCGGTCCGCAGCCAGAGACCAGTGCCAGCAGCGCCACCGCAGCAGCTCCGCGCCGCAACGCCCTTGAACACACCGGGCCGCGGGTCCGGCTTGTTGCATCCGGAAGGACCCCAGCACGTCTCGGTTGCGCCATGTCCGAACGCTAACTACCAGCCATGGGTGCAATCGATGGTCATTGGCACCGAACCTTGACGTTCGGCCGCCGGGAGTCCTCTTGAGAACCGTCGTGGCGGCCACAACGATCACAATATGGACCTACGCATGACCATTACGCAGCTAGTCGGCGAGGCCGACCAAAGAGTCGGCACGCAAGAATCCTCCGACCAGCTCGCCGCCCTGAAAGCCCAGTGGGAAAGGATCCAGGCCGACAACGCAGGCCGCCGTACCGACGACCCGCTAAAGCTGGCGACATTCCTGCAGGCAAGCCAGCAGTTGCTGGCCGGCATCGACGCCGTTGTTCGCGCGGACCCGTATCCGCCGTGCTGAACGCGGCAGGGGAGTGGAACCGCCGCCGGTATCGGTCACTCCGACGCTGACGTGCCTTTTCGGGGCGTCGCCCGCGGCGCCTTCGGTGGCGCGAGCTGGGTTCGGTACACCGACAGTGCCTCGTTGAGCGCGCTGACCCGCTCATCCGCACTGCGGTGGGCCTGGGCCAGCTGCTCAGCATGGCTCTGGCGCAGTGCCTCACGTTCGGCCTGCGACTCCGCGCGCTGGCGCTCCAGGTCACCCGTAAGCGACACCACCGCCGCGCGATCCATTTCGGCCGCCCGCACCGCTGCCTGTACACCAGCCTGCGCCGTTGCCAACTCCACACGGACAGAGGCGGTTTCAGCCGCCGCGCGCTGCGCCTCAGCGCGGGCCGAATCGACTTCACCTTGTAGGTGTTGCCGGGCCTCGTCGAATTCCCGCCGCGCCTGATCCAGTTCACGCCGCAACTGTGCGACGGTCTCGCGCTCGCGGTCCGCGGCCGCGTCAGCCGCTCGCTGCGCTGCCACTGCCGCCGACGACTCCACTTGGGCCGCACTGACCTCCTGCCGTGCTCGCTCCAGGTCGGCATCACGCTCGGCGAGTTGGGCTTCATGCTCGGCGACCGCCTGAGCCAGCACTTGCTCTGCTCGGCCGATGGCCGCATCCGCCTCTGTGCGGACGCTCTCGATGTCCGCCCGGGCTTGTGCCTGGATCCGGGCTGCCTCCGTCGAGGCATCCTCGGCGAGGAGGTCGGCTTCTTCACGGTCACGCTCAGCCTCATCGGCCCGCTTGCCAGCAGCCCGGGCCGCACGCTCGGCGGCGACGACCCGCCCCTCAGCCTCGGTGATTTTGGTGAGCGCGTCCCGGTGCGCGTCCTCGACCTCGGCGCCGGCCGCCTCGATGTCGCCCGCGTCGCGAATGACCGCTACCACTCCGTCTAGGTACTGGCACAGGTCGGCCAACCGAGTGGGCAGTTCAGTGAGCTGCTGACCGAGCGTTGCACGGGCCATAGACACGGGAGCGGTCACACCAGACTCGTCCTCAGTGACGACACCGCCACCCTGTTGAGCCCGCCGCGCCTTGAAGGCTGTCGCACGGTTGTGGACCTGACCGCCGGGCTCGTCAGCCTCGCCGCAGTACCGCATCGGCCGACCAGTCGCCGGATCCGGAAGCCGCGGCCGCGTGCATCCCGGGTAGCTGCACCGGTCCCGCGGGGAATCACTCGACGGTTCGATGACGCCACCCATATGCCGATGGTACGAGTTACGTCATCAATAGACAATAGTGACATAACGAAACGAAACGAAACGAAAGAACGAAACGGAACTTGCTCGATTCACGCCGGGCCTGAGTGTGTGTGTGCCGTCGCCGCCGCCGCCGCCGCGCCGGGGAACACCCGCCGCAACTCGGCGGCCGATCGATTGGCGACGCACCCGTGCGGAATGACCGTCGCGCATCGCCGGTGGCCCCGTGCAAAACTCCGAAACATCAGGACAGAGAGGGCACGTCGAGCCTCCCCGGCACATCCCTAACCTCCAGATCGGTTCGGGGAGTCGGCCGCCCGGCGGCCGAGAACGAGGTGGATCCCGAGATGGAACACAAGCAAGCGTCACCTGATCCGTCGTGGATGGTGGCATACCGTTCGGACGAGGCAGCAACCGCGAAGGGCCGGGACGCACTTGGGTCGGTAACCCGGCTGGTAGTCGAGAAAGACGGTGTGTATACCGAGTTCTGGGCCGACGACTGGGACGTGCACATTCAAGATGGCGGTAGGACGGTGAAACTGTTCGCCCGCGGCCAGGGAGTAGATGCAGCCCGTGTTGCCGCCGAGTTCCTGGGCGTCCCGGCCACGACAGTTCGCACGGCGGCCTGCTCCGATCCCGCGATCAACGCAGCTATAGAACGCCGTTTCGGGCGTGTCACACTGCCCGGTGTATAGGGGCGGTTCCATGAAAGTCGTTGCGGGGTATGGGCCGACGACAACCCGACCGATCACTCGGAGGCCCACAAATGAGTAGCCGCGGACTACGCCTCACTACCAAGGTCATCACGTTGCGTGAGGCCCAGGCTTTCGTCGAACGACACCACCGCCATCACGGACGTCCCGTAGGCCACAAATTGTCGATAGGTGTCCGCGTCAAGGGCACCGACGATCTGGTGGGTGTCGCAATTGTTAGTCGCCCTGTAGCCCGACTGTTCGATGACGGCGGTGACACTCTCGAAGTCAGCCGAACCTGCACCGACGGAACACGCAATGCCAACTCGGCCCTTTACGGAGCGGTGTGGCGCATCTGCCGTGAACTCGGTGCCCGCCGCGTCATCACCTACACGCAGGACGGCGAAACGGGCGCATCATTGCGTGCGGCCGGCTTCACACCCGTCGCTCGACGTAAGGCTCACCCAGGCTGGGACCGTCCAAGTCGGCGCCGGGTCGCAGCCCACCCGATCGATGTCGGGCGCGTTCTGTGGCTTCGTGGTGAGCCGCTGGCACAATGTCACGAAACGCCAGAGGAAAGTCACGAAACCCTCCGGCCCCGTGTCTGTTCGCAGTGCGGCGGCGAGCTGTCTCAACCAAAGACCGGCCGACCGCGCCGCACCTGCTCTGATACGTGCCGGCAACGGGCCCGGCGCAAACGGCGGCGGGTTGAGCCGGAACCCCTTGTAGTGACCGAAAGCCAGAGTGAATTAACCCTTTTCGGGTGAGTCGGTCGTTCCGTTCAGCATGGCCACTGCTTGGCGTGCCAGTCCCAGCGCTGACCTCAAGACCTGTGGTGTGGAGCCGATAGGCAACAGGTTCCTGGCCTGCATGATGTAACCGAGGCTATCCTCGGTGTGCACATTTGAAACGTAATGTCCGTGCAGCAGGATGTGTAGTTCAACCCTGTCTAAGAGCTGCTCGATTGAATCGATTGGCGTGCGATTGTTCATCTTTCAAGCGTAGGGCGGGCCGAGGTATGGTCGGCCCGCTATTTTGCGGCGGCCCGCACCCGTGCACCCCTACCGCGAAATTCAAAGCTGGTTGACGTCGCGAACGAGTTCGTAGAGTGGGTTTTGTGCTGCCGCCCTTCGTGTTTCAGCACCGGCGGCGGTGACGTAACGTTGGGACGTGGACATCGATTCATGGCCAAGCAGCTTCATTAGCGTGTAGACGCTGACCTCAGCATTGGCCAGTTCGGTGGCGTAAGTGTGCCGGAAGCCGTGCACGAGCGCTCCCGGGATCGGCTGTGCATCGGGCCCGGCCAACTTGAAGGCCCGCTTCACCCGGGATTGCAGGGTGCCGCGCGTTATGCGCCGGCCGTCGCGTCCGACGAACACGGGGGCATTGGCGGGCCATCGGGCCAACCCCGTAACCCCTGCTTTAGCCGAGCGTTTGGTCGTATCCGGAAACCGAACGGCACGACTATCCAGATAGGATTCGATCACGGCCAGCAATGGGGCTTCGATGGGGATGCTGCGGTCTTTACCGCCTTTGCCGGTGACATGAACGACTGCGCCTCCGTCGGCGACGGTGCGGATGTTTCCGATATCGAGGATCTCCATCTCCTGGGCGCGCAGACCGGCCAACAAGCTGGTCAAGATGAGCGCCAAATCCCTTTCCGCCCATACGGTTTTGTTGGTGGAGTCGGCGTCCCGGGCAACCGTGTCGAGCAAGGTGGTGACTGCAGCGCGGGGGAGTGCCTTGGGCAGTGTCTTGTTGAGCTTGGGCCGGCCGATCAGCGACATCGGGTTCGCGTCGAGCTGCTCGGCGTTGTACAGGAAGGTGCACAATACGTTCCAGGTGGACCAGCAGCGACTGATCGACGCGGCCTCATGGCGTTTGGCGTAGTCGGCGAACGCGCGACGCATCGAATCTTTCGTTATGTCAGCCACATTCATGTCGGCAGGTCGGCCGCCGCTGACCGCCGAGGCGATCGCAAGGAAATCTTGCCGGTAGGCCTTCATGGTGTGCGCCGACGGCTTACGGGTCTGCCGGTCCTGCAGGAACGCGGTGAACCAGTCGGGGACGGCCGCACCTGGTGCGCCTGGGTCGGCGTCGTCGCCGGGAGACTGGCCCGATGGGCGGTGTTGGGGCACCATCTCACCGTATCCAGAAAAGAATGGATAATGCGTCTTATGTGTAGAAATTTCCAAAATCGCAGTGCGACAGTGACTTTCCTGTGACACGGCACGAGGTGCGTCACAGTGACGGAACAGGTCTGGGCGATAGAATGGCTCCGTGAGTGGCGGAAGTTCCGACCAGGACGCCTACGACCTCGTCGCACTGCTACAGGGCAGTGACTTGACGCCGCAGGCTCGTCGGGCAGTGTTCGACGTGATCGTCAGCGGCCTGATCGAAGGCGACATACCGAGCCGCGAGTCCGTCGTGGACCTGATCGAACTGGCCGCAGGGCGGCTCGATGGTGACGAATGCCGCCGACGCATCATCGGCAGGTACGCGAGCAAAAGCTAGGTGATCGGGTGGTCGGGGTGCGCGTCGAGGTGACTGTCGCACTGGCGAGGTTGGTGGGTCACGCACGGAGACGGCTCACCACAGAAGCCGCAGCGACGGTCTGCGTGACTTTTCCACGTCGCCGATGAGTCCAACCAGACCGTTGGTGCATCACGGCGCAGCGGATCGCGGTGCGCCGTGCGGGCTGCGGCGGCCATGAGCGATATGGACAGGTCGGCAGGCAGCGGGTCGGGGTCCAGCCGTGGCGCGGCGATCACGGCCCGTAGTCGGCTACCCGACTTGACCATGAGGCCCTAGTCGGCGGGTAGCTCCTCACCGCGCACGATGCCAGGATCAGAAATCACCAGCCACCAGTGGTGCATGTAGCGCTTGATGGCGTCCGACTTCGTTAGATCGCGAAGTTCTGAAAGCCAGTCTGCACGTGACACTTTCACTTCGTGCCCATGGAAAGCGAGTGCGGATCCGTAGGGCACGCCGGGATACTTATCGGCAGCGATGAAATCGGCGATTTTCGTGACCCCTGTTCGGCGGTGGCCAAGGTCTGAGGCAACGTGCTCGGCGCGGGTCCACCGGTCGGCGATCGTCCCACGGCGGATCGCGGTGTAGCGGGCCAAGAGCAGATCGAGCATGTCGCGTTCGGTGACCGTCGAGCATGTCGCTGCCGTCAGCGAACGGCCTTCGCTCGACGGCCTCACCGCGTCGCCCGAATCATTGTCACAGCGCCTGATCGCCGGCGGGTCCTACTGGTGGATTTCTGCGGCGTCGACAGGTACGTCGAGGCTTGGATGGCCTGGCCGCAGGGAAGAGAGCAGAGTCGCTAGCAGGACACACACGGCGATAACGCTGGACAAAACCAGGAAGGGTGCCGCGACGTGTTCCCGCACCCATTCTGCGGTAACGGCGGCCGCGTCGAGCCGAGTGTGGAGCCGGTAGTCCGGCTGGATGATCAGGCCTTTTGCGTTAACGATAAACGCGAAGGCAGAGAACGAGGCCGCAAAGCGGGCCAAGGCCGGCCCGATGTCGCGCTCGCGGGCCGCGAGCTTCATGCGACGAGTACCCGCGAGGCACCACCACACAACTAGCAGTCCCAAGACGGTGAAAAGCAGCTGGTCGCCGACCATGAAAACTTGGGCTTTGGTGACCATCGGTGAAGTCCCCTCCGTGCTTGTTGTGGTTCGGGATGTACTGGGGTTCAACGCTAAGACGGACCGATGGGCTTACGCATCGGTCATTGCTCGCCGGGTTCGATTGGTGCGCCGCCGGGCCTTACCGGTTAGCTCCGTGCATCGAGGACGTTGGGTGCGCCTGGCGCCCGAATCTGTCCCGGCACAAAAGCCCTGGAGTGCCGGTGTGTACAGGGTCGGCAGTGCAATGCCTGGAGGGGAGAGTGTGTGCCGCGGTACCGAACGAGAGCCCCGTTCGGCCACCGAATCGGGACCGGGAATATACACCAAATATGTTGCAGCACAACAGATTACGCGATATAGTGGTACCTATAACCAGTAGAATCCACACGAGGGGGAATCATGATCCAGCGAACCATCGACCTCAACCCGACGCCCGCAGCGCTCATCACCCACACCATCATTCGGGTGCAGGGCGAACACACTGGCGAGATCACCGTGTATTCGGCGGTCACCCCCGAAGCGCGCATCCGCATCGAGTGGGGCGGCCTGCTCATGACTATGTACTCCGCTCAGGCATGCCAGGGGGTTCTCGAAGGTTTCGCTACCGCCCGCTCAGCGATGGCACTTATTCCGCCCACCATCCCGGCCATGAGCGTCGACGACCGCACCGAACCGTTTGCGCGCACGACCGTGTCGATTGACTGGACCCGTCGCCCGGCCTACGCCGTGGTACCCCGCCAGGAATTGTCGCGAAACAAGGCGCGCGAAGTGCGCTGGCTCGACCTGCACATGGGCCCTGTGACTTTTCAGATTCTCGACCAGGCCGGATGCCTGAGCGCTGCGGCGCTTCTGCGGTCCGCGCACCACACCGCGATCAGCGTCTGCCTGGACGGGCCGGACTTCGCCGACGACCCAACACTGAGCAGCTACACCCCGCCAGCCGGTGACTGAGCGAGGTTATCCACAAGAACGCGACGCCGGGTCACGTTATCCACAAGATGGACAACGGCCCGGCGTTTTGTCGTTCGGACCCGGCAGAATCAGACGAGAACGCCCATACACCAAGGCAAGGAAGCTCACCATGACAGTGCCCTGGTCACTGACCATCGCCGCCCCCGCGCATGTCCGCACCATCAGCGGGCTGGCCGATACCCGCACGGCCGCGGCCGCAGCCGCCTTAGACGCCACCCGTACCGCCGTGCAGGACGCGCGTGCCAGCGACATCCGCGCCGCCCGGTACGAATTGCGTGCCGAAGACGCCCTCGTGGCCATCATTCAGTCCGGAGCAGACCCCGACGACACCGAGGACCTGGTGGAACGCCTGATCGACCAGCACCGGGCAGACGGGTCGCTCGGCCAGGCCGGGACTGACGTCGCTACGTCTCTGCCGGTTCCCGCGGCCCGTGAGGTTGGCCGCCCCCGATGACCAGGTGGGTGTTCGAGATCCGCCGGCTCGACTCGTTGCCGTGGCCGCCAGGGCTAGGCAAAGGCGCGAACCCGAAGCATCCGTACTGGCAGCTGCGAGAACAACTCGAGGGCCACCTGGGCGATTCGCGCTACCACCGGCCGGCAGCGCACCGGGACGCATTCCTTTCCGGGGACGCTGAGTATCGCCGGATCTTCATGGATGCGGTTACCCAGCTGCGATGGAGCGCGGATCTACCCGAGACGGTCGATACCGCCACCGCCATCGCTCGCACAACGCCGATGCTGAATGCGCCGATGGCGGACACCTCGGCCTGGCTCGACTGGTCGAGGCAGGTCTGTCAGGACGAGGGTGCAGGGTATTGGCTGCGGGACGGGTTCACCTACTGCGGCGACCAGATCGAGAACGGACGGCACCGCCTGACCTACCTGCGGTATCACCGGCCACCGGAGCACGAAATCCTGGTCTGCCGCGTTCTCTAAGCTAGTTGTGGGGCATGTTTTCGATCGACGGAGCATCTCCGCTGTTGCGATGCGCCAGCTACGCGTTGAAGGCGGTCGAGGTCATCCGGTAATCCAGCACCCCGAACGCGACGGCCAGTCTTATCCGCAGGCCGTCGGGAATCGCGGCGAACCCTTGTGAACCAGTCGCCAAATCGCAAGCACCCCAACAGCCCCCGACCGGTGATGACTACGGCGGTGTGGCGCCTTTACCCCGACGTGGCGACCGGTCGTCGCTGACCGTCAAGGGGTGAATCGTGTAAGCATGCTTTTGCGCCCAGTCAGTCACGTCGTCGTACCGCCACACGGACCCCATCCGCAGTCGGGCATACGGAACTGGGAAGTCGGAGCCCGAGGTGAACTGTGACACGCGCTGACGGCTATAACCGCCCAACATTTCGGCAATCTCAGCCGCGCCGACAATAGGTAACTCCACGCCAGCAGTATAGGCATATGCCTACCTCTGGTCCAGTGTTAGGCAGTTGCCTATTAGGCATATGCCCACTAGACTAGGCATATGCCTAATAGGTCGGCTTCTGCCACCCCGCACGCCCAACTCGATCTGTTCGCCGAGCTTGAAGCGGAACAGCATCAGGCGCGAATGGACCAGGCCCCCACTATCTTTGACCTCGACCAGCGGGGGTACTTCACGCGCATCGCCGAGTTCGAGCAATGGCAACAAGCCCACGACAACTTCGACTCGTGCCGACGCTCGCACGGCTGGCACGCCACACTGTTCGGCCGCACCCCCGAGCCCACTGCGGCATGCAGACCCGCGATCCTGGCCGCCGAGCTGCGCTGCGACCACTACGCCGACGATTGCGAATGCGTCGGCGACCTCCTCTACCGGGCGGCCTGCCTGCACTGCACCTGGGAAGGTCCGGCGCACGACTGCGAGAACCTGGCCGCCGAAGATGCTCACGACCACGCCTGGCCGGGATGGCGCACTCTGCCGATCGTCCCCCGCCGACCCCAGCCCGGAAACAGCGCCAAGGAGAAAGACGCAATGAGCACCTGGGCGCGGCGAGTCGACACCCTGTATCCCGCTGGCTGGCTGCAAGAAGGTGGCCCCATCCGGACCCGTCGCCAACGGTACGGGACACGCCATGTCCCCGACGGCACCGGCGGTGGCGGATATGACATGTGCGGCGAACAAGACGACTAGTCAGGGGCGGCACGGTAAGTGGCCCAAAGGAATTCGGCAGGAGTGTGCCTAATAGGCACTTGCCCATTAGGCATATGCCCAGTAGACTAGGCATATGCCTAATGAAGCGAAAAACCCCACCGCAGCAGCAGAACTCAGTGCCCAGGCGGTGACCCGATGACCGCCACCGCCGAACACCGGCCCGCCCTCGGCAAGCGCCGCTTCGCCCACGACGATCTGGTCGCCGTCGACCTTTTCTCCGGATTTGGAGGATTGACGAAAGGTATTGAGACGGCGGGCTTTTCAACGATAGCCGCCGCGAATCACGACAAATTCAAAATCGAGGTCCACGAAGCAAACTTTCCCGAGGTCGAACACTGGATCGCCGACCTGGTCGACACCGAATCCGCCAACTACCACTCCGTGCGTGACCTGCCTAAGGCAGACCTGCTCGCCGCTGGTGTCAGCTGCGTCAACCACAGCCAGGCCAACACCAAAAAGGCGTACGAGCAAGGGCTTTCGCTGTTCGATCTGGAGGACCCCGAGTTCGAAGAGAGCGTCACTCGCTCCGAGCGCGACCGGGCCACCGCCAACTGTGTCTTGCACTACGCCGCCCAGCACCACCCTCGGCTGATCCTCGTGGAATGCACCACCGAGCTAACTTCCTGGGGACCGGCCATCCAGGGCAAGCGCAAGGTCGGCGACGGCTCGACATATCGCTGGTGGCTCAAGCAATTCGACATTCTTGGGTATTCCCACCGCGTGCTTTACCTGAACAGCATGTTTTTTGGTGTACCCCAAAGCCGAGACAGGCTTTATATCGCGTTCTGGGACAAGAAGATTCCGGCTCCCTACCTGGATCACCGGCCCCTGGCCGCCTGCGGATTCTGCGACAAGATCGTTGAGGCGGTGTGGACGTGGAAGACCGGAGTCCCCCCGACGGGCAGTGTCCGATACGGCAAGCAATACGAGTACCGGTGCCCGTCCTGCCGCAGCGCCGTGGTGCCCCGCATGACCCCGTCGCTGGCTGCGATGGACCTGACCAACCTGGGCACCCGCATCGGCGACCGCACGAAGCCTCTGGCGCCAGCGACCATGGCCCGCGCCGAGCGGTGCCGCCAGCGCTTCGCCGAGTTCCCGGCCGTGTTGATGCCGGCCAAGGCCCTGCATGGTTCCGAGCGCCACCCGTGGCAGCCGATGGCAACCCAGACCAGCCAGCAGGAGACCGCCATCCTGTCCACCGGGGCAATCATGCAGATGGCCAACAGCTTCGAGCACCCCGGCTCCGAGTGCCGCACCCGCGACCTTGCCCAACCGCTGTGGACCCAGCCCGCCACCAACACCACCGGTCTGCTCACCCCGTCGGCCGCCGTGAACGGTCAGACCACCGTGACTGCGACCGACGAACGCGCCGTCCTGCTCGGCATCACCACGTTTCGCAAAGGCATGGAGCCGCGCGGAGCCGACCAACCGCTACCGACCCAGGCAGGCTCCGAAGCGTTCGGGCTGCTATCCAGCGGTGTAATCCCCTTCCGCCAGAACACCGTCCCCACCACCCATGCGGAGGCCATGCCGACCGTCACTTCGGACCAGATTCCCGGTCTTCTCACCGCAGCGGGCGTCATGAAGTTCAACCAGGGTGTCGAACGACGCGTGTCGGGTCTCGATCAACCACTCAAAACGGTTGTCGCTGATGGGGCCGGGCAAGGGTTGCTGTTCAGCGGCTGGTTCAAGCAGAACGGCTCAACCGGGAACGAGACAGCTCCACACCCGCTGTCGGACCCGCTGGGCACCGTCACCGCCGCTGACACCACCGCCCTGATGACCGCCGAATGGCACGCCATGCTCGCCGACCTACGGCTGGAAGACTGCTATTTCCGCATGATGGCGCCGCACGAAATCGGCAGGGGATGCGGGTTCGACGTGAATTTCGGCGACTACACCGGCACGTTCGTGGTCTGGGGATCGGCCCGTAACCAGGTCGACGGGTACGGCAACGCCGTGAGCCCGCAGGTCGGCGAATGGATCGGTTCCCGCCTGCGCGCTGCCCTGCACGGCGAGCGCGCCGCCTAAACCAGCTTCCCCGGGGGCGGGATGACCGAGTTTCTCCCGTCCCCGGACGCACACCCCGAAGTACCCGGCGACGCCTTGGCTATCGCGCAAAAAACAAATTTGCTAGAAGGCTGTAAGATGCGCAAAGCAGGAATTTAGTATTTGCGTCTGGCTACGCTTTATCCCACCTTATCGGATGTGCGTTCGGGGACGTGTACGCACTCCGTCAAGGCGATGTGGAGCGCTGGTAATCAAAGCTAGACCTTTAGTGGATTCAGGGGCGGGGATCCGCGCGGCGTGCCTCCATCCGGGCGGCGTCGACCAGGTGCGTTCGAAGCGTCTCAACTGGTTGTTATTGCGTGTGAGCTGCGGCTGATCTTGTGGTTGTTTCCCGAAATGGCCTGGACAAGAAAAAGGGGCGACGAGTCCGAGGGCAACGGTTCATGCGAGGCCGCTCCTGAATTGAATAGCGCGATAAAATATGAGCGCATAACACAGGTGATATTCATCAATTACTATTGCCAATATAGGCCACTGGCATTAATATAAATGTATGCGTAAGCCATTTGCTACAGAAATTCAGGAGAGCATCATGAGCGCGAGCGTCACCGTCTACACCAAACCGTCATGCGTGCAGTGCAACGCGACCTACAAGGCGCTGGACAAGGCCGGCATCGCCTACCAGAAAGTCGACATCACCGAAGACCCGCAGGCCCGCGACTACGTCATGGCGCTCGGATACTTGCAAGCCCCCGTCGTGGTAGCCGGCGACACTCACTGGTCAGGCTTCCGCCCCGACCGGATCAAGGCACTGCAGAATGAGGAAATATTGTCATCTGATGCAACATTGGTTGGGTAGCAATGTTGTCCGTTGTAGCAGGTCGGGCGCCGGG
>NZ_JBYTCM010000042.1:0-17761 GCF_058790275.1 Mycobacterium sp. FW102-FHT13B02
TATCGATGTAAAAATCAATGAAGCGGATGGCTACCGCGCGGAACTCGCACCTCGCTAGCACGCACCGTTACCAGCTTCAAGGTATGCTATTCGGGCATACCTGAGGTACAATAACCATATGTCGGATCTGACCACGATCAAGGTGAGCAAGCCGCTGCGCGAGCGCATCAGCGCCGGTGCCGCCGAAGAGGGCGAGACCGTCCAGAAGTTCCTGGAACAGCTCATGGAGGAACGGGAGCGGCACAAGCGCCTTTCCTCCGTCGCGGCCGCCATCAGTGGTGCCGACGAGGAGACGCTGACCTCCTGGCGCACGGAGACCGCCGATTGGGCCACGGTCGACGCCGACACTGACCCCACGCAGTGAGCGTTCTCGTGGCTCCCGGGTCGGTGGTGTGGGTCAACCTCGATCCCACCGTGGGTCGAGAGCAAGCCGGCCGCCGACCGGCAGTCGTCGTCGCATCGTCCGGTTACCTCGATGCGGTCACCGAGCTGGCCATCGTCGTTCCCGTGACGACCACCGACCGGGGCTGGCCTCAGCACGTCAGACTCAGCGGACCGAGCCTCACCCTGGAACGCCCGTCCTTCGCGATGACCGAGCAGCCGCGGACGATCAGCCGACAACGCATCGCCAGCCTGGCCGGAACGGTCGACGATGGATGTCTGACGTCGATACGGCAATGGCTCAGCGACTTCATCCACGACGAGCATTCGTCACGGTGACGCAATTGGCTCAGGAAGGGGAATCGAACCCATGGCCTACGAAGGCATGCCACCGGAGGTGAACACAGCCAGGTCTGCGCGGAGAGCGTCGGCGAACTCACCCAGCCCGGCGAGTGACCAAGCGCCCGAACCGGCCGTTCCTTGCACGCGAGCCGTCACGATCGTCGATGTCGACGATGATGGCAACGTGGTCAAGGAGCGGATCACGGTCGACGGTGACCACTGGCCCGCCTGAGTCTTGGCGCTCTACCCATGACGTCGATCATCCGGTACGAACTACGCACCCTCGACTCGCTGCCGTGGCCGCACGGACTGGGCAAGTCCGAGTATCGGCGCCTGGAGCGCCGGTTGGTAGCACTGCTCGGCTCGGGACGTCTCACACCTGCCGTTCACAAGCGGGCCTTCGAAACGAACGTCGATTACAAGAACATGGTCCTCGAGGAGTTGGGAGCGCGGGCCTGGAGCCGCGACGTGATCGACGTGGCGGCCGGCGCGGCCACGCTCGCGGGCACGGCGCCGCTGCTCGGGGTCGATCTGAGCGACGATGAGCAATGGTGGGCTTGGGTGCGCGAGCAGCCAATCGCCAACCCGTTCGTGCGGGGCTGGCTCATCTCACCGCCCGACATCACCGGCGGATACCTCGATGCGCGGCACCGCATCACCTACTTGAGGTTCATGTGTGGCCCGGCGTTCTCGGTCCTCGTCAGGTATCAACGGTGATCCGACCAGGTGTCGCCTGCTGGTTGCACAATGGGTGCTATGACGATGATGGACACCCAGGCCGCCGCCGCCGAAGCCGCCAGCCGTTCGTGGTACGTCCCTGCGTACCGCGGCCGAGACGCAATCAACATGCAGGCCTTCGCGAAGCTGGCTCCCGGTCGTCGCCTCACCTCACGGAAGTGGAAGGGCTTCCGCCTCTTCGAGGAGCCGGCGTACATGGTGAACTTCGGCTACGCACACCAATACCTCCCCTGGGAGGTTTGGGAAGTCAGACCGACGCGTGTGCTGGGCTTCGAGCCGATGCTGCAGCACGAGGCACGTCAAATCCGTGCCCGACACATCGAAGTCGTTCAGCTCATGCCCGATGGCTTCGAGTTCGGGCCCAACGGCCACGCCGTACGCCTCCTCGTCGAGCAGCTCGCCCAGTGCACCCAGCCCGGCGGGGCGCCGGGACCGGACTACGTCGCCGCAATGACGTTTCTTCAGGACCAACTCGCCACGACCACAAGCTGGCTGCACGATTCGCGAGTCTCGTTGGCGCGCACGTATCTTGATTCCTTGGCGTCAGGCAAGACCACCGGCCCCATCGGGCGATGGGACAGCCACCTTGCGCCAAGGCTGCCGGTGTACCCCCTGATCGATGCCGCCGTATCCGGCCTGACCATCCCGCAGCCCATCGCCAGCCACTGGGGCATCGCGCCGGACTCGCGTACGCCCAGCTGAGCAACCAAACCTCCGCCCACATGCACCGCCGGCCAGTAGGGGTGAGCTCGAATCACCCCACCTAGGAGACGAATGACAGCAGTCGATATCGGTGACTACATCCGCGGGCTTCAGCACGACGGATGCGCCACGACTGTCGAATTCACTGCTCCTCGAATGCATTACGAGAGTCTGGACACATGGTCGGCCACGGTGACGTGCGGTCTGGATTGGCGAGCGGAGATTCACCTGTCACCGCTCGACGCACGTGGGCCCGCGCCCGACGTCATCGCCGGTTACGTCGACTTCCTCGTGCTGCGGCTCGGTGAGCAGCCCGTCGCGGAAGTGCTTGATCTTTACGGCCCCGTCGCGGCCGACTTCGCCGAACTCTTCGACGGCGCTTGGCTTGTCGACCGGCTCGGTGAGGACGATGACTTCACCGGCGGTGTGCCGATCGGAACAGTGCTGCTGGTGCTGGACGCCGTAGTCGACGCCGCCTTCCAACACCACGATCGGCTCAGACCGTGGTCGGTCGCCGAAGTCGCCCACACCATGCTCCCCACGACAGCAGGGGTTGTCGCCATGCACACAATTCCCGCCCCTTCCCCGAAGGAGCGACATCGAGGCCTGGTGGCCGCTGATCGCGTCGATCCGCACTGGCCCCAGGTCGGCTGCGTGTGCATACCCGGCCTCCCCCGGTACGCCGGCTGCGCCACCGCCTACCGCTACCTCGAAGACGCCCGAGCGGAGCTAAGCGTCATTCGCCAAGACACCTTCCGTGCTGGAGGCTAACGACTGATGGCATCGCCAGAATCAATAGCTCTGTGCCAGGCCCGTTTTGGCCCCACGTGCTTGTCTGAGCGTTACCGCTTGATGACAGTGGTGACGCGATGCTTGGTCACCGACGCACGGATGAGGATGAGCCGGGTGTAGTCGCCGACATCGCCTTCATCCGCGCAGAATTCAGGTCCGTAGAACACCACGACGTTCGCTCCCGGACCCTGCGCGCTGGGAAACATCAGACCATCGACGCGGGCAGGGAAGGAGTACTTGAGGTACTCGGTGAATACCTGGGTGGGCACGTAGTCGATGTGTTCACGGCCGTCGAGGTCGACCGGCAAGGTGAGGTCCCGAACGAAGTTGTGCAAGAACGAGATCGTGTAGTAGCTACGAAAGGACTGTTCGTCGAAGATGCTGGGAATCGCGGGGAGCTTGGTCAGGTCAATCAGGCGTACTTCGCGGGCGGTCGTGAACTCCCCCGTGACGGCATACCCGTACGAACTGTGAGCTCCGATTTCGGCCACGGCGGTGTCTAGGTCGGTGGCGCCGTAGAACATGCTGATCCCGGCGGGACTCATCCGGTTGGCGGCGGCCCGCTGCGGCGGGGGTGGCCCAAGTTTGGCGGCGTCGTAGTCACTCGGGTCTGGGTCTGTTGCGGTCATGCGGCCGCGGAACAACCGGGGGCACGGCTGGGGAAATATCTCGGGGGTCTGGGACAACACCGCAGCCAGTTGGCGGAAGAATTCGAGCACCGACAGCCTCTCGCCATCGGCACTCGCGTCGCCTAGGGCCCCGGTGAAGAAGAACCGCGTGGAGTACTTCACAAGCTCTTTGAAGGAGTCCCAGCTGTATTGCAGGACCTGATCGGGTGTGAGTCGCTGCCAGTCTCGCCGTACCCACGATTGCGTGGTGAGGGCGGCTGTGATGTCCGAGGCCAACCCGTCGTCGGGGGTCCGTCCGGTCGTGGCATGCTCTTCCAGCACCTCCCACACGACGTCGTCGGCGTCGTACACGGTGGTCACCTGGCGGCCCGGTTGAATCGGCACCCCCGAGGCCTCGGCTTCCTCGTAGAGATTCCGGACACCGACCATGAAGACGTCCAACAAGTCATCGAGCGGAGCCGCTACGGGATTCGAGTCGTCACCAACGATCTCGCAGTAGCTGCAGTTCGGCTCGGAAAGGTGGTGCGCAATGGCCGCCTTCAGTACCGAGTCGTCGACATGGGCCAAGCACACGGTGCGGTCGGTCGCCCAATAGCCACGTGCCTCGGCCGCCATGGCTTCCCCTTTGACAAGACCCACATCTCCTCCAGCGGACGCTACGGTGCCGGCGCGGGCACGGTCGTCGTCACAGGTGCCATCGTCGTCCCGCTAGCGGGCGAGCTGCCTGCCGGAGCGAGCTGTGCCGCGCTTCCCGTGGGCTGGCTCGACGCTGTCGCCGGTGCCGGTGTCGCGGCCGGAGCTGCGGGGTCGGAGGGCATGGACGTCCCCGTGGTCCCCGCGGGGACGCCCCCTGCGGTGCCCGTTGGTGAGGTCGAGGTGCCTGGCAACGGGGTCCCGGAGCTGCCCTCGGGCAGCGGCGTCCCAGTGCTGCCGAGGAGGGGCGTGCCGGAGGCCCCGGTCGGCGGCGGTGTTCCAACAGGGACTGGCCCCGCAGCCGGAACGACACCGGGCGGTGCTGCTGGAGCCGGCGGCACCGCGGCGGACGGTGCAGCATCGGCCACCCCCGCGCGAGAACCGCCGAACGGCGCGGCGCTCGTTCCTGAGGGGACGGGTGCAGGCGGCGGGGTGAGCCAGACGGCAAGATCATGGCCGCCGCTGTTGTAGACGACGCTGTCGGGCTGCTCACCGGTCACGTCGAAGTAGACCTTGCCCGACGTCTTCGCACCGGGCGGCAGGACGGCTGGGTTCACCCCCTGCGGGGTAGCCGCCAAGAACAAGACTCGGTAGGCGTCACCGTTGCGGGCGCGCGCGTTGAGATCGGACACCACGGGCTGGATCGAACCTTGCACGGCCTCGTTGGTGGCGGTGGCCTCCCACAGCGTCCCGTTGACGTGCCACGGGATGACATCGCCGCTCGGCTTCAACCCGCTGACGGTCCACGTCTGCACTGCCGACCCGTTGGCCAACTCCGCGGCCTGTCCGAGAGACGTCAGGGTGGGGGCCACGTCATCGTCGGCCTGGGCCATCGGAACGCCCAGCACCGACCCAGCGGTCACCGCGGTCGCAGCAAGAACGGTCGAGAACTTCACTGTGGGCGCCTCCCCATAGTCGCTTCGCTCCCCCTGGATGCGAGAAAGGAGTGGGTATGAACCCTATCGCGGGGGGAGAGTCGAAGGCCCGCGACCTTAACCGAGGTGGGCAAGCTTCCTCGCCGGTGCCCACTGGGTTAGGTTGACGGCCCCGCCGGAGCGTTTTCGGCCGTGGCCCGCAACTGCGCAACGGTCAGCGGCTCACGCACTGCCACCTTGACGAGGTTCATCCTTACACCGTTGTCCAGCAACATTTTTGCGACCTTTGCGCGCCACAGGCCTGTCTCGTCGTAGACCTCGGCATCGGCTGACGCCCTCGGAATCAGACTCGAAACAAGCTCGGCGGCCAGCCCGGACTCGTCTGCCACTTGGCGCTCGGTGAGTAGCCCGTCAGCATTCGTCGTTCCCACCACTTGACGGTAGATCGTCGTGCGCGCTGTAGTCCACCACCAGACCAGGGGTTCCTCACCGGGATCGCGCCTAGCGCGCTGCGTAGCGCCCCCGGTGCAACAGCGGGACGCCGGCCGGGTTGAGGAACGAGCGCTTCAAGTCGGCGATCGACCACTGCAGGTAGTGCGACAGCGGCACTAGTGTCAACAGGCTCAGGGTCGGGTCAGGTGCGGCCGCGATGGGCTCACCTCCCCCGCGCGCGAGGGTTCGATAGCCGCGTGCGATCTCGCTGACTTGGTACCCCGAGGCCACGGCGTCGATCGACCACTCCAGCTCCAGGAAGGGTAGGTCGAGGTCCTCGCGGATGTCGTCGGCGAACAACGCGACCAGGTGTTTCTCCAGGACACCGGTGTCGGCGACGTACAGCAGTGGATGCTCATCCGCCTCATCCTCGGCCTCGGTGAGGACGAGGCGGTCGGCGCCGCGGCGGCGGACGAAGTATCGCGAGGGTGCCCCGGCCTCCGAGCGCAGCTGCACCTCGCCGTCGTCGACTGGCTCGGTGATGTAGTGCGCCGAGCGGGCCCAGCCGATGCAGGCGGCGCTCAGGGCTATCGGAGGGCGTGGCACCACGTCTGCCTCCCCCACGCGACTGAGGTTACGCACCGCCGGCCGCGAGCTGGGCGGGGCAACTCAGATGGCGATACCGGGCTGTTCCTGCTCGCGCTCCACGCGCTGCTGGCGCCGAACGGAGGCGCCCACCGATGTCGCGATCATCCGTCCGTGCCCGATGATCTGGCGGGCTTCGGCGCGTTCGTCGTCGGTGAGATCCCGTTGGCGACTGACCTGTCGCGCCTTGCTCACCGCCAACCGGGCCTGCTCCCGCCGCTGTTGTGGGTCGGGGTTGTCCCGAGCGGCGGCGAGTGTCGCTTGCGCCTCTCGCAGGCTACGTCCGGCCAGCGCGAGTGCAGCGTCCATGACCTCGACCGCGCGGGACCGGTCGGCTTCGCTGGTGTTGCTGTCGACGGCCACTTCGGCGGCTGAGTCTGCCGCCGAGCGTGCGTACTGTCCCTGGCGATGCGCGTCGGTCTCGGACTGCGCTGTGCGCAAATCGCTTTCGGCATCCGTGAGAGAGCTGGACATGGGTGCGGTCATGGGACGGACGGTACGGAGCAGGCTCCATCAGAGTCCACCACCACAGCCAACTTCGGAGTCAGTCAATTTCCGGAGGCCTTCGCGCTGACCGCGGCGGAGTGTGATCGGTGGTTGTTCGTGGAAGGTCAGGTTGCATGCAGGCCCTTTCGGCGCCAGGTGGGCAGGGGTGGCGCCGCAGTGTCCAGCGCGCGCTCGGAATGGCTGTCGGCCGACGTGGTCAGGGGTCGGGAAACGTAGGCCTTGACGACGGCGGTGTCCAAGCCCGCACATCAGTGCAGGTTGAATGGTGAAAAGCATTGCGCGGCAACGCAATTGACTGGTAGTCTGTTGCTTATAAGCAACACCCACTGAGAGGTCAATCCGATGAAGACTCGATCCACCGAAGGGCACGTCACCCCCGCAGCGTTGGTCAGCCACACGATCGTCCGCATCCAGGGCGTGCAGGAGGGCGACATCACCGTCAGTCACGCCTGCTCCCCCACTACCCGCTTGCGGGTGCAGTGGGGTTGCCTCTTGATGACCATGCTGTCGGCGCAGGCCACGCAAGGGGTGTTGGAGGGATTCTGCGCCGCACGTGCGGCGATGGTCCTCATCCCCCGGCACATCCCGGCCCCCGCGCCGATCGCAGCCGAACCGTTTGCGATGCCGACCACGGCCATCGACTGGATGCGCCGCCCCGCCTACGCGGTCGTGCCCCGCCAGGAACTCGCACGCGACCGCACGCGCCAGATTCGCTGGCTGGACCTGCATCTGGGTCCCATCACCTTTCAAATCCTCGATCAGGACGGAGCGGTCAGCGCCGTGGACCTGTTGACGAAGGCTCACCGCACCGCGACTCAGGTGTTCCTCGATGGGCCGGACTTCGCCGCCGATCCCCGCGACCAGGATTTCACGCCCCCACAGGGGTAGTTATCCACAGATCGGACCGAGCCGGGTCTGTTCATCCACAACCGTGGAGGACAGGCCCGGCTTTCGTCGTGTAGTCCCGCACACTCAGGCCCAGAACCAACCCCACGCCGAGGAGGACACAGTGACCGTTGCCTGGTCTATGACGACGACGACCGCAGGCCGCGTCGACACCACCATCGACACCGCCGAGGAGTACGACGCCGCGGTGACCGCCGTCCTGGCCGTCGCGCTCGACGCGATGCACGCGGCCCGAACCACTCAGCTGCCGCACGCACCGCGCTACGAGCTGCGGGCCGATGGAGGGCTGGTGGCGCTCATTCAGACGGGCACCGATGACGCCGGGCGCCCCGACCATGCCGAGGCCGCCTCACTGATTCAGCGCATCGAGGTGGCGCGCACCCTCAGTGCGTCGCCCCGCTAAGCGGCTGCGTCTCCAACAGGGCCGCCGGGTCGACCCCGAGCCCGCGGGCCAGGTGCACCAGCACCACCACAGTCGGGCTCTTGCGGCCACCCTCGATGTGATTGAGGTGGGGACGGCCGATGCCCGCCCGCTCGGCGAGCTGGGCTTGCGTGAGGCCGGCGGCCGTGCGGTGTTCGCGGATCGCGGCACCGAGCGCGGCGAGAATGAGTGAACCGTCGTCGGCGGGTGTCGCCTCCATGTCCATCCCCTTCCCTCGGAGTTGCCCAAAGGCTACACCGGTGGAATGGATGCGCGTGGATTCAGAACAGCACAGCATCGGTCGTTGCCTCCTGCCACCACGACTCGAACCCGGCCCTCTGCTTGTCGTCCACCACGGCTGGACACACGACGTAGAAGAACTCCAGCGCCGGGAGCTGAATACCTCGCTCGCGCACGACATGGCGAACGATGCCATCGCCACCGGTCCGTCGCTCACCACCGCGCCCACGGAGGTCCTGGTCCATCTGAACGCGGGTGCCCCGCGCGACCGCCCGCACCGAACGCGCCGTGATGCCGCGCCCGGCGCCACCGGCGGCCGGCCGACGGGTGAGTCGACGGACCTCGTAGACGGCGTGTTCGCACTCGCCGAGCATGGCTACGAACTCTGACTGGACTTCGGTCAATCCCGCCGTGGCAACCAGATCAGCCGCGGAACTGCCCTCGATGAGGGTTTGGCGTTCGTTGAGGCTGCGCGCGACGTGCTCGAGGAACAGGGCCTGGGCGCCCTTCTGTGGTTCGAGACGCCACCTTAGGGCAACCTGCCTGCGACCGGCCTCGGTGCGCATCGCGAACGGGCAAGTTATTGCGAATCTTGTCAGCACTGGCTCCCTCCCTGCCGCGGGGGAGCGCGCCGCTGAAGCGCCGTTCGTGGACTCTGCAGCCAGCTCGGCCAGTGGCGCTATGCGCTGTGCCGCTCGAATGTCTAGAAGGTGACTGGTTCGATAAACGCGTCGGCAATGGCCGCGTACAGCGGGTCCGCTGTGGCGGGCGTATAGCGCGGCGAGCGCGTCAGGCAGATCACGTCATAGGGCGCTTCGGCCTGGAATTCTTCCCAACGGCCCGATTCGTAGGGAACTCCAGGTTCCAGGTGCGTCACCACTGGTTCCCGGCCGCTGAGTCCGAAGTTCCAATTTCGAAATGCATGTGGTGTCATAGCGGCAAGCCTGACCTGGTTTGCGGATCGTTCGAATCCTCCCATAACGCAATGCAATTC
Organism: Mycobacterium sp. FW102-FHT13B02; assembly: GCF_058790275.1. Lineage (NCBI taxonomy): Bacteria > Bacillati > Actinomycetota > Actinomycetes > Mycobacteriales > Mycobacteriaceae > Mycobacterium > Mycobacterium sp. FW102-FHT13B02. The sequence continues at coordinate 9,298 of NZ_JBYTCM010000042.1, forward strand.
GTCACCGCCTCCGCCTTGCCCGTACACGTACTCCAGACTGCTGACCCATCGGCAGGCAATAGCGAAGAGCAGAAAGTTGCCCTCGGTTAGACCCGTGGTCCCGATCGGAGGCGTCGGATTCCAACGCTCCTCGGGTGGAGCGAAGAGGAGTGAGGTCATGAGGTACACGTACCCGGAATCCCCCAGTCCGAGATCGGCGTGCGCGTCGACATGAGTCACGTGAAACGGAGGCTGAAGAATCTGGGCGCGCACCGCTTCACGCCACGATGGGAACAGCTCGTCGTGCTGCTCGGTCAGGATGCCCGGTAGGGGGCCAGCGAGACCGCAATTATCGGTGAGGAATTCGAAGGCCCGATCTGTCGACCAGACGGTGTGCTCGGCTGAGGCGGGGCGGCTTTCGTCCTGGGGCCAGTGGACCACGGGTTCAACAAAAAAATCGAGATCGATGTCGAGGATTCGCGTCACACGACGACGCTACCTCCGCCCCACACGCTTTCACGTGTCTTAAGTGTCCATCGTCCTTAAACGCTGAAGTGCTGCGATGTACTCACGGGCCTGTTCTCGGTCGCTGTCCTTTTCGGCATCGGTTAGGGCCTCGTAGGGCGTGGACATCTGCCGTTCCCACCTTTCCGCTAGTTCAGGCGGGACGGTGAGGCTGCCGTCGGGGTTGTGACGGCATTTTGAGTGCATGTATCGCTGCCAGTGCGACCATCGCTCATGCTCGACTGCTGCGACCGCTTCTAACACGCTGTGGGAATCTAGCGCTGGCCAGGAGCTGTCGCTCATCAGATCAGGCGTTCGTTGACAAGGTTCCAGTAATGCTCGCCGAGGACCGTAAGTTCGCAGGACTTCCCCTCCATTGCGGCGTAGTACATGTGCACTGCGCCGACCGGCCTGACTAGGTTGACCTTGACGTAGTTCTGCAGGACCTTGAAGGTGGCGTTTCGCGCAGGATCGGGAGCTGGGATTGTCGGATCAGCGAGTTGCTCCGCAGTCCTAGACGGTTCGAAGGATGGGTCGAGAGGTAACTCGATGCCCGGTGTCGGAAAGATCGACGTCAGCTGTTGTAGCTCCGCAAGGGTTATTGGTGGTCTGGCACGTCGCAACGAGACGAAGGTCTTAACGTTCGTCTTGAACACCGGCCGCTGTTGCCAGGGGCCAAGGGACTGATCGATGTGTGCGTAGACGCTGCCTGGCGTGATGTCCCCGACCAGGTTCGCCGCGGCACCATTAAGCGCATCAACGAGCAGCCCCGTGAAAACACCAGAGCCGCCCGATTCGAGCGCGTATTGGTTGGCCGTTGATGCCGACAAGATGGTGACGCCTTCGCGAATGTCTGCTTGCGTCGCCCCCGCGGCGGTCACGGCGGCTGCGCCGGAGTGGCAGCTGTCCAAGATGATCACCTTGTTCGTTGCTGGTGACTGGTTCGCAAGAGTCATGACTTCGGCGAGAGCAAGGCCGTCGTCGCCACTGCGTGCATCGCTTGAGCACAAATAGCCGCCGGTGTCGTCCAGGTAACCGTGGCCGGAGAAGTAGAACAGCGCGATCTCGGCGTCATCACGAAAGAGCTCGCGCACTGCGTCTTTGAGGACGTGTCGGTCAAGGTTGGATGCCGGGCCGGTTCCGGTGAGCAGCATCGGATTCGTAAAGTTGACCGTTCCGTCCGCGTCTCGCTCCAGAACTCCGTTGACGTTGTACGCGTCGTTTACGCAGCCCCGGAGAGTCGAGATGTGATCGTAGTGATCCACCCCGACGATGAGCGCCTTTCGCATGCCCACTACAGCGAGTCGATGAAGTCGCCGATGTTCTTGTCACTCCACGTGACCGTGTTGACGCCGGCAATAGTGGCGCGGTCGGCCGCGTAGGCCCAAATGCCCAGAATGGGCTTGTCCTCGTCCTTCGCGCATTCGATCTCCCATTTCTGGCCGGTCGACGACGTCGAGTTCTTGCTGACGAGGACGATCACCCCGTGGGAGCGCTTGATGCGAGTCCGCACCTTGTCCTTCCAGCCCTCCTCGTATGCCTCTTTCACTGACAGGTCGATGAATTCGTAAGGGGCGCGCGGAGATAGAGATTGTCCCTTGAGGAAATCGCGCTGCCGCTCGTCCTCGATCGCAAACGCTACAAACACAATCTTTTTGTCGGCCACCACGGGTGCCTTCCTATAGACCACACTGTCTCGGCCATCGTAACCAGGGGGTCCGACATCAGCACGTACATCACGGCCAGTGCGATGCGAAGATGCCTAGGTCAGCCGGTCGCCCACCGGAAGGCGCGGCGGTCAGTCCGCATCCGCGGCAAGGGAGTCCTTAAGCTCACTCAGCGCGATGAAGGCAGCTCCTGTCGTACCCAGTGCTTCCGGGGTAGGGCCGGCCGGGGTCGGAGTCTTGGCTAGACGATGAGCGAGCTGAGTGAGGACGGCGCGGTCACCATCGAGCGCGGTTCGTTCCTCGTCGGTCAGGACGAGGTTCTCCAGCATGTGGTCGATGCCGTTCTTGACGGCCAACAGCTGACCGGCGCTGGACTGTTTTGGTAGGTAGAACGGGCAGCGAGCGCAGGCGAGGCGGTGGGGACACTTCGCGAAGAAGTCGTAGGTGCAGTACCCCTCACCGAGGTCGTAGTACTTCCACGTTTCACCGTCGGCGGCCGCGCCGGTCATGATGGTCTCGCGGTCGATGAGGACCTGGATGGTGCGGACGTTGCGGGCGAAGTAGTCGGCCTTCTTGTAGGCGGCGGTGAGGCGGCGCTGCAGGATCGTGGCGTAATGCCGGGTGCTGGAGTAGTGCTTGTGGCCCAGCCATTCCTTGAGGTCGACCAGCGACAGCGGTTCCGGGGCATTGAGAAGCTGGGTGGCGATGGTGGCGCGAGCCCGGTGGCTAGTGAGTGCGCCGCGCGAGTCACGTTCCGGGATATTGGCTTTGCGGCACAGCACCGGGATCAGGTGGGCGTTGAGGTACGTCTCGCCGATGAGTTCCCCGCGCACGCAGAACAGGAACTGTCGACGTTGTTGGGTCTTGCGGTCGACGAGGTCGGGTTGAGGTGATCGCACGGCCCGCCAGGCTTCGATGAGTTCTCCGACGAGCGGATCGACCGGCTTGCTGAATGCCGGGCTGGTCTTGTTGGCCGGGACGTGGAGCAGGCAGATTGGGAACGGTGTTCCGGTCGTGTCGTCGCGTCCCTCCTCGCGCCGCACGCAGTCCAGTTCGAGGCGACGGATCTCGTCGATGCGTAGGCCTGCGAAGAGCCACACCCCGATCAAGGCTCGGACCATCTCGATCGGATAGTAGGTGCGGTGCTCGAAGCTGGCGGCGCGGGCGGCGGCGCTGCCATACCGGTTGAGGTCGGATGCCTCGACGGTTAGTCCGGCGGCCATCAGTTTGGCCCAGGACGCGTCGTCGATGATGCGCGGGTTTGGTCCCAGTTGTGCGCGGACCGAAAGCGGCCCGGCCAGTGCCTTGCGGGGGTCGAAGCGCGGGGTGATCCATTCCCATTCGATGAGATCGAGGAAGAAGGCTCGAATGCCGTCGATGCGTTGAACCTTCCCGACGGCGCCCAGGGGTTGTCCGGTCTTGCGGGTGTCGCGGTTGCAGCCGGCCCACTGGCCGTGGGTGGCGTTGAGGGTGTCGGCGACGTATTCGGCGGCGATGTCGCGGGTCCATAGGTGCGGCTCGAGGGCTTCGGGGTGTTTGTCGGCGGCCCAGCGCCCGGCGATGAGGATGATCGCGAATCGGCCACGCAGCGTGCCCGGTTCGATGGTGGTGACGTCGCGCCACCGCAGCGCCCATTGCACCCACATGGGGGGCGCGGAGTCGAGGGTTGCTTGGCGCGGTCCGCGCTGGCGTGCGTTGCGGGCCACCGGCACACGCAGTATGCCGTCGTGGGCCAAGACGCGGGACAGCTTGATCAGCCCGGTGCGGCGGGCACCGCTGCCGTAGAAGTCCGCGAGGGAGGTTACCGTGTCATCGGTGAAGCGAGCGAGGTCTGCGGTCCCGCTGCACAGCATCAAATCGCTCAAGGCCGCGGCGACGTGGCTGCCGCTGGTGTGTTCGGAGACCTCCCACGTGCGTAGGGTGTCCTGGACGTGTGAGATCGCGGTCTCTACGTCGGTCTGCCCGTAGGCCAATCCAGCGGTTCGGCGCACGGAGACCGTGACGTGGTGGTGCAGGGTGCGGTGGCCGGCGATGACGTTGGCGATCGCCACCATTGGTGCGCCGAGCTTGGAGCCAAATTCGACGGTCGCCAGGTCCCGCCAGGTCTGTTCGTCCCAGTCCCAGTATGGGCGTTGTTCAAGGTGCACCCGTCGCAGGATGCGGCTGCGGGCGCGCCCGGCGATGTCGGGCCGCCACCCGGCCATCAGTGGCGTCAGGGGGTCGACGAGACGGTGCAACGCCCGGGTGGTGGGATCAGTGAGATGGGGGCTACCGTGGTCGAACAAGTCGGCCAGGGTTGCGACTTCGGCCTCGGTCAGCATCGTCACCACATCCCAGCCAGCGCCGCCAGTCGGCGCTCTTGATCGGCGTGAAGTGAGGTTGACGCGGCATGAAACTTCGCTGCCAGTTCGCGCCCGGACAGGTGGATATAGGTCAGGGTGGTGGATAGGTCGCGGTGGCCGGCGTATTGCGCGATCTCGTCGATGTCCCATCCCGCCCGCGCCAGATCGGTCAACCTCAAATGCCGCAACGTGTGTGTCGACAACTCGGGCACCTCGGCACGTCGGGCGATGGCGGTGACGGTCTTCGACCATGCCGAAGGACCGAGACCCGCACCGTGATTGCGCCGGGACGCGCTGAGGAACAGGTTTCCGTCGACCTTGCCGAACACCTCGGTGCGGTGGCGCAGGTAGGCCACCAACAGTCCGCCGGAGGTCGCGCCGAACGCCACCGTCCTGCCGCGCTGGGACTTGGTGGTCTCCGCGCGCACGTGGATCAGCGACCAGGCTGGTTCGAGATCGCCGATCTGCAGTGACACCAACTCTTCGCGGCGCAGCGCCCCGTCGTAGCCCAGGCAGAGCATGAGCCGGTTGCGTAATGTGTCGGATCGGGCTGCCTGCAGGATCCGACCCCAGGCGTGTTCGTCGGGAATCCACGGTGCCTTCTGGATGGCCCGGACCAAGCCCTGGCGCGGTTGCTTTCCTCGGCGGCCCGACTGGCCTCGGCGAACCGGATTACGTTCGCGGAGTTGATCTTCCACGAGGAAGTCGTAGAAGCCGCGGACCGCCACGACCCGCTGCTGCACTGTCGCATCCGATAGACCAACGGTGTCGTGGCGGGAGTTCGGCCGATGCAGCATGTCTCCGATCCAGGCCGCGACGACATCGGGCCGCGCGGTAACTGGATCCGCCCGCAACGCCGCACAGAAGGTCAGATAGTCCTGCACCGCCCGACCGTAGGCGTCGACCGTGTTGGGGGCGCGTCCGATGTTGGCGGTGAACTGCAGCCACCGCCGACCATGCTCATGCTCGCCAACCGTCGGAAAGCGTTCCCACCGAACTTCCTTCATCTCCCCACGGTAGGCCCCATATTCCACATAAGGCAGAAGCCGCAGGCTGATTTCAACCAACGACGCCCGGTGATCTCGATGATGTAATCCGAGCAGCGGGCTCGATCCCAACCCCAGTCGCGCAGCGGGTACCAACCGACACGGCGGTCGGTGTTGTACAGCGCGTCCTTGACAGCCCGTGAGCCCTCGTCGCTTTCGAAGCCCACGACGTGGCGATAGCGCCGACCGGCGGTCACCGCGGCGATGACCGGATCCAGACAACTCCCCTTGGCGTGAATGGAGCACATACGCGTGCCGCCGATCTGCGGAACGGTTCCGGCCGACAGCATTTCATCCGCCAGCGTGTAGGACGCGCGGTACAGGCGCGTGGGTTCGGTGCTGTCCTGCAAGACCGCGATACCCTCTCCCTTGGCGGTGGTCTTGCGTTGCGACCGGCCGACCTGGATGAAGCGCACACCGTGGCGACGCAGCGCGGGGAGCACGACCTGCTCGACGTCGGTGATCGTCTGGTCGAACTCTCCCCCGGTGTCAGCCGTGACGACGATGAGGTCCGCCAGATCGAAGTCACGGCTGGACGGCTCGACGAGCCAGCGCAGCAGGATCGCGGTGGAATCCACGCCCATGCCATAACTCATCACCACCGTTGTCCCACAGTCGCTCTCGGCAATGCCGGGGAGCTGATCGAGGCTCGTGCTCATCGGGAATCGGCCCTTCCGTCGCTCCTGGTGTTGCCTATAGGCTACACATGGTGTAGCCTATAAGCAACAGGTTCGACAAACAAAGGAAAGGAACCCCCCAACCCCCCGATGACCACCATCGCCACTCCCGAGCTGCTTCACCTCTCGCCCAACGACATTGAGATCGAAGAGAACGTTCGCCTGGACCCCCGCCTGGACCGCGACTTCCTGGCCTCCATCGAGGAGCACGGCGTCATGGTTCCCGTGCTCGCGGTGCGGATCGACGGGCAGGACAAGCCCCTGGTGCGCGAGGGACAGCGCCGCATCCAGGCCGCACGCCAGGTCGGATTGACCTCGGTGCCGGTGTACGTGCGCACCGTCGACGGCACCGAGACCGCCGTGCGCGCCCAGCGCGTGATCGAGCAGATCGTGACCAACGACCGCCGCCTGCCACTCACCGACGCCGAGCGCGCGCGCGGGATCAACCAGCTGCTGCTCGACGGGGTGTCACCGACCAAGGTCGCCAAGGGACTGTCCACCACCAAGGAGGCAATCGCCGCAGCCAAGCTGGCCATCGAATCCGAGAAGGCGATGAGCGCTCTGGACACCGGGCAGCTCAACCTCATCGAAGCCACCAGCTTCGTGGAGTTCGACGGCGACGACGACGCCCAAGCCGAGCTGATCAAGGTTGCAGGCACCGACCAGTTCGCACACCGGGTCGCCCAACTACGTGCCGACCGCGAGGAACGCGCCCGCTACGCCGAGGCTGCCGAAGGGTATGCCGCGAAGGGGTACACGGTTCTCGACAATCGGCCCGGCTGGTACGACAAGGCCCATATTTCGGCGCAGAACCTCAAGGACGCCTCCGGGGCCAATCTGACCGATGAGACCATTGCCGCAATGGAACCCCGCCACTGGGCGGTCTGGCTCGAAGTCGCCGAAGTCTACGTGGACGCCGACACCGGCGCGGTCGTCGATGAGTACGAGATCGACTTCGACACCGAGGACGACCCGGACCTCGAACCCGGCGCGGGCCTGCGGCACTTCCGTACGGTCCGCGAGCGGACGGTGTTCGAGCCGAAGTACTTCTGCATGGACCTGGCCGGTGCGGGTGTCACCATGCCGGACTGGCTGGCCCGCCAGCACGGCGTCGACCTCGACCAGCTCGCCGACGCCGGCGACCCCGATGGAGCCATCGAGCGGGAACGGGCCCGCGAGGAGCAGGCCGAGAGGGAACGTGCCGAGCGACGAAAGCTCATCGCTCTAAACAAGCTGGGCGAGGCGGCGGCGGTGGTGCGGCGGGAATGGGTGCGCGACAAGCTCCTTGCTCGCAAGACCGCCCCGAAAGGCGCGGCCCTGTATCTCGCCGAAGCGCTCACCAACCGGGCGGACCTGTTCAACGACTACCACGGCCAGCGGCTCGCCCCCGAGCTGCTCGGCCTGGCCGACAACGAGACGCCGAAGATGGCGGTCGCCAAACTCGCCGCCACCGGTGACGCGCGCGCCCTGGTGATCATGCTCGGGATGGTGCTCGCGACCGTCGAGGCCCGCACCGGCAAGGATGCCTGGCGAGGACCCCAGGACATCACCAAGACCTACCTGCGGTTCCTGGAGGAGAACGGCTACCCGCTCAGCGACATCGAGCAGGTGATCCTCGGCAAGCGCAAGGCCGACAGCGTGTACCGGCAGGCTTGCACAGAGGACTAGCGGCCCCGACCAGTGGCCCCGTGGAGTAGCGCTCCGCGGGGCCACTTTGGTGTCGCCGGGGTGAAAAGACGCCGAGAAAAGAGAATGGCAGCAATGCGGCCTAGTGCGAATTCAAGGGATTTCCTAGTGCCATTAATGCCCGGACATAAACCGCAGATTGCCGCCATAATTGCCTGCTTTGAATATCGGTCTATCCGTTGCTAAATAGGCTGCCAGCAATTAGAATCGAAGGTACATAAACACCCCGAAAACCTTACGACTAAAGGAGTTGAAATGACCACCACAGCCAACGTCACCGTCTACACCAAGCCCGCCTGCGTCCAGTGCAACGCCACCTACAAGGCGCTCGACAAGCAGGGCATCTCCTACGAGATCGTCGACATCAGCACCACCCCCGAAGCTCGCGACTTCGTGATGGCCCTCGGCTACCTGCAGGCCCCCGTGGTGGTGGCTGGAGACGACCATTGGTCGGGTTTCCGGCCCGACCGCATCAAGTCGCTCCTGAATGAGGAAATATTGTCATCTGATGCAACATTGGTTGGGTAGCAATGTTGTCCGTTGTAGCAGGTCGGGCGCCGGGG
>NZ_JBYTCM010000043.1:0-9828 GCF_058790275.1 Mycobacterium sp. FW102-FHT13B02
TCCAATTATCCCTTGCAGGACAGGCACTTTCGCTTATCTACACCCTGTGGCGCACGCTATTTCACGAAAAATCCGGGTTAGTGCACTGCATCGACGGCGGCTAGCGTTACCCCCGTCATATGCAGCGGGACCCCTGTTACAGCAGGGGCCCCGCAATGGATTCCCCGATCAGGTGCATATACGAAAGGAGAGGTTCCGTTGACGAGGTTACATCGATTCCGCGGTGACGGGGAGAGTAGGCCCTGGAAAATCCCCTGGCGGCGGTGGCTGGTGTTGTGCCTATTCGCAGGCACCGGCGCCGTCGCGGTAGGTGTGATGCGGGCGTGGCCAGGCGTTGATAAAGAGATCGTCGCAGTGGTGGTGGCGGTGGTCGTGGCGATCATCGGCTATTGGTTTCCTCCGCCCTCCGGCGAGTTGGGCGCAGTCCTGCGCTGATTCTCTGTACCGCATGCCTGGAAAGTGTTGCGGCTAAGCGGTTTTCATCCCTCATCCTCCCTGCCCCGGATAAGGGCGAGTTGTCCGGTGCGGTGGTCACTGTCAAGGCTCGACCGTGGTCGATCGCGTAGCGGCGTTGGCCTTGACAGGGACCACCGCACCGTTGAGGACAATCGTCCCGCCCGGGGCAGGGAGGTGAAGGTGCGATATTTTATTAGCTGCGGTCGAGGTAAATCGGTGTATGCAGCGCATTGCTGGGTGTCTGCGTTAGCCGGTTTACCCTCGACATCTGTGAGCCTGAAAGTTGTGCGCCGACCTGTCGGTCGCGGGCCTTAAGCTGGGGATATGCATCCGCAGGGGAGTACGGGGGTTCCTCCGTCCTGGCCGATACCGCCGGAACCGACGCCGCGGCCAAAATGGTCGTGGAGTGGTTTGCTCGGCGTGGGTATCGGGACGGTGGCCCTTGTAGTGGCGATCGTCGCTGTGGCCAGGCCATCGAGCGCGCCGGCCGCCCAGGTCGCATCTGCGCCCGCGAGCACTTCGCCGTCGTCCGTGGCACCGGCTGGCGACACCTCGGCGGCCGACCGTGATCTGTGCACGGCGATCGCGCCGTTGATGACAGAAAGCGATACGACGGCCACGGCGTGGGTGAACTCAGGGCACACGGGTTCGCCGGAACGTGATGCGGCGACCCCGAAATATGTTTCCAGTACCCAAGATTGGGTCCGCCGCATCCAGCCGGTGATTGATGCGCATCCTGATGTCGATCCGTATCTGCATCGCACCCTGCAACGCTTCGTTGATGATCAGCGGCTACTGATCGCTGATATTGCCGCTGGCCCGTGGCAACCGTATGACGCGACGATCTATTCCGATGCCAACGCCGCAGGTAGTGGACCGCTGTCGGTGTGCTCCGGGTTGGGGGTCAAGTGGTAGGGATCAGTGCTCCAGCGTCCATGCCGACGCGCAGATATTCGGCTCAGATCATTGGTCAGGTGTGGCCACGGACCGAACCTGCCGCGTTGCAGGATGCGGCCGAAGCGCAGCACACCAAGGGCGCAAGTACAGTGCAGTGCGCCCAGGAGTTACGGGGCCTGGCGGACTCGGTTGCCGCTACTCAACGTGGCGAGTTCGTGGAAGCGTTTTGGCATAAGCAATACGAATATGCTTATACCGCAATGGAACAGGCCGATGACGGGTATTTCGTCATGGCGCGTGCCCTGTTGGACGCCGCGCACCTTGTCTATGGGTTGCGGGAGGACCTGGACGAGATCGACCGCCAGGCCAACGAAGAGATCGAAAATTTGGAAGCGGCGCTGAGCAGCAATCCACAGGCCCTGAGGCTGGAGCGCAACGCGGTGATTGGGCTGGCGCGTGCGGCGGCACGGGCTACATCTGCGGCGGCATGCACCGCGCTGGAAGCAGCGCTCGCTCCGATCGCGTCGATCACACCGAAACCTGTTGGACCACAACCCGCTCATAGCGCCACCAGCGATCCCGGTGTACAGGCGGCCGGATTCGGCATCGGCAAGCAGCCTCTTGGTGGTGGTGGGGGCAGGCCAGGCCCCGGCAATATGCCCGAAGGCTTGGGCATGGGCGGCCAGATAGCATCGCATCGGCCCGGCAGCAGTGAACCTGTCGGAAAACCTGACTCACCAACGGATTCCGCACCATCGACCGGGAAGCCCGAGCCCGCGAACGCCTCGGGCCGCACCACGGATCAAATGGCCGGCCACCGACCCCGCGGGGCGGATGACAGCACTGGCGTTGCGACGCCAGCCGGATCGCCGGCGCCGGTGATGCCCGCTGCGCAAGCGGGCAATGGTAGTGGGTCGGGGTTCAGTCCACCCAGCGGCGGTAGCGGGTTCAAGGTGCCGTCGAATATTGGCGGCATGGGTGGCGGCGGTATGCCCGGAGGCCTTGGTGGTGGGGGTTTTCCGCAAGGTTTGCCGCAAGGCGGGTTGCCCGGTTCGGGTGCGGTAGCCCCGCCGGCCTCCGCGACCGCGCCGTCTGTACCTGCCGATGTCGCAAAGGGTTTCAATGCGGGGTTGGGTTCGGCGGGAGCTCCGCCGCCCGCTGCGTTCGCTCCTGCTGCACCGCCGCCTGCTGCGTCCGCGGCTGGAGCAAGCGCCCCTGCCGGTGCGCCGCCGTTATCGGGGCCTGCTCCGGTGGCCGCCGCTGCTGGCGCGCCCGGGCCTGCTCCGTCCTCGGCTCCTGTTGCGGCGACGCCGGTGTCTGCTGGCCCCGGTGGCGGGATGCCTGCGGCGCCAGTGGGGGCGTTGCCACCGTTCGGGTCGGATGTGCCGCGTAGCGCCCCGCAAGCGGTGGTGTCACCGGCTGCGGGTACCCCGAATGCTGCACCGACTTCCAGTGGGGCGACCCCGGGGAGTGGGCCGGTCGCACCGCTGCCGCCGGGTGTAGTGGGCACCGGGGTTGGTGCTAGTGCGGGTGCGACCGCTGAAAGTGTGCGCTCGGAGCTGCCGGACCCGCTGCTGGAGTCAGCGGTCGGCATATTGTATCAGCTGCTGCACGATTCGCGGATGTGGCCGGACATGGACTGGTGCGTCGGGGTATTCAGTACTGGCAGCGGTGTCGAGACCGTCATCCATAACGGGGACGGGCTGGGCTACATTCCGGCCAACATGTTTGTGCCGCGGGCGGCACAGCTTCTGCTCTTCGATGAGACCGTGTCGAAAGACTTTCGGTCGCAATGGTTCTCGTGGGCGAATCCGGCCGCTCCGATGATCGCCCACGCACAGGCGCTAGCGGCGGTGAATCCGGCGATCGAGCTGGTGGCGGTGGCGGTGTCCACCGACCTCGGCGGATCGGCGGTGCCAGCGCGCGCCGCCGGCATCGAGCATTTCGCGGAAGTATCGCGCATCGATCTCGCCCGCCATCCCGATATGCAGGCATCACCCCACGATGCCGAGCATGTCCACCGGCTAGAGACCCTTGATCGCGCGGAGTACGCGCGGGCAGCTGGGCTCAGCGGCATGCCCAAGCCTGGTGCTTCAGATGCCTGGCGCACGACGCAAAGCGCTGTCCAGGTGGTGTTGGAGCGAGCAGGCATGGTGCGCGAGCTGGAGGTGCCGCCAGTGATCCGGCACATCATGGAGGCGTTCGGACAAGGCGTTCGTCCCCGGCCTGATCTGTGGGAGTCGTTGCGCGACGGCATGATCCGTGCGATGGGGATGGGGTACGGGTTGCGGCCTGGCTTCGCCGGTGTTGACGTCGACGAGTCGGCGTCGGCGTATGTGCGAGCGTGCCACGACCTCACCCGCCTGGGTGAGCTGTTGCTGCTGTGGGAGCACTCGACGTGCCCGGATGCCGCGGAGCTGGCGTATCTGTACGGCGTAATCAAGAGCACACCTGCGGTGTGAGACAAGGGGATTCGAAAAGTGGCATCGAAAATCGCCATGAACGCGCCGACGATGCGCAGCGCGGCTGGTTCCTCGGATGGCCTCCTGGAACGGCTGGCGATGCCGGTCGCCGGCGGTGTGCCCACGGTGGCGGCTGGGGCGCCGGCCGATGCGATCCTGCTGGCGTCGACCGCGGAAATCGAGGCGGCGGCGGCCGGACTGGCGGCGGTGTTCGCCGGGCGGGGACAGAAAGTAGAAGCGGCCACCGCTGACGGGGTGTTGCGGTTCCAGGCGACGGACGAACAAACCCGGGAACTGCTGCACGACGTGGCGGAATCGGCGTCCGCGGCGGACACGGTCTACACGCTGTGACCGCCAACCCGACGAATGTCGTCGACTATGACGCGCGGCTGCGCGAACTCCTGGAGGCCGCAGAGATCACCGTGGCGGCCGCGGCTGCGGCTGCCGGATGGGCGGGCGTCGACGCTGAAGGCGTGCTGAGTTACGTTGCGTCGCTGTCGCCGCTGGCGATGGCCCAATCGCGGTTGTACTACGAGTTTGATCAGCGCCATGTCCGCGCATACACGCGGTACGACTTCGAGCACGGTTTCGAGGTGGCCGCGCTGCCCGCGACCGCTGCACCGACATGGGCATCGAGGGTGGAGTCAGCCCGGGTATGCGCCAAATCGGAAGTAGGAATATATGCGATACCGCGGTGGAGTGCCTTGGAGGCGTGTGCTCTATGGACTTCCGATGATTCGTTGCTGCTGAATACGTTTCATCAGATTTCGGAGGTCGTCGAAGGATTCACCCAGACGTTGATGGCCCACGAGTTACAGCTCTAACGAAACGATGCCACCCATCAGTCGCGGGCGGGCTGTTATAGCTCTAGGCCGTAGCCGTCGTCGCTGCGGTCGATACCGTTGGCGAGGTCACGTTCCTGTTGGGCGATGCGTTCAGCTTCCCGCTGTTGCATGCGGCCAACGATGCGCTGGTAGGCCGCCTCGCGGGCCCGGTCGGCAGCCGTTTCGGCATGGTGCGCGTCGTTGCGTTGTTCGGTGCGGTCGTCGTCGCGGTCCAGGAGCGCGGCGATGACCTCGGGGAGGTATTCGCGTTGTGCGCGTGAGGCTTCGGCGTGCAGGGTGCGGGGCCGGTCATCGTTGGCCAAGATTTGGCTGAACAGGGTGGCGGCGGTGTGCTTGTTGCCACGGTGCAGGGTGTGGACGTCCTCGCCGGCGACGAGCCGACCATGCTGGTGATCGGCCTCGTTGGTCAACGGTTGATAGATGTAGACGTGGTTATCGTCTTTGGCGCGGGTGGTACCGACGTAGGCCATAGCCCGGGTAGCCCGCTCGGACAGGACCGTGAACGCCGCCCCGTGGGTGGTGGCGTTGCCCACGGTGATGCCTTGAGCCGAATGCAGCGTGGTGGCATAGCCCAGGGTGACGTGTTCGCGCAGATAGTCGCCCTCGAACACGACGCGGGCGGTGTCGGTGAGGCGTTCGGCGGTGATGCGCCCGTTGGTGGCGTCGACGCCGGCCACGGTCCAGCGGTTGCCGTTGCGGACCTCGTCGATGCGGTCGCCGTGGTGGTGGTCCCGGCCGGGGGTGACCTCGATGGTCGGGTCGTTGCGGCGGCTGATGATGATGTCCCCGACCCGCACGTCCTGGTCGCGGGCGGCCCGCACGGTCGGCGTGTTCTGGGTGGAGGTATCGCGAGCCACGGCCAGGCTCGGATCGCCGGCCTTGGTGTAGTGGGTGTGCAGCTTGCGGTTGATCGCGTCCGCGATTTCCCACCGGTCGCAGATGATGGCCGCGTCTTTCCCGCCGGCCCGTGCTGCGATGTAGGCGTCGGTTGCGTCTTGGGCCATGGCGATCGGGTCACCGGTCTGCAGCCGGTCGTGGGTGCGGTACCACTTGACCGCCTTGGATAGGCGTTTACCGGTGCCGTTGCGCACCGCCAGGGAGGCGCCGCGTTCTTCGGGGTCGCGCATCCGCCATACCTGTGACAGCTGCTGAGACCAGGGCAAGGTGTCGCACAGGTGCTCGAACATGCCGCCCCGCTTGTTGACCGGCGCCAGCTGATACGGGTCACCGACCAGCACCATTTTCGCCCGGGCGCTCGTCGCCGCGGACAGCAGTTTCTTCAGATCGGGGGTGCCGACCATGGAGGCTTCATCGACCACGATCACGGTGCGGCCGGTGATGCTCAAGGTGCCATCGTCGATCTTGCCCAGAGCCTTGGTCACCGTCAGCCCGTCGTCGCCTGCCCCACCTTGCATCGCCTCGTCGACCGCTTTACCGGTCGGCGCGAGCACCAGCACTTTTTTCGCGCCGCGGCGCGCGCCGGCGCGCAGCGCCTTGAGGGAGTGCGTTTTGCCCGCGCCGGCCGGCGCTTGCAGCGGCTGCACCAGCCACGGCGAATGCGCGATATGCGCGATAGCGCGGGCCTGATCCGCGGATAAACCCGCGACATCTTCGGCGCGCAGGTCGATGCGCGCGCGGTTATCGCGCGCATCGACCATCTCGAAAACGCGTTCTTCTTCGGCGATGATCGCGTCCACGGTGTACCGCGCATGCCCTTCGCGCTGATGCGCTTGCCGCGGATCGTTGACCCGGACGCTGACCCGGTCCACGATCGTTTCGATTAACGTGCGCGGATCGCCCGGCGCGTCGACCGGGATCAGCGCGCCGATCAGCTCCACCATGTCCGCGCGCGTGAATGTGGCTTTGTCGATCTGCGCGGCCGCGTGCGCAACGCGGCCGCGGTCCATCCGCGGCGCGGCGCGGCGTTCGCGGCGCGCTTCGCTATGCGCGGCGCGGTCGAGCTCCAAACCGCGCTCATCGTCGCGCCACTGCGCTTTGAGTTCGGCCCACGGCAGCGATTCGGGTTTGCGCGGCCGCGTCGCTTTCTGCGCCGCGGCCAGCTGCTGCGCGGTCGGTTTCCCATCGACCAGGACCAGGTTGTCGCGCGCCCATTCGCGCAGCCGCGTTGAGCGCCGCGACCACGCCTTGATGCACGCCCGCGTGACCCCAGCGATCTCGGCCATCCCGGTGCGCGGGTCCACCCGCTCCCACTCCACCCCGAGCTCGGCGTGCAGTATCTGGCGCAGCACGGCCTGGTAGATGACGCCCGCGGCTTTGGCCTCATGCACAAGGGTGTAGCCGTCGATCGAGACCAGCTTTCCGTCCGCGCGGGCCTGACGGTTCGGCACCAGCACGTGGGTGTGCAGATGCGGATCACCGCACCGCGACGTTTCATGCTGATAGGCGATACCCACCAAGCCGGGCAGCCGCTGCAAATCCTTCTGCCCGGTGACCGGATTGTGCACCCGCGTGTAGCCGGCGTGCTGATTCAGATACTCCATCGCCGCGCTGACAGCCTTCATGTGGGCTTCGCCGATGACCTTCTCCGCGCGGTCATCGGTCAGCGCCCGCAGCAGCCCCACGCTCTTCGGGGCGGCGAACGTCAAGTCAAACCCGTGCACCGAGCCTTTCCCGAACGCCCGTCCGGCCACCCCGTTCGGGGCGATCCCGTCATCGAGCCAGCGGGTCACCACCTTGCCGTCAGCAAACCCGCCAGCCAGATCAGACTCGGTCAAACCAGTCAACTCACCAACCTGCGACCGATCCCCGGCCACCACCCACTGCGGCGCGCGAGTGTCCTTCTCCGAGTAGTACTCGCTCAGACCACCGTTGGCGGACTGACGATCCATCGAAGCCTGCTGCGCTTCGTTCGCGGTCTTCTCGTAGTAGTTCACGCTCCACCGGCTGAGTTTGGAAATCGTCAACATCGCTGACGCCCCTCCCAGCTCACGCGACGGTCCGGCTACCAGGCCGGGGACGACGGTCGCGGACGCGCCCCGCGCGGCCACGACCAGCCTCGCACACCTTGTGCAAATGTGCCAATTGTTTGTGGCGGTTAGGGCTGTTGGGCGAGGCTTGGGCTTGGGGGGCGAAGGGTGGAGGTTTGGGGCGTGAGGTGTGAGGGTGGGGTGAGTTGGGGCAGGGAGGATGAGCGGGCGGTGGTTGTGGGTGAGTGATGAGGGTGTGGGGTTAGAGGGGCGGCTGCTGCGCGCGTTGGCGCGCCGCGACAGCGGCGTTTCCGAGCAGGTTTTGGACTGGCTCGTCAACGGCACTCGGCCCGGGCGAATCCCGGGTCTGACCGTGGCGTGGCCACCAGGTCCGCCATCGGAGTGGGTGTTCTGACGATCCGGCCAGCGCGAGTGGTCAGCAAACGATCCATCGGGTTGTTCAGGAAGAAAATTGGACCTGCGGACTTTTAGTCCGCAGGTCCAATGTGGTGATGATCGCTAGTCGGGGCTTACCTCCCGAACTTGATTGGTCCGTCAACAATCTTGACCGCCTCCGACGGTCAGATTGTTGACTCCGAGGTTGTCGAACGGTTCGGTGGTCTCGACCGAAATCCATGCCGGTGGGCTGTAAGTCAGGACCTGGGTACCTTCTAAGCCGTTCTTGCGGATTTTGATGGTGAGGACCCCGCCATCGGTGACGCTGTGGCCGGCATCCTGATGCTCGACTTTCTGGCCGTTGGCCAGGATCACGGTGAGTTTTGTTCCCATGTTTTCTCCCCCTTGGTGTGGTGTTTTCTACGGTAGGGCGCGCGGTCATGGACTTTCGGTCGTGACGCGACTGGCATGCCGCGAATCTCGCGTCTACCGCCACACGGTGATGGGCTGGTTGCGTGGGGTGACCGCGCGGGCCGTGGCGATAAGGGCGTCGAGCCGCGCGGCTTCCGCGGCGGCGGCCGCGGTGCGGCGATGTTGGGCGCGGCGGCGAGCGGCGGCAAGCGCGGCGAATGCCTCGGCGCGGCCTGTACCGGTCACCGCGCCGGCCAGCTGCGGTGATGCGGGCGGCGGCGCGCTAACCGCGGAGGGTCGCGGTGCAGTCGCGGCGCTCCGCGGTGGTTGGCGTCCGGCGAAACTGCCGAGCCTGCGCAACCGGCTGGCTAGGAATGCGCCGGGGTTGGTGACCTGGTCGGGCCAGGTTCCGCCGGTGCGGCGCATATCGGCTTCGAGCTCCTCCTGGACGGCCTGCGCTGTCCAGGAGTCAGGATCGATGCCCGCGGAGGTGAGGGCATCACAGATGGAGCCGATGTGGCCGCTGCCGAGGCCTACACAGCGTCTGGTGAGCTCAGCGGCGAGCTTCTGGAGCGCCAGTGGTCGTGGCTCGGCGCGCCAGCGCCGGCTTTTACGTTGGGAGGGTGAATTTTTCGCGCGCTGCGGCGCGCTTGGTGAGTTACTCCCTACGGGAGGGGGGTCGAGGAGCAAACCCGCCCAATCCGGCGCTAAGGATTTACCGCACATAGTGTCATACTATGTGCGATCGGATAACGGGTCGATGCGCCCCAGTCGGGCGACTCGAGAACCTGTGCGCGGTAGTAGTTCGAGGTTGATGACATGGGGCGGGTTCACAGGTTGTCGACGTCGGCGAGTGATGTGCGGCTGGCCGATGCAGTACAGATCTACTTGGCGACGATTATGGTGTCGAACACCCGCGCAACCTACGCGGCGGCGCTGAATCGGTTGGTGGTCGACTTCGGGGCGGATACGAATGTGGCGTTGCTGGGCTCGGAGCCGGATCGGGTCAGTGGCTGGTTCACCTTCGTGTGGGGTGGCAAGTCGGCGAAGACGTTTAACATCCGATTGACTGCGCTGGGGTCGGCGTGCGCATATTGGCGCGATCAGCAGTGGTTGGCCGGCGATCCGTTAGTGCGGTTGCGAACGCGGCCCGCACCGCCGGACACCAGTAGGGCGTTGAGCAAGGATCGGGTCACCGAGATCTTGGGATCGGATGCGGCCCAGAGGGAACAGGTGTTATGGCACATGCTCTACGAATCCGCGGCGCGTGCCGAGGAGGTGTTGATGCTGGATGTGCCCGACCTCGACACAGCGAACCGCTGCGCGGAGGTGACACGCAAGGGCGGGGCACGCGAACTCTGAACCACCCTGGATCTGATGGAGACCTGGTTCAAGCCACGTCGCGGTCGGAGGTGGCTGTCGAGCGTTGTTGAC
>NZ_JBYTCM010000044.1:0-9557 GCF_058790275.1 Mycobacterium sp. FW102-FHT13B02
TCACGACGCCACGCCGAAGCCCGGGTGGGTCCCGAATCAGACCGTCACACTGGTCCCGAATCAGACTGTCACCGCCACGCCAATATCGCTTCATCCATGAACTACGTGATCCATGAGCACCACGTCTCCCCCAGCGGCACCGACCTTATGGCCAAAGTGGCCCAAGCCAACCCCAGATCCCGCGGCGGAGGATATTGACCCATGACCGACGTCGTCGAAGCCGTGGACTCGATCATCCGCCAAGCCCGTAACCTGCTGGGCACCGGCCACGCCGCCATCCCCACCAGCCCGGCCGACCCGAGCCCACCCCCGCCGCACCCGCCAGCCTGGAACGGCGCCACCTCCGACACGGCCGCCGCCCGATCAGTGGACCTTCACGGCTACCGCACCCAACTCACCGAAGCCCAGCACCACGCCGCCCAAGCGATGTCCGTTGGCAGTTCCATCTCCCGCGGAGCACATTCCGGCTTGGACGCGATCCAAGCCGGCTGGGAATCAGACAAACAGTCACTCGGCCCCTTCACCGACACACCCCTAGGGAAAGCCCTCCTGCTCTCCGCCGGCGCCGGCCGCATCGCAGAAACCCAAGACCTAGTCACCGACACTGCCGGCCAATTCGGTACCGCCGCAACCGATGTGCACGCCGCAGCTGCCGGCCTTCCCGATCCGACCGACCCCAAAGAAAAACCCGACAGCCCCGACGACAAGCCACACCAAAAAGCCGACCCCGCCGCCGACCCAGATGATCCCAGCGCCCCCAAGAACGCGGACGACCCACTGGCAGCGCTCATGGCACCCGACCCCTCAAAGCCCCCCACCAACCCCCTGACGGGAGCTAACCCGGGCACACCGCCCACCGCGGCGATGATGCCTCAGAGCATGCCAATGGGCGCCGGCGGAATGCCGATGGGCGGCGGAATGCCAATGGGCGGCAGCGGAACGCCCGCAGGAGGTGGCGGCGGCCTCGGCTCCCTCATGCAGCCACTCACGCAGGCCGTCCAAGCCGCTGCGCACTCACCGCAACCGACCAGCGACGATCACGACAAACCTGACTCCGAAGGCGATTCCAGCACCGGAAACAAAGTCGTCAAGAACGCCGAGCGCGCACTCGGCCTGCCTTACATCTGGGGCGGCGGCGGCGCGAACGGACCCACCGGCGGCGGCTTCGACTGCAGTGGCCTGGCTCAATATGCCGTTGCCCAAGCCACCGACGGACGAGTGATACTCCCCCGCACCACCTACGACCAAATTCACTGCGGCCAACTCGTTGATCCCCGCGACGCCCGCGCCGGCGATCTTGTGTTCTCGAACTTCTCCGCCCCCGGGGTACCCGAACACGTGCAGGTCTACGCCGGCGAAGGCCGAGTCATCGAAGCCCAGCAGAGCGGTGTTCCCGTCAAATACAGCTCCGCCCCCACACACGGCTTCGTTATCAAGCGAGTCGTCTAACTATCAGATGTGAAGAACACCAACGCGAGGACATTCTTCGGAATCCAGGAAGGCCCGACCTCGGCTGTGTCAGAGCGTTTGGAACGATAGTGGCCGCAGGTCGATTTCCAAGGCCGCGGACCATTCATCGTCGCCCGGCACGGCCGCGTGGGCCCCGCCGGGCTTCCACGGTTCAAACTGCATCGGACCATCGGTAGTCGGATGCCAGAGAAACCCGGTGTCCCAGCCGTCGTTCGGGCCATAAATTTGGGCCAGGTCAAGGCCGGCAGGAACGGTGGACGGGTCTGCCCCGGACAGCACTAGCCGGAATGCGAACTGTGGCAACAACTCTGACTGCAAACCGGCAATACGGGACTGAAGATGCCGCCGCAGCGGCTCAGGGTTTGTCCCGACCAAAACGATCCGGATGTCGAACCGGTCAGCGCACGCCACCGCGTCGTTCAGCGCCGCTGTGGTGATCCAGTGATCGTCGTGCCCGTCCAGACCGTCCACGATCACCAGCAGCGTCGGCATGTGACCGCCGCCGTCCCGGTACTCGGCAGCGTTCGCCACCCTCGCCGCCTCCAGCTGACGCTGACGGCGCCACAGCTCCTCACCGAGTGCCACGTCGAGCCACGTCGCGGCTGCCGCCCCATCCCTAAGTCCGCCAGCGAACCCGAGATTGTGCGCACCGAGAATCGGGCCCCAAGGTCGCGGCGCACGCAGCGTCACCCCAAGGAAACGCAGATCGTTAACCGACCGCTGCCGACGCAGCAGCGTCAGCCCTTCGGTAAGCACGGTCATGGTTAGCTCGTCGCCACCGGCGATCACGCCGTGACCGGACTGCAGATCAACGCCCGGAACTTCCCTGGTAGACCGTATGTCGGGCCCGAACTGCAACGCCAGTTGCTTACCCGGCCGCACGACGGTGACCGGCCAGTGCTGGGGTTTGAAGGTAATCCGCCGCATAGCACTCTCGGTGCCGAAGTTGGCTTCGGCGAGAATCTTGGCCGTAATGGCCGGTCCTTCGCCGTCGTGACCGACCGACAGGCCCCACAGGCACAACCGACGGCCGCGGTCATCGGTCAAGATCAGGTTCGGATGGCCATCGCGGTTGTCGAGCTGCGCGATGTCGAACACCCCGAACCGGTATTTCCAGCTTTGAAAGAACCTCAAGGTTGATTCGCGAGTGTCCGCCTCGTCCCGGTTGGACACGGACTCGCCGGATTCGGACAACCACACCCGCTGACTCACAACGCCTCTCGCCGACTGCTGAGCGCTCGGCACCAGGACGGCCAGGCCGGCCCGAGGCGCCACCAGTCGGGCGAACGGCGATTCGGCCTGACGCTGCGGAGACGAGCTCACATGCAGTGCAGCATCGGGCGCTATCGCCACGACCCGAGAGTTCGGCAGTAGCCGGCCGAACGCCCTCAAAACCTTGGTGTCCTCCTCGACGGTGACCAGCAACGGTGAACCCGGCCGTGGCTTGTAGGCCATATCGACAAACGCTGGCAGGAACGGGCAGGCACCCGAGTCGAAGAACACGACCATTCGGTCAAGATTGCCCGGGCGCAGAACCTCGACGCTGGTGCTGACGTTGCGCACCTCGAGCGGGCCGTCCACGACGTCGCCGTCTATCTGGGGCGGCCGCAGATCAAGTTTGATGTGGTAATCGCGCAGCGTGAGCAGCGGCTTCAACAAGTCGCTCACGGCGGGATCAATATGTTCAAGGCGGCTGCTGAGCCCCGTTTTCTGATGGAACTCGGACCAGGCGTCCAGCAGGTTCATGTCAGGGCGCTTGCTACCCAGTGCGCTGAGCACTTTGAGCCCGTCGCGCCCTTGACCGTGCGCTTGTGCAGCCATGAACAACAGCGTGGGCGTTAGATCCCGAACATCGCGCGCTCGAATCGCGTCGTCCAGGGCCAGAAGGCCCGGGCTCGGTCGCAGATCATTGACCAGCCGCGCCGAGATGATGCCCCTGATCCGCTCCAGGAGCTGCAGCGCCCTGTCGCTGTTCCAGATTTCCGGAATCGGGTCGATAGCGATCGCGGCCGCCTCGGAAGGGCTGGCCATACCCGTGCGCCGCCACCGCGACCGCTCGATATCGCTCGATCTCAATAGCCAGCGGCGAATCTCCTCGTCCCGCTCGGCCGCATCCGGTCCCAGATCGATCAGGACAGGTCCGCGCCAGCGCGCGATCAACGGCATTACCAGGGACCACCGTTCCGCAAGTAGAACCGGTGGCAGTGGAACAATCTCCCCGTCGTCGTCCACGCCGAGACCGTCCCCGCGCTGCAATGCGGTCAGCCCGAATTCGTCCCGCCCCTCGCTGAGCATCCACCCCAAATCCAGAGGTGGCCGAACCGGGGACAGCACGATTTCCGAGGTTCCAGGCCCCCACCCGAACGCTGTGTCGATTTGCGACATCAACCCAACGGTGAGGTCGATCGGGTCGCCGGCCTCGATCTGCGCCAGGCGCTGGCGAGGCGGGCCCCCTCGCTCGTCCACCTCGTCCTTGGTGGCGGAGCCTCGTGCCTGGCTGACGATGTCCCCGAACAGTGCTCGATTCACGACC
Source organism: Mycobacterium sp. FW102-FHT13B02 (assembly GCF_058790275.1). NCBI lineage: Bacteria > Bacillati > Actinomycetota > Actinomycetes > Mycobacteriales > Mycobacteriaceae > Mycobacterium > Mycobacterium sp. FW102-FHT13B02. The sequence goes on from NZ_JBYTCM010000044.1 coordinate 4,004, forward strand.
ATGTCACGACAGTACCGCTAAATGCCGTGGTTGCAAGCGATGACGGGATTCGACGGTAATCCGCGTTAGGGCGCGCCGTCACTCTCGTATACGGCTAGGTTCACCAAAAAATGTCCGTCGGGGAAACCGCGCCCCACCACGCGAGACCAAAGCCCCACCCAGGAGCCACCCGGGCAACCAGTCAGAAGCACCCGCCGGGGGCGGAGTCCCCGGAACCGCCGTGAAGCTAGCGCCGATGCCAGCAGGCCGTAGGGCTTGACCTGCGAATAGGCGCTGATCGCCTCGCTGGCGGCCAAATGGGCATTAGGTCGATAAGTGATGCCCCGGAAGGGGTTCGAGGCGCCACGATTGAACTAAGCGCCATTTGCGGGCGAGGCCCACTCCCCCGCCCACCACCACTTCGGCATTTCCGCAGGTGAGTGCATGCGCGCGCCCTAGCTGACGTTCATCCCGCGGACACTGCTCGCGCGGTCGTGGATCGCCTCCAGCATGTTGAACGCCCCTTCCAATCCAAGGCGCCACGCTTGCCTCACCGGGACACCAACGGGCAATTTGCGGTGAATTATCAGCCGCCCTGGAATGGTGGTTGACAACACAACCGCAAACGCCGGGATTCGATCTCGGGGCGCGGTGCGCTCGGCGTAGGTGCCGCCCGGGCACTGACGAAAACGCCTTCGCCCAGCCGGAGCAACCCGCTCCCCTTGCGTAGCTCGTGCGGCTTCACCCCCGCCACTCCTGCGACGAGTGTCCGTCCTTCCGTGCGAAACGATGCGAGACGAGCGGTTTCTGCAACACTCCACAACACACTGAGGTGGGTACCCGCTGCCACCGGAAATCTCTATTGCATCGGCAACAGCTCCCGCAATCAGCGGCGCATCCTTTCCTCCTAATAGGAGGTAGCGAAACAAGGTCCCCCAGCGTGCAGGGTGACCCCCTCAGTGAGTCGACTCGGGGGCCGATCTGCGAAGCCGCGGGTGATCCATTCGAGTCTCTGGCGGCCCCGCATTAGTCGATGACTTTGGGCGATTCGCTAGGGGAGTGTCGCGTACGTCGGGGATATCATTCTTGCATGCCCACGGGGAGCACTGAACTGCAGAAATTAGCGGCTCCTAGGCTGCATAGAGCCGCTCTCTGGACGGGTCACGACAACGTTAAAAAGCAAGTATCTACCCATGTAGATTGCGTGGGTCGCGCTTCGTATCGCGTGGCATGTAGCGCCGGTATCGCGTTGATAGCAGCGCCAACAAGCGGGCACATATGACGCCCTACAACGCGCGATATGCAGGGGTTAACAACGCGTACCTAGAGGGCGGAGCCCGCGCGTCAGAGCGGGCGTGCACATGCGCGCAACAGCACGCAGCATTACGCGCGATAAGAACGCACGAGCCCACGCGTATAGCGGGCGCGGCAGCGGGCCAGGTAACGGGCGCAGCAGGCCGCGCGAATAACCGCGGTGAAGGACGCGTGAAAATGCGCGCATTGCTACGCGCAATCAAACACGTAGGCATGCGCCCGAAAGCACGCCTACAGCTACGCGGGAATCCACGCGTTATAGAGCGCGAACACTCGCGCGATGGTCACGCGGACCAGAGGGCGCAATCAAGCGCGCCAGCATGGGCGCGCGACACGCCCCTAGCTGCGCGCCGACACGCGCGGATATACGGGCGAGGAACGCGCGCATATTGGGGCGGTCACCAGCGCGTTCACCGCGCGTAGGCGAACGCGTTATGAAGGCGTGACGTCAAGCGCGCAGCAGGGCGCGTAAGCGGGCGATAGACTCGGCGCGAATCGCGCGCTCACATCGGCGCGACACCGCGCGATACGAAGCGCCCTCTAGCGGGCGTAATACCTTGGGAGGGTATGGAAATGACGCCTACGCCGACAGCGCTACTTCACGCACTAGCATCGGTCGTTGCCACGCCGTGGCAGATTGTTGCGTTCGCCAACGGCAAGGGGGGAGTGGGAAAGACCAGCATCGCGGCGAACCTCGCTGGCCTCTACGGTCAGGGCGGCTACCGCGTACTCCTGGTGGAGTTGGACCCGCAGGGCAACTGCGCCCGTGACTTCGGACTCCCGGTCGAGGAATACGAATCGATCAAGGACCTGATCGACTCCAACGGCGAACAACACGCGGCATCGCTGATGTTGAAGTCGGACAGTGCCAGGCCTCCGCTGTACGAAAACGTACGCCCCGGCGTCGACCTAATCGCTGGCGGCGGCGCCTTGCAGCGGATCTACAACTACTTCGCCGCCAACGCAAAAGACAAGCTCGAACACGCGATCCAGCGCGAAATTCTAGGATTGGGCAAAACTTACGACCTGGTCCTGATCGACGCCCCACCGATTGATGTCACCGCCCTTGACGCGGTATTGCGGGTGGCCGGCATGATCGTGATTCCGGTCCGCGCCGACGAAGGAAGTATCGACGGGTTGTCGATCATCGCAGACCTGTTCGGACCTGCGATGACAGTTAACCCAGCATTGCGGCTTGGGGGAGTCGTGCGATTCGGCGTCGGCAGCTCAGCGACCCGTGTGAGCAAGAACGTCAAGGACACCGTCGACGAAATCCTCGGCGGGTCCGCGCCGATCTTCAATTCAGTGATCCGACACTCGGATGCGGCAGCGTACGAGACCCGTCGACACGGTCTGCTCGCACACGAACTTGAATCGGCCAGCACCCCAGAGGGCCGCAGCATCCTCGCGGCGTTGCGCAGCGGCATAAAACTCGGCAGCGACGAGATCGGCACAGGAGCAAAAACCAGCAAGGGGCTAGCGGAGGACTACGAGAACCTCGCCGCCGAAATCCTTGCTCGTATGAACGAACTGACCAGCGAAAACAGCTACGGGGACTGAACATGGCAACCACCAAGGCATCACACAAGAACCTTTCGAACGCGTTCAGCCCAACGCAGGATCGCGGCTCCAAATTGGCGGGCTTGCTCTCGCCCGGGCGCGCAGCGGCAACTGCCCCGGAGACGCAGCCCGAGCACGAAGAGGCGCAAGCCCAGCCGGCCACCGTGAAACAGCAGCCGGCCGCCGCTCCAGAGGCACCTGCGGTCGCCGCGGCCGTGCCGGCTGCTTCACCGGCGCCGGCTACGATCACCACCCCCGTGCGGTCTCGGCAGACACGCATTCCGCGCCTCAAGGGTGCCCGCGTGCCGGCCGCATCGGTGTACCTGTCGCAGGAGGTCTACAACCGTTTGCAGACCACCAAGAGCAAGAAGATCAAGGGCTACGCCGAGATCGTGCAGGATGCGTTCGCGCACATCGCCAAAGAGGCTGCCGACCGGAATGAAAGCCCAGACAAGGTGCTGGCTGAGCTCTTCTCCAAGCCCACGGTTGACGACGAATGGCTGATGCCGTCGTCGCCAACCCGGGCTAAATCTGGCACTCCGCTGACGGAGGCTCGCATCAGCTTCAGTGCACAACAGCGAGACTGGATCGAAGCCAAGATGGACGCTGTCAACGTCGGCACTCTGTCGGAATTCATCGCCCGCGTTCTGGAATACCACCTGCTGCCTGCAAAGGGTGGCAAGTAAAAGTAGCGCTGGGAATCGCCATCACGGAGGACGAACTCGTTGCGAGGGCTGAACCAAGCCTGGGTACCGCGCTTATCTGTAGATTGATTGGATTTTGACTGCTCAAAATATGTGTTGACCTGCATTTATACCGTGGAATACATGTGCTTCATGGTATGCCGCGGAGAACGGTGGACACGGTTCGAGCGTGCGGGCTTCGCGCCGACTGCTTTGGTGTGCGAAATTCGCCGCAGAAACCTACATGCGTCGTTGCACCAGGCGACGACCCACCGTTTGGCTGCTATCCGCGGTCGCAGTGAAGCCCCCGGCCGGCGCCGCAGCGCTACTCGACCAAAGTTCCGATGCTGTTAGCTGACATTGACTTCTAGGCCATGCAGAATTCTGTGGGCGTCGTAGGCTGATACCCCATGCGAACTGTCTTCCACGAGCAACTCGACGCTCTCAACGACGGCATCGCCGACCTGTGTGACCGCGCTGCCGCCTTGATGCAGCTGGCGACCGACGCGTTGCTGCATGCCGACCTCAGCGCCGCCGAGCATGTCATCGACCGCCGCCACGACATCGATGCCAAATGCGCCGCCCTGGAAGCGGACACGTTCACCATCTTGGCTCGCCAAGCGCCGGTGGCCCGTGATCTGCGTTCCGTTCTTGCCGGCATGCGCAATGTGGCCGACCTGCAGCGCATGGGCGCCCTGGCCGCACACATCGCCCAGATCAGTCGCCGCCGCCACCCCGAGACCGCCGTGCCCGGCGATGTGGCCGGCTATTTCGCCGACATGGGGCGCATCGCCGTTCGGATCACCCACGACACCAAATGGGTTGTGCTGGACGGAAATGCCGACAAGGCCGCCCAGCTCAACGCTGACGACGAAGCGATGGACGACCTGCACCGGCGCCTGTTCACCGTCGTGATGGACCCGCAGTGGTCACACGGCACCACCACCGCCGTTGATGTCACCCTGCTGAGCCGCTACTACGAACGCTTCGCCGACCACGCCGTCGAAATCGCCCACAATGTCATCTACCGAAGCACCGGCACACGGGACTGACACTCCCATCCCCGCGGCTGGTGAACAGGCGCGGGACACAAAGCTCACACGACGGGTGAACCGCGTGTGAACAGCTCCTTACTGGGTGGATACCGCAGGGAAACCGATAATGACCTGCGGGTTTGCAATCGTGTGGTGATGACGGCCGAGTTCACCGACGCCCATCTAGGTGCTCGACGCGACGCTGAGCCGTGCATGCTGCAGGCCGGACCCCCACGTTCCCCACCTGCATCCCGCCGATCCGATACGCGCATCGCCATTGCACACTCCCGATCCCGCACCTCGGCGCGACCGGGACGCCGATGTGCTGCAGGCCCGCACTTTCATCCAACTTCTCGACGACGAATTGGCCGAACAGCAATTGCAGGCAGCCACGCTGCGGCGCCGGGCCCAACGCGGCACCGACAAACATCTCGGCGCGGTAGCCGCGCGCATGAATGAACTACACGCCATGCGCGATGCACTGACCCGGCGATTCCCCACTGCGTGACGTCGAGACGAGTAGCGACATGAGAGGCGAATTCAGCAGAGCGTTCGCGGCGCTCGTTGCCTACCTACGCCTCGGGCAGCCGTCCGCAGCCCCATCCATCGGCTACAACCCCCTGCTGGCTCTGATGCCGCGACGTCTCACCGATGGCGACATCGACAGACTGAAAAATCGCTTCGGGCAACAGCACCGCGCACCGGTATCGGACGTCGACATCGCAGTGGCAATCATGGCCGTCACCGACCGCCTGGCCGCCCGCACCGATATCGAACGCGTCAGGCGATCACTGTTCGGTCTGCAGTAGCCGGCGACCCTTCCGCGCCAGGGAACACCGGTGCAGATCATCAAGTGCAGCCCTACAGATAACGCTGTCCTCCACGATCCGGACCGCAGCAATCCCAGCTGTTAACGACGGTTGAAAATCCGGCCAGTCGCGACGGCTGAAAAGTAGGCCACCCAATCAGATTGGATGGGTGATC
>NZ_JBYTCM010000045.1:0-7826 GCF_058790275.1 Mycobacterium sp. FW102-FHT13B02
ATTCCCCACATCCTGCGTGCCGACGATGTTTCGCTCCTGCGTGCCGATGAGACCGTGTTCAATGCGATGGTCGATGGCTGGCGGGCGCAGATGCTGGCCCGAGGCTTGGCCGTCGACACGATCATGACGCGCGGTCGACTGATTGCCCGGTTCGTTGAGTTCACCAACGAGTATCCGTGGCGGTGGCGCCCAATTGACGTGGACCAATTCCTGGCCGAATTCCGATCGCAGGAAAGACCGATTGCGCTATCTACGTTGCGGACCTACAGCAATACGATTTCGATGTTTTGCTCGTACGTCTGCGACAGTAGATACGGCTGGGTTGCATTCTGCGAGAAGCAGTTTGGCGATGTTCCGTCGCAGATATGCTTCGAGTGGAACACTCCGCAACACACAACCGATGATGCTGTTCCACCGGGCCGCCGAGCGTTCACCAAGGCCGAGTTGCAGCACCTATTTGACGTCGTAGATGATTTTGTCGACGAAGCGCACCGCACAGCGTCCAAGCGGTGGGTGACGGCCCTGCGGGATTCGATCGCATTCAAGGTCGGCTACGCCTATGGGCTGCGCCGCCGCGAACTGGTCATGCTGGACCTGACGGACTTCGGACCCAACCCCCACGTACCCCGCTTTGGAAACTACGGCGCGCTGACCGTGCGCTGGGCCAAAGGCACGAAAGGGTCCGGGCCACGTCGGCGGACGGTGCTCACATCGCCTGAATTCTCTTGGGTTGTCGAGCTTTTGGAATATTGGTGCAGCGAGGGACGCCAGCTGTTCGCCACCGCGGACCGCTCCCCCGCGCTGTGGCCCAGCGAGCGTGGTTCCAGATTGACGCTCGGTGCGCTGGGCCGCTCCTTCACCGCATTTCGCAAACGAGCCGGGCTGCCACCAGAATTGAGTCTGCACGCACTGCGGCACTCCTTCACCACCCACCTTCTGGAGGCTGGCTACGACCCACTGTTCGTGCAGGAACAGCTCGGGCACTCATTTGCATCGACCACCTCGCTGTACACCTCGGTGTCGTCAGACTTCAAACAAAAGACGATCCAACAGATGATCGCTCGACGCATCCGAATGGAGGAAGATCAGCCCGATGGCTGAACAGCGCCGCATCGGCTTCCACTGGCATCTGCGCCGGATGATGGCCGCCCACAACCTGTGGAAGTCCACCGAGCTGCGACCGCTGCTCAAATCGCGCGGAATCAACCTCTCCGACGCCCAGGTCTATCGCCTGGTTACCGGTGAACCCCAACGCATTCCGTCAAGGACGTTCGCTGCCCTGTGCGACATCTTCGACTGCACGCCCAACGACCTGTTCGAGCCGTACGTCGAGATGCAAGCCGCGAAAACTGCCAACGCACCACGGCCCAGTGACCTCGGCCTGAAACCGGGAAACCCCGTCGCCAAACGGATTCGGATCGTCCAGGACGACGATGGCCCGCCCGCGCAAACCTGACGACCCCGAGCGGTGGCCGGTGTCCTGCGACCGGTGCGGCGGGCACTACATGGTGGTCGCGAACTGGCCGGGCGAATCGGTCTGCGGGTATTGCTACCAGGCCGCCAAACGTGTCACCGGGATCTGCGCTTGCGGCCACCAGGGCGTTCTCCCCGGGATCATTGATGCTCGGCCCGCGTGCCGCCGATGCACCGGGATCACGCTCAACGTCGACTGCGTTGCCTGCGGGGACGAGGCCGAACTCTATAGCGGCGGCAAATGTCAACGCTGCGTCCTCGGCGAGACTGCTACTCGCTTCCTGACCAACCCCGACACCGGCGTGGTCGCCTCGCAGTTGCAGGTCATCATTGATGCGCTCACCGGAATGCAACGCCCCAATAGCGGCCTGACCTGGATCCGCCAACGCCATGTCGAACGCGTCCTGCGCGAACTTGCGTGCCATCCGACGCTCACCCATGAGCTTGTTGACCTGCTTCCGGCGGGCCGGACAACCAATTATGTTCGCGGCCTCCTCGTGGCTCATCAGTCGCTGCCGGCGCGCGACGAACGGTTAGCGCGGTTCCTGGGCTGGGCGGCGACCGCGCAACAGCGCATCCTGACGGACGAGCACCGCAAGGTGATTGCCCGTTTTATCCGCTGGGGCTTGGAAAGACGGCTCCGCTCGATGGACGCCGTCACCGACTCAGCATTTCTGCGCGCCAAGCAGACCACGACCGTGACGATCGAGTTCTGCAACTGGCTCACCACCGAACACGACACCTATGTCGAGAACGTCACCCAGGCGCACATTGACCTGTGGCAGTCCACCGGACCAACTACCCGGGAGCACATTCTGCGATTCGTCCGTTGGGCCATCAAAACCAAACTGATCCCCGCGGATCTCGAGGTGACCCCGCACCGGCGCGGTACCGCACCACGGCTACCGATCACCGAGCAGAACGCCGTTATCGAGCACGTCGTACATCAACAGACCCTGCATCCCCGTGACCGGTTCGCCGCGATCTTGATCATCGTTTTCGCTCAGCGCGTCGAGGATATCGCTGCCCTGACCTGGGAGCAGGTGACCATCACAGCGGACTCCGTGAGCGTCAACCTGGCTGGCATGCCCATCGATATCCCGCCGCCGCTCGATGAGCCCATCCGACTACTCGCGGCAGTCAACTACAACGGTCAAACTGCTGCACATCCCAACTCGCCCTGGGTATTTCGCGGGTATGGACCCGGAACTCACGTCACTCCGACGCACCTTCGTAACCATCTGCGACCTGTTCTCGCTGCCCTCGAAGCACGCCTTGGCACACTCAATGAACTCACCCAGACCACGCCAATCGCGATCCTGGCCGAAACACTCGGCTACAGCCCGCAGACACTCGAAGCCCACGCGAGAGCATCGGCATCAACATACGCCCGATACATTGCGACACGACTCGACTGACACCGGACAGACCCAGAAAACTTGACGGTCCCAGTCCCTGACCGTGACCCCGATGTCGAGGGGAGTTATTCAGTTGCTGAGATGAGTCTCGGGAGCAGCGCTTTGTCGACCAGAGCTTCGATGGTGGGAGGGGTCGGGGGTCGGTCGGAAAAGATGCACCGGAAGATCAGGTAGCCCGGCAACAGATCGTAAAGCTCGTCGTTGACCGCCGCCGCGCCGATCTCGCCGCGACGGATCGCCTGCTGCAGGACGTGCCAGACCAGAGCTCTGTGTTCATGAAGGAACCGGTCTTGCATAACGTTGTTGAGCGCGGGATTGCAGGACATCTCGACGAGCACCGCTCGGATGGTTCCGGCATGTTCTCGGCCCTGTTCGCAGATAATCTGGCCAAGACACAACAAGTCGCCGCGCAGGGTGCCGGTGTTGGGTGCAACAGCGTTCTGACGGGTGCCTTCGCTGACGGCCGCCAGTATCAGCTCAGATTTCGAGGGCCAGCGTCGATAGACGGTAGCTTTACTGGCATGAGCGGCGACCGCCACGGCCTCCACTGTTAAGCCGTGGTACCCATGCTCCTGCAGGACACCCAATGCCACCCCCAGTAGCTCGCTCTCGCGGGGCGACCACGCGGGTTCTGCGTCCGGGTCGGTTGTCGCGGTCATCGGTTGTCGAGTGCGCGCGCTTCTCGGTGAGATCGGATCCCCGTTCCCCCTACCAAATCGCGCTCCCATTCTTCGAAAACGGTCGCTAGAGACGAGACGGCGCCGGACTTGGACGATCATTGTCATCTGGAGGTTTGCAGTACTCGCGTTGTCCTGTACTCACCCAACATGGCAGTGTTGCCCTGAGAACGGGTGGGTCCGTCGGCCACCATTGTGTCAGACGGACCCACCGTTCTCAGGCATTAACGCGTGCCCGGCAGCGCGGTCCTGGAGTCAGGAAGTGAAACCGGGTATCGGGTAGCGCTGGTTAAGGACGTAGTTTCCGACTTCAGCGATCTTGTAAGAGACGGGATCGTGCAGCGTGTGGGTGCGGATGTTGCGCCAGAACCGGTCGAATCCATAGTTTGGGTGGGTTCCCCGGGCACCGATGACCTCGAAAATTCGGCTGGTCACGTCCAGGCCCGCTTTGGTGGCTATGGCTTTGACTCCGGCTACCTGTACCGTGAGTTCGCCGCGTTCTTGTGGAGTTAATGCGTCACCTTTGTCCCACGCGGTCTGTAGCAGCTGCGCAGCCTCACGTGCTGCAGCATCGCCAGCCTGTAGTTCGATACCGAATTCGCCGTAGCTGCGAATGGTGTACGGATCCTCGACGGCTTGAGTAACCCCAGCCGGCGTCCAGGGGCGTGCCTGCGTTCGGGTGTACTCGCGCGCTGTTTCGAGCGCACCACGCGCGATCCCCAGATACACCGTTGCGAACACCAACTGCACGATCGGGCCGAATAGGCTGCCGCGCCCGGACGCCAGGAACGCCTCGACAACGGCATTGGGTTTGCCCAGCACCTCGTCGGGACGGACTACGACGTTGTGGAATTCGGTGGTGCCGCTGTCGGTGCGCCGCATCCCTAGCGCCTGCCAGTCGTCGTTTGTTTGAACGCCTTCTCTGGTGGTGGGAATGGCCGCGGCAACGATGGCGCCTTGCTGTGGGGAACCCTCCGGTATCACGCCGAACACCAAGAGCAGATCTGAGCCCTTGGCTCCACTGCTGAAGTGCTTGATACCGTTGAGAAGGTACCCGCCGTCGTCGGTCGGGGTGGCAGTTACCTTCCATTCGAGGATGTGGCTGTTGTTCTCGCTGGAGGCGTTCCCGGTCCACCAGTTGTTTTCGGCCAGTTGACGAAGTAGGCGTTCACTTTGCTCGGGTGAACCCCACAGATCAATAACGGCTGGGGTGCTGAGGTGGTATCCGAACAAGTGGCCCAGCGATCCATCGACCTTGGCGATCTCACGCACCACTTCCAGAGCGGTAGGCCAGTCGGCTCCCCAACCGCCCAGGTGCCGGGGAACGGTCACCGAGAGCAGCCCACTGGCGCGTAGATCCTCACGCTCTTCTGTCGCCGAACCACCAGCCTTGTCGCGCTCGACGACGGTAGCTTGCCACTTTCGCGTCAGCTCGCGCGCCACCTCGATGGGGTCGCCATTCCTATTGTTCTGTGCCGTGGCGGTGTCATCGGTCAGGGTCATTGCTGGTCTCCAGTCGTGGATTGAGTGAGGAATTGCGGTGCCGCCCACTGCGTGAGGTCCACCGGATGGTCGAGGAGATTGTGGTCGAGGAGGAACTGTTGAGTTTGGTCGACAACGGCCAGTGCCGAGTCGTCAAGCCGTGGGATCAGATGTTGGGCGAAATCAGCGCCGAAACCGCGTCCGATCGCCGAGGGCGCGACCCCGAGGTTGGCGGCATGGATGCCAACGGTTTCCTCGGGATGGGCCTGTGCCCAACGGCTGGCTTGGACCGCCGCGTCGACGAGTCGTTGCACCAGGTCGGGTCGCTCGTCAACCAGCTGAGCGCTGACCGTCCAGACACTGGCATACCGGCTTCGTTGGTCATCGCCGAGATCGGCGAGCACCCGCGCTCCGCTGAGATCTTCTAACTCCGCCGCCCAGGGCAACCAGGTGAACAGCGCATCAACGTTGCCGCTATCCAGGATGTCCCTCTGGTGGCCGGCCACGTCGGGAAACAGGTCAGCGCCTTTGACACTGGCCGCTGCTTCCAGCCGCTCTTCGGGCACGTCGACGCCAGGGCTTTCGATACGCACCAACTCGACGTCGTCGACCCCTATCCCCCCGATGTGCAGGGTCTGCAAAAGTCCCCGCGCCTCCCAGGTACCCAGCGCGATCAGTGTTTGCCGCCACGGGTCCAAGTGCCGATAATCGCCCAACTCGCCGGTGAGGATGCGGATCGCTGCACCCGACACACCCACCCGCCGGCCCCGCAGCTGCTCCGGTGATGTCACCGGGCTGTCAACACGGACATAGATCCCTTGCCGACCGGCCAGAGGGGTGATGCCTAGCAGGCGGGTGCGTCCCGGCGCCCGCAGGCCCTCACTGATAAGAGGTGGAATTTCGCCACCAAAGCGGGTGTAAGCGGGATGATCGTAGGTGAAATGCAACCCTGCTTGCGCGCCGCTGAGCACATTCAGCGAAATCCCGTTGCCGGCCAACAGGTTTGACTCCAGCGCTGTCAGTAGTGCATTGGGAACCGGGCAGTTGCTGTAGGCAAGAACGTCATGATCAACATCGGTGGTGGTCATCGGATGCTCCCGACTTCAGGGTGAGCCAACCCAAGGTGCTCACGCAGCGTTGTCCCTTCGTACTCGGTACGGAACACACCACGTTGCTGCAGCAGCGGAACCACCTGGTCGACGAACTCCTCGTAAATACCCGGCAGATACGCCGGCGAAATGATGAATCCGTCAGCGGCCCCGGCCTCAAAGTGACTAATCAATTGATCAGCGATCTGTTCGGCAGTTCCGGCCCACTGCGGCACAAACCCGACGTTGGTGCCGTATCGGCGGCCCAGTTCGGCCAGCGTCAGGTCCGCACCGCCACCGGCCACGGCGGAAAACATCTGCAACATGGTCGGCACGTGACGATCCCCGAGATCGGCGACGATGTCGGAAAACTTCGTATCCAGCGGATACTTGGAGAGATTCAAGCCGCTGTGGCTGGATAGCGTCGACAAACCCACTTCGGGATGCACCAGCGAATTGAGATATTCCAGACGTTCCCGGGCCACCTGCTCTGTCTCACCGAGCACCGGCATCACCGCGGTGAATACCTTTGTTTGCTCCGGGTCACGCCCCGCGGCCGCAACGTGAGCTTTGATGTCCTGATAGACCGCGCGCATGATGTCGAGGTTGGGCGAGACGCTGAATACCGCTTCAGCCCAGCGCCCCGCGAAGCGACGCCCCCGCGGCGACAAGCCGGCCTGCAAGATGACCGGTTCACCCTGACGGGACCGTGGAACCTGCAACGGGCCACGGACCGACAACCAGCGGCCGCGATGATTGACGTATTGAACCTTCTTGGGATCAGCGAACCGACCGCCAACCTTGTCCAACAACAAGGCATCCTCGGACCAAGAACTCCATAGCTTCTTGACGGCCTCCAAGAATTCGTCAGCCCGGTCGTATCGGATGTCATGCTCAAGGTGCTCATCCACACCGAAGTTGCGTGCCTCGGAGTCGTTCAGCGACGTGACCACATTCCACGAGATCCGGCCATCAGACAGATTGTCGAGCGTGGCAAACACCCGAGCCACATGATAGGGCGGGTAGTAGGTCGTCGAAACCGTAGCGCCCAGACCTAATCGCTGGGTCACCGCAGCCATCGTCGCTATCACGCTGGTCGGCTCCAGCGCCACCGCGCCCTGGCCACCCAGACCGACCCCCGTCTCCAAATTATCGCCATAGCTATCTTCGATGGCCAGGCCATCGGGAAGAAACAACAGATCAAACTTGCCCCGCTCCAGGGTCCGCGCAATCTGCTTGTAGAACTCGCCAGTCAGAAAACCGTTCGTCGCACCGACATGGCGCCACGCGCCATGCGCATGAGTGACGTTGCCGGCCGAGAAAAACCCGGCTAAATGTAGTTGGCGTTGTTCAGCCATAATCAGCAGTGCCTCCGTGGGGATCAGTTACCGGAGACCAATGCTCGGCTACTGCAACCGACCCCAACAGAGTTAGGAGCCCGATGATTCAAAGGGGCACCCAACACGCCACTTCCTCCCGACGACCCACCCGACCTTCGCCGATTCTCGCCCCCGGACGAGTGCCGTCAAAGCGCCACCTGTGAGCAAGATCACCAACCGGCGGGGTGTGCACCTCCGCCCGGCTTCGACACCCTGACGGCCACCGCGGCGGTATCGATGTAAAAATCAATGAAGCGGATGGCTACCGCGCGGAACTCGCACCTCGCTAGCACGCACCGTTACCAGCTT
>NZ_JBYTCM010000046.1:0-7183 GCF_058790275.1 Mycobacterium sp. FW102-FHT13B02
TGGCTGTGTCAACCCGATCTGGGACCACGATGACGGCCTTACTGGGACCCACCTGGCACCGGCTAATCACGCCCTTGGTCTCGGTGGTCACTGCCGAGTGGCGAGGGCTATAGGTATCTGCAGACCTGATCGGGGCTACAGGTTTCGGGCTCTGGGAGGGCTGCATCGTCGCGGAGCGCAGCCACGTTGTCGCGAAGTGTTGTGAGGTCGGCGATCTGCGCGTCGATGTCGGCAAGGCGCGCGTCCAGCAGGTCACGTACGTGGCCGCAGGGAGCTTGGCCGTGGTCGCGGATGTCGAGGATCTGCTTGATCTGGGCGAGGGTGAGCCCGGCCGCTTGGCCGCGGTGGACGAAGTCGATCCGGCTGACCGCGTCGGGGGTGTAGTCGCGGTAGCCGGCCGGTGTGCGTTCGGCCGGGGGCAGCAGCCCTTGCTCTTCGTAGAACCGCAGAGTCTTGGTGGTCGTGCCTGCCGCCTCGGCGAGTTCTCCGATCCGCATCCCGGCCTCCATCGTGTCGCAGGTCTCGCTTGACCTTCCCCTTTACTGGAAGGTCCAGTATCGCTGCATCAGGAGCGTTTCCCAACAGTTCTGGGAGGAATCGGGATGCAGACCAGGTACGACCTCGCGATCATCGGATCCGGCGGCGGTGCGTTCGCGGCGGCCATTCGTGCGACCTCTCTGGGCAAGTCGGTGGTGATGGTCGAGCGTGGCACGTTCGGCGGCACGTGTGTGAACACCGGCTGCGTGCCGTCGAAGGCACTGATCGCAGCCGCGGAGGCCCGGCACGTGGCCGCGGACGCGCCGACCCGGTTCCCGGGCATCGCCAGCGTCGCGGGCGCGGTGGACATGCCGGCCCTGATCGGCGGAAAGCAGGATCTCGTCGAGGCCCTGCGGGGTGAGAAGTACGTCGACGTCGCCGACTCCTACGGTTGGCAGGTCCGCCGCGGCAACGCCGCGTTCGCCGGCACTCCGGATTCGCCCCTGCTCGAGGTCGCCGCGGCGGATGGCAGCGTCGAGACCATCGAGGCAGCGCAGTACCTGGTGGCCACCGGGTCCCGTCCCTGGGCCCCGCCGATCCAAGGGTTGGAGGAGGCCGGGTACCTGACCTCGACTACGGCGATGGAGTTGACCGAGGTCCCCGACTCGCTGCTGGTGCTCGGTGGTGGCTACGTGGCCCTGGAGCAGGCGCAGCTGTTCGCCCGGCTCGGGTCGACGGTGACCCTGCTGGTTCGGTCCCGGCTCGCGTCGAAGGAGGAGTCGGAGGTCTCCAAGGCGCTGCAGGAGGTCTTCGCCGATGAGGGCATCCGGGTGGTCCGCCGAGCGGTCCCGACCCGCGTGACCCGCGACGCCGCCACCGGCCAGGTGGTGGTGACCGCGGACGTCTCCGGTGGCGCGCAGGAGTTCCGCGCCGACGAGGTTCTGGTCGCTCTCGGCCGCCGACCGGTGACCGACGGGCTCAACCTCGACGCGGTCGAGGTGAAGACTGGCGAGGTCGGCGAGATCGTGGTCACCGACCAGCTGCAGTCCTCCAACCCGCGGATCTGGGCGGCCGGTGACGTGACCGGGCACCCCGAGTTCGTCTATGTCGCCGCCCACCACGGCACCGTGGTCGCCGAGAACGCCTTCACCGACGCCGAGCGGTCGGTGGACTACATGCGGCTGCCCCGGGTCACGTTCACCAGTCCCGCGATCGGCGCAGTCGGGATGACTGAGGCCCAAGTCCTCGCGGCCGGGATCCGCTGCGACTGCCGGGTGCTCCCGCTGGAATACGTGCCGCGAACGCTGGTCAACCGGGACACCCGCGGCTTCATCAAGATGGTCGCCAACGCCGACACCGGCGAGATCCTCGGCCTGACCGCGGTCGCCAAGGACGCCGGCGAACTGGCCGCCGCGGGCGTCCACATCATCGGCAAGACCATCGCCGAGGTCGCCGACGCCTGGGCGCCTTACCTGACCATGACCGAGGGCATCCGGATCGTCGCGAAGGCCTTCACCACCGACGTCTCCAAGCTCTCCTGCTGCGCCTGACCCGCACCCACCCCACTCAACGAAGGAGGCATCCGCGATGTCGGACCTCAGCACCCAACTGCCCCAACGACTCACCCGACCCGAGGAGACCGGCCTTGACGCCGGCCTGCTGATCCCGCTGCTGCGGCTGCTCGTCGACGGCGACCCCGTCACCGTCGAGCAACTCGCCGCGGCTGCGAGCCGCACCCTCGATGACGTACGGCGCGGTCTCGCGGCGGTGCCGGACACCGAGTACGACGATCAGGGCCGGATCATCGGCCAGGGCCTCACCCTGCGCCCCACCCCGCACCGGTTCACCGTGGCCGGTGAGGAGCTCTACACCTGGTGTGCGCTGGACACGCTGATCTTCCCCGCCCTGCTGGACCGCCCGGCAAAGGTGGAGTCGGCCTCCCCGGTCAGCGGCGAGCCGGTTCGGGTCAACGTCGACCCCACAGAAGGTGCAACCAGCGTCGATCCGCCCACCGCGGTGGTGTCGCTGGTGAACCCGGAGCAGATCACCTCGATCCGTTCCTCCTTCTGCAACCAGGTGCACTACTTCACCTCCCCCGAGGACGCCGCGGGCTGGCTGGCCGAGCACCCCGGCGCGGAGGTGGTCCCGGTGGCCGAGGCGTGCCGGATCGGGGCCGCCCTCGCCACCGGCCTGCTCAACCGCCTCCAGGCGCCCGCCGCGGCCGACGACAGCCACAGCTGCTGCTGACCCATACCCACTGAAGGGAATGAGAACACCGATGATGTCCAACCACGACGATCGCCCGGGAGGCAGCGGCCTGCTCCTCGGAGCCGGCGCCGCGCTGCTCATGGTCGCCTGTTGCGCCCTGCTCCCCATCCTCATCGCCGGTGGCGCGATCGCCGGTATCGGCGCGTTCCTCCGCAACCCGTGGGTCATCGGCGCCGGGATCGCCCTGGCGATCCTCGCGCTGATTGCCATCTCCCGCCGCGGCGGCGGCACCGCCGGCCACGGCTGCTGCCCGCCCATGCCCACCAACGAAAACGTCGACCCGAAGGACGAGCAGAACCGATGAGAATCACCCGCCGCCACCACGCCGCGCTCTCGATCGCCGCCGTACTCGCCGCCGGATCGCTGACCCTGACCGCCTGCGGCAACAGTGCCGACCCCGCGACCGCCGGTTCCGGTTCACCCGCCACCGTGACCAGCGTCGATGGCCAGCAGATCAGCCTGCCCGCCAACGGGAAGCCCACCGCGGTGTTCTTCTTCTCCGTCGGGTGCGGCGAATGCGTCAACGGCGTCCGGTCCCTCGGCGAGGCCGCCACCACCGCCGAGAACGCCGGCACCGTGGCAAGCTTCCTCGCCGTCGACATGGACCCCGGCGAATCCAAGGCCCTGATCGGCGACTTCATGGAGTCCGTCGACGCCGAACACGTACCGGCCGCAATCGACGATGGCGCGGCACTCTCCCGGCGATTCGAGGTGGCCGCTCTGTCCACCCTGATCGTCGTCGACGCCGACGGCACGGTGACCTTCCGCGCCACCGACCCCGACGCCGCGACGATCACCGCCGAATTGGCAAAGGCCGGAGCCTGACCCATGGGCGGACTGCTCACCCTCGCCTTCGCGGCCGGCATGGTCGCGCCCGTGAACCCGTGCGGGTTCGCGCTACTCCCGGCCTGGATCACCCACACCCTCGGCGACACCGATGCCTCAACGGTCCCGGTGCGGCTGCTGCGGGCGCTGCGGGCCGGTCTCGTGTTGGCGGTGGGGTTCGCCGGCACCCTCGCGGCAGCTGGCCTGGTAGTCAGCGCCGGCGCCCGAGGGCTGATTCGCGCCGCGCCGTCGCTTGGCCTGGCCGTCGGCATCCTGCTGGTGGTTCTCGGCCTGTGGATGCTAGCCGGACGCTCGGTCTCGGTGCGGGTGCCTCGGATCCCCGGCCGGGCAGCCGCGGGACTCCCACCCACTGCCCGGATGGCTGCGTTTGGGGTCGGCTACGCGCTGGCTTCGCTGTCGTGCACGTTCGGGGTGATCCTCGCGGTCATCGCGCAGGCGCAGGCCACCTACAGCTATGCCGGGCTCCTGCTCGTCTTCGGTGTCTACGCTGCTGGCTCGGCGACCGTCCTGCTGCTGCTCGCCCTGGCCACCGCCGCGGCAGGCAGCGGACTCACCCGCCACGTCGCGCGATTGGCCCGCCATGGCCCACGGGTCACCGCTGTCGTCCTGCTGCTCACCGGCGCCTATCTGGCCTGGTACTGGTACCCGGCGGCCACCAGCGACGCCCCGGTCGCCGCGGGCCGTGGTGGCGGACTCACTGACGTCTCCGCGGTGGTCTCCAGCTGGATCCAGACACGGGCGACACTCATCGGCGCGCTCGCTGCCGCGTCTGCGCTGGTAGTGCTGGCGCTCGGGGTTCTCCAGCGACGCCGCCGGATCCTTCGGGGGCGCCCGATGACCACGCGGGACAGCACGCAGTGACAGCCCACCGGGTGCGGCGTGCGCACGAAACAGGCTCGGTTGATTGCGTCACCGCGACGCGTTCCCTGACCGGGTCGACGCCAGCCGGTAGGAGTCGGTACCAGTTTCGATGATGTTGCCGCCGAAGGTGAGGCGGTCGACGATGGCCGCGCACAGGCGCGGGTCCGTGAAGGTCTTGGTCCAGCCGGCGAAGCCCTCGTTGGACGCGATTGCCACGCTGTTCTTCTCCTCTCGCTCGGTGAGGACCTGGAAGAGGAGTTCGGCGCCGCGGCGGTCCAGTTCCATGTAGCCGAGCTCGTCAATGCAGAGCAGGTCGACGCGGCCGTAACGAGCGATCGTGCGGGCCAACTGCTTCTCATCGGCTGCTTCTACAAGCTCGTTCACCAGCCTCGTGGCGAGGGTGTACTTTACCCGGAATCCCTTTTCCGCGGCTGCGGTCCCCATGCCGATGAGCAGGTGAGACTTGCCGGTGCCGGAATCCCCGATCAGGCACAGCGGCTGGCCCTTCCGCACCCACTCGCCGGTCGCCAACTGGTGGATGGTGGCGGGGTTGATGTTCGAGTTGGCGTCGAAGTCGAAGTCCGCGAGGAACTTGCTCCGCGGGAACCCGGCGCCGTTCACGCGCCGGATGGTGGACCGACGGTCGCGGTCGTCGCACTCGGCCAGGAGCAGCTCGGCGAGGAATCCGGTGTAGGTCAACTGGTCCTTGTTCGCCGCCGCGACCGCGTCGCCAAGCAGGGCCCGCATGGTCGGGAGCCGGAGCCTCCGGCAGGCCTGGTCGACCGCCGCTACGGCGGCTTCCTCGGTCAGGCCGCGGCGGCGGCGCAAGGTGGTGGTCACGCTGGTGACTGTGCTCATCGGGGTGCTCCGCTCTCATCGGGACTCATCGGGTCGGGGTGGTGGTCGGTGCCGGTGCGGCGGCCGAGCAGTTGCTGGTATTTCTCCATCGACGGCAGCGGCCGGGTGTCGGGCGGGAGGCCGGCGATGACCGCGGCCGGGTCGAGCAGCAGGCGTTCGGTGAGGGACACGACCTTCCGGCTGCGCTTGGCGTCGCCATCTCGTCGTTCGCCATCGCTGGGCTGCGCAACGGGATGACGGTCTGAACTGGCCCCGGTGGGCGCTGCGAGGGTGGTGTGCAGGCGTGCTTCGACCGCGACCACATCAGCTGAGACTGCACCGACGCTCACTGCGGCGAGCAGCCCGGCTTCGACTTCGTCGGCGGCCATGGCGCGGTGCAGTAGGAGCACGTCGATCAGTTCCCGGGTGCCGACCGCATCCCCGAGCCGCCTGCGGGCGTTCGCCCAGAACGCCTCATGCGCAGGCGTGAACGCCCCCGATTCGCGGGCCTGCGCCAACGCGGTGGAGCCTGGCAATGCGCCCGGCTTACCCTTGAGCACCTCGAGGTAGTGGTCGAGGTTCACCGACTGGCCACCCCTTGTGATGACGCGGGCGTGCCGGGCGATCTGGAGTCGGCCGTCGAACACGACGACCTCGGATGCGCGCAAGGAGACGCGGACGCGGCGGTGGATGAACCGCGCCGGGACGGAGTACCGGGCCATGCGGACGGTGATCATCGCGGAGCGGTCGACCATCGGGTTCAGCATCAGCCCGGGGTCGAACCCCTCGACCGGGAGCGGCGCGAGGTTCTCGCGTTCGGTCGCGAAGTCCTCGCCGACGGTCCGGATCCGCGACGAGATCCGTCGGCGGTCGTCGGCGGCGTCCAAGGCACGGACCTTCTCGTTCAGCTCGTCGAGCGAGTCGACGACGGGCATGGGCACGAGGTGCTGGCGGCGGAACCGGCCGACGTCGCCTTCCACACCGCCCTTCTCATGTGCCCCGGCGATGCCCGGCTGGCAGTAGAACGCGTCGAACCCGAAGTGAGAGCGGAACAGCACCCAGCGGTCGTTCTCTACCCGCTCACGACCGCGCGCGTTGACGACCCGGGTGACTGCGGCGGTGAGGTTGTCGTACCGGACGTGCCGGGCGGGGATGCCGCCGATCTCGTTGAACGCGGCGATGTGGCCCTCGAGGAACGCCTCTTGGCCTTGGGTGGCGTAGATCCGGTGCACCGCCTTCCCGGAGTAACTCAACCTGAATGTGAAGAGGAAGACCTTCGTCTTCACCCCGGCCAGGATGACGTAGAGCTCGCCGAAGTCGACTTCTGCTTCTGCGCCTGGCGCGTGCTCCTGGGGGATCATGACTTCGACCCGGCGGCCAGCTTCGAGGCCGATCTGCGTGCGGCGGATGCGGACGTAGTCGCGAACCGTCGAGTACGACACCTCAATGGCGTCGTGTTCCTCGATGAGGCGGACGTGGATCCGGCGGGCGGTGTGCCGTTGCTTCCGCGGCGCCTCAAGGTCGGCGCGGAGCATGTCGTCGATGGCCGACTTGAACGGATCCAACCGGGGCGAGGAACGCACCGGGGTCTTCCGCGGCGGTGGTTCCGCGGACGTGAGGGCCCGGCGAACGGTGCCGCGTCCGACTTGGTGCTTGCGTGCGAGCGCTCGGATCGACATGCCCTCGACCCGGGCGTCCCGACGGATCGCAGCGAACAGTTCCACACGCACCCTCATCCCGAAACCCACTTCCGGTGCCGCGAGGACCGCTGGATGCGGGTCCTCCTGACGCCACGGAAGTGGGTCCAGATCAAGCCGTCACGACGCCACGCCGAAGCCCGGGTGGGTCCCGAATCAGACCGTCACACTGGTCCCGAATCAGACTGTCACCGCCA
>NZ_JBYTCM010000047.1:0-7039 GCF_058790275.1 Mycobacterium sp. FW102-FHT13B02
TGTGATCATCCCCGGGAAGGCGCGCCCACATTCACGCCGCCCTACCAAGGCTCATCCACAGGTTCTGATCATTGCTCGAGGAACCTTCGGGCCCAATCGTGGGCGGGCAATCGATTGAACGCAACGGGCAAGCCCTGGCCGCACCGCTGACCTATCGCAGCAGCGTCGACCAGGGCAGACTCGTCCACATGACTGACGTGCGCAGAGACGACGCCAATGAGGATGGCGCACCGCGCGACCGCCAACGCAAGTTCCGTCAAATGCCAAATTTAGTTGTCCCACAAGACTTTGACGCACCTCTCCCCGAAGATGAATACGCGCCATGGGAAGACGGCGCCGACGGTGAGCGCTGGCTGGATCAACCCGGTATTACCGAGTCAATCGACGAGTCTGAATCTGATGATCACGTAGAGCGATTGCAAGCCTTGCGCGCTGCGCTCATCGATGGTGAGTGCAGCGGCGCGTCGACTCCGTTCGACTTCCATCAGTTTGTGGACCGCAAACGAAACCCGGGCAACCAGCACAACGGCTGATTAATCAGGGCCCGCGCAGGCCTGTCTCGTTTGTAGAGAAACGAGACACGGCCGCGGCCCTCCCCTCCCCCGCTCGTTGGGCCAGGTCGCGGTGTCTCATTTCCTGTCTCACACGGCGTGTCTCAAATCCCCGCTGTCGGTGGCCAATGAGACAGTGCAGGTATGGCCACGACCTTGGGGTACGCCCGCGTCAGCACCTTCGGTCAGGATCTCGATGCGCAGCTGGCCGCTTTGGCGGACGCCAGCGTCCACGCTGACCGGATCTACACCGACAAACTCTCCGGCGCCGCCAACACCACACGCCCCGGCCTGGCCGCCCTGCTGGACTACGCCCGGGCCGGCGACACCGTGGTTGTTACCGCGATCGACCGGCTCGGCCGCTCAGTAGCCGAAGTCACCCGAACCATCGCCGACCTCAGTGAGCGCCGAATCCTGGTGCGCGCCATACGCGAAGGCATCGACACCGCCACCCCAACGGGGCGTGCAGTCGCAGCCATCATGGCCACCCTCGCCGAACTCGAGCTCGAGCTGGGCAAGGAACGGCGCGCCGCCGCGCGCGAGTCACGCCGAGCTCGAAGCCTGCCGGCGACCAAACCCCACAAACTCAACCTCGAACGCCAAGAACAACTACGCCGCCTCGCCGCCACCGGCGAACCAGTCGCCGAACTCGCCGCAGCTTTCGGTATCGGCCGCGCGACCGCTTATCGATACCTCTCTGAGTAGGGACCTGAACGCGATCCCGCAGGAACCGACGGGATCGTTCACTGCCCAGGCACACACCTACCGGGCCGGCAGCGAGCACCACACCACCCATCTCGCTCGGCCACGGCCAGCCAGTCCAGCTCGGCGAAGATTCGGGATGTCCGAATTGTGTGAAATCGTTCCCGCTATGAACACCCATCCGGTGAACGCCGATACTCGCGCGATTCGCTACACCGCAACGCACTTGCGCACAAGTTGTGCCCAAAGGTGTGTTGTAAACACAGAAATCGGATTTGTTGAAGAATAGCGATCGCGAGGTTGTACGAGAATTTAGGTGCGTGGCCTTCCCCTCAGGGGCCGCGCTCCAGGACGCAGAGAAGGGAGGTACTGGGCGCAGCGAGATTGTCTGACAGGTGGTGGGTGTACCAACACCTCACCGTCTACGGTGCGAGTTTGAGACCGAGTGGTCTTGCTCGTGGCGTTCATCTGTGAACCCCGATACGGTCCGAGCCGAACAACCCCAGAGAGGAAACCCTGATTACGCAGCAACGGAACCGACAACACCATGAAACAGAGCAGCCGCCTCAGACAAACCCGGCCAGGTACGCGGAGGCGACTGCTGTATCCGATCTCCCAACAGAGAGGAGGGACCCCACCATGATAAATCCCTGGTGGAGACCCGGCGGCCTGAACTACCCGATATTGATGCTGCTCGCCCTGTGGGCCGTGGACACCACAGTGCTCATGTTCCGCGACCCGGCCGCCGCCGCAGTGTTAATCGCGATGGTCCCGGTACTGGTCGTACTGGTCGCCCGCAGCACATAACCCCGGCTCTCCGGCTCGGCCGCACCCATCCTCGCGTGCGCGCCGGGCCGGAAGTCGCCGGTCACGGCTCGCCGCTAGCTAGCATTGCTAGCCCAGATAGCACACCAGGCCCCTTGGCTGGTCGAAGGGCCACAGCACATCATTCCGGCCAGGAGTCCTTCCACGCTTGCTCACGTTCCTCCTTGGACATCTGCGGGAAGCCATCGCGCTCACCAGGCCCGCGCTCTGGGTCCCACGTGCTTTCAATCGCGATGACCTCACCGGGAGCGAACAGAACATCCACCATGTAGCGCGTGTTGTCGTTGACGTCGTAGCCGGTGTACGCCCGCACCCAGCCCCCAGACAACACGGCCACCTTGTATGCCCTGAGCTCCTTTAAAGGCTCGCGGGCCGTACGCGCCTTTTCATCGAACAATGGCGACCGCAGCTGATACATACGTTCGGCAGCGCGATCAGAAAGATGAAGAACACCGCCGCTCTCGGAAAACGGAAACATGCAACAAGTGTTACAGCACAGGCCGACAACGTGCCGCTGTACAGTTACGGCACACCACCCGTTCCCCGGCAGGGGGCGGGTTTTAACGTTTCAAAGCGGTTGTGCACTACTCCCCGGAAACGCCGCGAGCCGCAGACCTCGTCGTCCGGCGAGTAATCCTGCGGCTCACTTCCAAACCCACCGCGATGGGTCGGCTACAGTGCCCAAGCCTACGCTCACAGGTCGTCGAGGTGCTGACACGCTAGAGACGCGAAAACCGGGCGACCAAGCAAAACGTGCTGGCTCCCGGCCCCACTTCCCTGGCTCTTCACCAGGACAACCAAACTGTATGCGCCGACTGACGTCGACTGACCGAAACCGGTTAAAAAGTACGCAATACACCCAATCCGGTGTATTGTGGTCATCGCAGACCCCCCCACACCTGTGGATAAGGGGGTCTAGCTGTTTCTAGGGGCAAGTTCCTTTGGTTGCCGGCTCGGATCACGCTCAGCCAGGTAGTTTTCGTACCACCCCCAAGCGAACTCGTTCCGCGGATGACGGTCAACGGCCGCGTATGCGCTCCACGCCACCAAGTCGGCCATCTGCACAAGCTGCGACGTCTTCGAGTCGAGGTGGATCGCATCTTCGATGATGCGGCGTTCATCCAACTTCAATTGACGATGCGTGCTTCGGTAACTGCTGTCGCTGCCGTCCCCGTCCATGACAACTACGCCCAGCGAGTCGGTGGTGGCCAGTTCGTTCTCAAACCGCATGATCAGATCGCGGTAGAGCTCCCGTTTCGTGTCGGCAAGGCGCGCAGGGTCACCCCTGCGGTAGACGGCGCCGACGACGAGCCCTTCGGCACACCGCAGCGTGTCCAAACATTGCACCGCAACCTCCCGGCCGAAGTCTTTCCAGAACTCAGTTCCGTTGTGTATGTGCCGGTCAGGGATGTTTTTGGAGATACGGCCACGACCGTTCACGTAATCCGTGGTGTGTAGCTCTTGTTGGATGGCCACCCGGTACTCACGCCACAGCATTTTTCGGGAGTCCAGCCAGCACCGGAGCACGGATCCCCAGTGGTCTGGGCTGAATTCGACCCAGCCGTACACGACCATCCCGGATTGGGGGTGTCCGGAGTCGTCGATGTAGATCATGCGATTGAGGTGCCGCGGCATGCCTCAGATCGTTCACGACAAGAACCCAGGATTGCTCCGACACGCGGTCCGACTTTCGATTGCTAGTGTTGCTAGCATAGCTATCTGCACTATGCTAGCAACACTAGCAATCGTAGTTATCGCAGCTAGCTCGACTACGGAGGACACACACCATGCAGCCCAAACGGCACGCCCTGGCCAACCAAAAAGGCGGCGTCGGCAAGACCGCAACCACCCTCGGCCTGGCCAGCGCCATCAGCCACCGCGGCGGCCGCGCACTCATCGTCGACATGGACCCGCAGGCCAACGCCACCGAAGGCCTCGGCGTCTACACCGAAGACGGCCAGCTCACCACCGCCGACCTCATGGACCGCACCGAAGCCGGATCAGCCATCGACGCCGTCGTGGCCACCGACTGGGATGGCATCGACCTCATCCCGTCTCACCTGGACCTGTCCAACGCCGAATCCAGCGGCGCATCCGACCTGGTGTTCCGCCTCGATGTCGCGTTCGAGGGTCTGGACCTCTCGCCGTATGACGCGGTGCTGTTCGACTGCCCGCCCAGCCTGGGCAAGCTGCTATTCGCGGTCCTGCTGACCGTCGACACCGTGTACGCCATCACCGAGCCGACGAAAGACTCCGTCAAAGGCGTCACCCGCCTGGAAACCACCGTCCAGAAGGTCAAACTGCGGCCCAACCCGCGCCTGGAGCTGGCCAAGATCATCATTTCCCGCCGGCAGAACAAAGGCGAGCACATCGATCGCGAGCGCGAGCTGCGCGAAGCCTACGGCGACCTGGTCGCCCGCACCGTCATACCCGACCTCGGCGCCCGCCAAGACGCCCACAGCGCCGAAGTGCCCATGCACAAATTCAAAGGCGGCCGCGCCCTGAGCCTGCAAGTCGCCTACGACGACCTGCTCGACGAACTCGGCATCACCATCGGAGCCCACGCATGAGCACCGCACGCAAGCCGGCCATCACCCGCACCACCGGCCACCCCGCCGACGCCATCCCGGACCGGCCACCGGTTCTCACCGCCCCGGCCGCGCCACCCGAACCCGCGCCGAGCACCCCATTGCAACAGCCGGCGTCGCAGGCCGGGGGAGGGGTCGAGCGACTGACCGAGCAGCACAACGTCAGAATCCGGCCCTCCACCAAAAACCGCCTAGGTAAAGCCGTCGACAAACTCCGCTACGAAACCGGCGACCGCACCATCAGCATCGCCTCCATCACCGACCAAGCCCTTGACGCCTACCTCACCCAGCACGGCTGCTAGCTAGCCGTGCTATCACAAGCTAGCAAGATGCTCTCAGCTGGGGAAACAGTCATGGAGGAATCCAACATGTCAGACCGGCGCCGTACCGTAAGAGACGTGAACGCAGACACGCCGCAGGCAGCCACACCGCCGCAGCCGGGTTCTGCCGAGCACTGGGCCGCCTGGCTCGACCGCTACGGCGACGACTACGCCACACCCGACGAACGCCGTACCGCCTATCAAGACTTCCAAACCAACCTCGCCACTATGCAGACCGTCTTTTCGCAGCCCGACCGCATGCACACCGCCGGATATCTCGCCGCCCACGAACGCGTCTCCGCCGGAGACGCCGACAGCCCCGACGACGCCGAACTGTGGGTGCCGGCCAATCTCAGCGGCCCTGGGCGGGCGGATTGGCTCGAAGGATTCCGCTCACACTTCGAACCCTGAACGGCTGGGCACCGACGAACGGTGTTGCGTCACTCCGTGACCGCGACGCTCCCTGGCTCGTCAATGATTCGTGCGAGCGCCGCTCGTTGCTTTGGGCTGAGCATGTCAGTCGCGTGCCCGTCCACGACCATCGCCCACCAGGCCGTTTGATTGACTTGGCACTGGGCGCACGTGCGCGGCCCGAGTATGCCGAACGTGCCTATTCTCGGCGGGTAGTCCCACCCGGCCTCGAAGGCATCTTCCGGCGTCAGGATTTCCTCGAGGCCGCACACTTCGCAAATATGCCGCAACTGCACCCCAATGACGGTATCGGCGGGAGCGACGAGAATGCCAGCAGCCGCGGTTGATCCAACTCCTTTGCTAGCTGTGCTATCACGGCTAGCAAATTGGGTCTGATCAGGTATTTCATCGGATAGAGCTTCCTTCCTCGCCCGCAATTGTGGTGAACGTTGTGGTGGTGCCTGTCAAGGCCGATGCCGCTACGCGGTCGACCACGGTCGAGCTTTGACGGGCACCACCACAACGCACAAACGCGGCCAGTACGAGGAAGGGGCAGCTGCGAAGCAGTCCGCGAATAAACAGGCGTCGGCCACACCCCACAAGCCGTTTTAGACTGCCCAACGTGGGGGAACGTATCGCCGTTGACAGCGCGGGCCTGCTGTCCCATGCCGGCGTATGCGATCTCTCGGCATCGACGATCCCCGTCCCAGCACCCGCGGCCGCCGGCCACCTGACCCAGGCAACCACCGCAGCGGTCGCGCACGGTCACGCGCTGGTCAACGCGCTCGCAGCCCAGCTGACCGAGCGGGCCACCTCTACTGGTACGACGCTGCGCGCCGCGGCAGGGGAGTACATCAGCACCGACAGCGGCAACGCGCAGACAATCAGCACCACCATTCAGGTCTGATGCCCGTCTACGTCGGTGGTGCTCTGACCCGAGCGGACATAGAAGCTTGGGACACCACCCACCTAGAAACCGCAGCGACCCACTGGCGCTCGACGGCGGCGCACTGGGAAGGGCACTTCGAGACCATCCACACCGGCATGCTGCGACCCGGCGGCACCACCTGGGAAGGCACCGCCGCCGATGCTGCGGCCGAACGAAGCTGGGGCGACCTGGTGAAAGTCCGGGGCGCGGGCGATGCGCTATACGCGGCGGCCGGCCACGCCACCAATGGCGCCGGCGACATCGCATGGGCTAAACGTCAGGTGCTCGACGCAATCACCGAAGCCGAAGAAGCCGGATTCACTGTCGGACAAGACTTCTCAGTCACAGACAAGTCCTGGGGTGGGCTGATGCGCAGCACCGTGGCCAGGCAGCAGGAGGCCGTGGCCCATGCGCAGGCGATCCAGGCCGCGGTGACCCAGCTCGTAGCCGTCGACAAGGTCGTGGCCGAGCAGATCACTGCCGCACTCGCCCCGCTGGAGTCGCTGCAGTTCCCCGAGGACGGGCACAACGGGGACCCGACTGTGCAGATGACGGACTACGGGTTCAAAAAGGACACACCGACCGATCCGAAGGACCCGAACCCCAACTACCCGGGACGCACCGCAGACGGGAAGTTTGGCGGTGACAGTCTGATTCGGGACCAGTGTGACGGTCTGATTCGGGACCCACCCGGGCTTCGGCGTGGCGTCGTGA
>NZ_JBYTCM010000048.1:0-6717 GCF_058790275.1 Mycobacterium sp. FW102-FHT13B02
CACCCGTCACAACCAGGACAATCGAGCCAGTCGTCCAGGGGCGCAAGTTCTTTCACTAAATGAAACTCGCATGCTTTGTATGCCGATAAGGGTTATTATGTTAAGTAACGCTTAATGCTGTCGATTAGCGGTGCTTGACATGAGTGTGTATGCGGATCATGCTGGGTGCATGGCACCCAGCACGCGCCTGGTGGAATTGGTCGACTGGTACAAGCAATCGCATCCGTCGATCTCCGACGCCGAGATAGCGCGGCGAGCTGGAATGACGCCGGCCAATCTGTCGCAGTGGCGGTCCAACGGACTGCGCGGATTACCCGCCCGAGCCAGGCTGGACGCGTTGGCATCGACGATCGGCCGACCCTATCGCGAGATTCTGGGCGCAGCCCTGGCTGATACCGGTTACGCGGACGTCGGCAGTAGCGTTGTCGACGACGCCCGCACCTACGATGCGATCCTCGACGATGCCGTGCGCGTCCTCACCGAAGCGGCGCGCCTAACCAACCGGCCCGTCCGCCAAAAGTCCGACGGCTCTTGGGAACCCGATCCCCACGCCGATCCCTTGGCGATCGACTGGGGCGCGTTCGTGACCGACGCACTGGCGGGTGCAGCTGCCAACGTCGGCGGCATCGACGCGATTCTGGCTGGCCGCCCGGGCTCCTGGGAGGCCGCCGTGGTGGGTGATGCGCTGCGCGCCGCAGTCGGACACGACGAGTGGGACCTGTGGCGGCATCGCACCGAACCGGTGACCGTTGCGCTGCACCCCGAACGGCTTCTCTTCGACAACGACGCCTCCAGCTGGTTCGACGACATCGACCGTGCAGAAGCCGAGATACAGCGCCGGGAGACGGCAGTCACCGCGCCCGGCGTCATCTACACCTACGGCCGCGAGCTTGACCCACGCACTCTGCAACGGGCCTCAGACGAGGGCATCGAGATCCGGCAAGGCCATCCGCCACCGCTGCCGACCTCCGAGGAAATCGAGGCATGGCAGGCCGCCGAGCGTGAAAACCCCACGCCCGCAACGCCTGAAGATGAGGCCCAAGATGCCGCCCTAGTTGCGCTGCAAGACTTGCGAGACGCCGTAGACGCTCAGGCACGCACCGAACTGATCGCGTATGGCGAGCAGCTCGCCGCCGCCGTGCGGACTGAATTGGCGGCCCTGGACCTGCCCGTTCCGGTGTCGGTGACCGTCGATGTCGACACTCCCTGGAACGAGGCGCCGGAGTCCCCCGTGCTCGATTGGGCGACAGGCGCAATCGAAATTGCCCTCGCCACAGCGATTGTGGCCACCCCTGTCCCCGACGAGCTTCCCGGCACCGTGCTCGAACGGGCGGAAGCAAATCACCGGCAGGGAATCGAACGCAGCGATGACTGACCCCGGCTTGGCCAAACTCTCGGAGGCCTCAGAGGCGTGCGGCATTCCGACCGACGTTCTCAAGATGATGGCTGCAGACGGCCTCCTCCCCCAGGCCGTCCGCGGCAGAGCCGGTCACGTCTACCTCCCCCGCAACGCCATTCCCACGTGGACCGAGTGCGTGGACCTGCTCAGGGAGCAGCGCGACCGGCACCTGCGCCGAGCGGCCTCAGCGCTGCGCCGCCTGGAGACTGAGTTGGAAGCGGTTCGCAACGACATCACCGAGGCCCGCGAGTACCCGCAGCAGACCTTGGGCATCGACCTGATGAGCTTCGGTCACTGGCCCTACGACCGCATGGCGTCGTCTCTGCGCGGACAACCGCTCATCACCGGCGTCCTGGAGCAGTTCACCACCGAACGGATGGCCATCACCCGTTACCACGACGCGTACCTCGACACCTTGACCTTCGAGGGACGGCAACCCCGTGAGGACGGTGATTGAGACGTGCGCCGAGGCAATAACTACAGCGGGGCGCGGTGGGTATTTCGTCCACGGGCGTCGAGTCCGACGCCGTGCACCGCATCGCCGGAGGACCGCCGCCCGCTGTGCTCGTCCTGTGGACGCGGGTACGTCGTTCGTCGCGGCAGGCAGCGCTGTTTCACACTTCCTGGCGAGCCGCGTTGCCAGCCCGCTAACGCTGGGGGTCCAGAATCGTCTGCGCCGCAACGCGTTCAGGCGGTCACGGCCCTTGGCATCGCGTGCCTTGTGATCGCGGCATTGACGTCCTGTGCGCCCTCCGCCCCGCCTGCCGGAGCCACACCCTCCCCCACAACCGCCACCGTGCTGCGGGCTGTGGACGGGGACACCCTCGATGTCCGCGATGACACACGGGGTCGCCTTCGGGTGCGTGTGTTGGGCATCGATGCTCCAGAGCTGCACAAGCGGGGCTGGTCTGTCGGCTGTTGGGCCCACGAGGCGGCGAAGTTCGCGGCCGACACACTGACTGGTCAGCGTGTGGCGCTCGTCGAAGATCCCACGCAGGATTCCCGCGACCGGTACGGACGTAGCTTGTCCTACATCGAACTGGCGGACGGGCGGAACTTCTCGGTGATGGCGGCCGCAGCCGGGATGGCTCGCTCTTACGTGTACGACGACAAGCCGGTGAGCCGCTACGCCGACATAACGGCCGCTGAGCACCAGGCCCACGCCGCCCGCCGTGGACTGTGGGGGCCGCCGTGTGACGGCAACACCCAGTCCACTCCACTTTAGAGGCGCGGCCACGATGCTTGTGCGATTGGCTTTCTCGAACTCCCACCACGTCCGCCTCGGGGCGAGCGCATGACCCACACTCCCACCGTGGCACAGCTGCTGACCCGGATCAGTGAAATCGACCGTCTTCCAGGGGGAGTCATGAAAGATGCGCTTGCAGGTCTCAGCACCGTCGAGCTGCAAGCGTTCGGCATGTGGCTCGCGCTACGGCGGGGACACGCTTCCAAGCCCGTTGAAAAGCTCACCAGCGACGCGCTGGCCGTTCTGCTGGCCTGCGGCGCCGCGACCCAGTACGACTTCGACACCGGTTCTGAGCGCATCGTGATCATCGGCTCGGAAGCGGTGTGGAAGATCGCGATCAATCCTGGCGGCGACATCACGTCCGACCGTGAGGCCGCAGCGACGATACCGGCACCCGTTGCGCCGGCCCGGTGGACGCACGTTGCGGGCGTGCGCGTCCTGGAGATGGAGCGCGTCGCGGTCGTCGACCCTGACGATCTGACCGACGCGGAGCTGCTCGCCAACCCCTGGTGGACCGACGTCGACGGCTGGCAGCTCGGGCGCCGACACACAGGGCAGTTGGTGGTGTTCGACGCCGGCAAGTTCAGTCCTGCCCATCGCGCTTATCTTCCGGACCGCTACCGCCAGCGCATCTCGTCCACGGCGAGCGGATGGCCATGAGCACGCCCGAACGCGGCATGGTTCGCAGACGGGATCTCGTCGATGCGATGCGAGATCCAGACTGGTGGGACGACCCTACTCAGCTCAATGTCCGCCTGTGTGACTTGATCCCGGACTTCGACACCATCGGGCCGTTCACGATTCCGTACACGCGCTTGCCTCGGCGACTGGGAACTTACGCCGAGCAGTTCCCTCGTTGGGCCGACGTTGCCGACCAAACCCCCGAGACGCTGCTGCGGCGTCCCAAGTTGGGTGAGGCGGCCGTGCGCGCACTGATCGAGGCCGCAGAACACGCAGTCCAGGTTCGCCGCGAAACAATTGCCGCCGGCCGGGTCGGCGCCGACGCCGCGGTGACCCGCCTCGTCGGGGAACTCGACGACTTCGACCGCGAGATTCTTTCTGGCCAGGTGTGGGCGTCAGAGCCGGTCCCCCAGCGCGTCCTAGCCGAGCGTCTCGGCGTCAACCCGGTCTCGGTCAGCCGCAACCTCCCGCGGGCCCGAGCACGGTTCGCCGAACTGCTCAGCGACCCAGCCCACCATGAAGTCGGCGAGCACGCCGAATGCGTCCGGCAACGCCTGGGCCCGTACGTTCCCGCGGACGTCGCCGAACTGGACCTGCTCCGGCTGAACATAGACCCCGCCAGCCAGACCGCCGCGGTGCTGCTGAACATCGCCGGCCCTTACGTCAGCCGCGACGGGTGGATGGACGCTGGTGGGTCTCATTCACAAGTGCTGGCCGCGGTGACGGCGGTGTTCGACGACCAGGGCGCACCTACCACCGACACCTTGCTCGATGCGCTGAGAGGCCTGGGGCTGTCGACCGGAGTGGCGCTGATTTTCTTGGAGACCCAGCCGAAACTGCGCCGGTTCGGCGACTCCTGGGTGCGGTGGGCGGGCGATACCACCCTGCACATGGTTGAAGCCGCGCTTCATCTCCTGCGCGCTCCGGCCACCGCCGAGGCCATCCACGCCGTGATCGAACGGCCCGACTCCACGGGAGTCACTGTGGATCGGATCAAAGCCGTTCTCTCACAGAAGGATAAGTTCATACGCACCAGCCGAACTACGTGGGGACTACGACGATGGGGCGGCAGCGAGTACGTCAACATCGCCCACGCGATCGGCGAATGCATCGACACGGCTGGCGGAAAAGTCTCCGTGGCAACGGTGTTCAGTGACCTTCGTGCACGGTATCCCGATGTCAGCGAATCCTCGATTCGCACCTACCTCGGCACCCTGGCGTTCGTCCAGCGAAAGGGGGAGGTCCGGCGGCGCACCAAGGCCGACGCGTGGCCGGCATTGCCTCCGCTGAACAGCATCCGCGGCGTCTTCCGCAACGGGTCCAACGAAATTCGGGTGGCGCACCTGGTCACCACGGAGCTCCTGCGCGGATCGGGCCAGGTCCTTCACGTGTCGGTCGCCGATGCGGTCGGTGTCCGCCCCGGCGAACGACGAACGTTCACCAGTTCGCACGGCCCGGTCTCGGTGTACTGGAAGCTCGCATCGACCGGCGGTGCCGCCATCGGCTCCCTGCGCGCTCACGCCCTGGCCGCCGGGGCCACGGAGGGTGACACCCTGGTGCTGGCGTTCAAGCTCGACGACGCGACCCTGAAGGCGGTCCGGATCGGAGCCGGCGACACCGCAGCGACCCGCTTACGCAACCTGGTCGGACGCACGGTTGCCTCGCCGCGCGCAGCGCTCGCGACGGCCTTGACGTGTCGGCCCGAGGATGTCGGCGCCCAGCTCCTCGCTCGCGGCGAAGGCGCGCTAGCCGATCTTCTCGACGCGTTGTAAGCACGACGTCGAGCCGACCGGCTACGCGGACGACCCGTCCTCGACGGGGCTGACATCGCCGGCGGGAAGCCACAACGTGGCGGCGGCGCGTGAGCGCCGGTTCGCGCTGGACAGCTCAAGCTCGACCACGGCGACCCAGCCTCCGTCGCTGCGTCTCAGCCAGGCGATGAGGTGACCGCGCATGCGCGGTTCGACAAGAAGGCCGCCACTACGGACGAACAGCGGTACCTCGTCCATCCGTGCCCCGCTCCCCGGTAAGGGGCGGGCTGTGTGCACCCACACTGGCCGCGACACCGAGAACAGCGTCGGATACTCCGAGGAGCGCTGCCAGTCATCGAACACATGTGCGATTATGCGCCTTCTCTGCGGGAGAGTCAGCGCACATGGTGGCGAGCGCGCGAGCTGTGCCCTTATCGTCGGTGTCGTGGGGTTCTGGCAACAGCAGGTCAATGACTTGATGACGGGCATCGGCGGGTTGGGCGGGTTCGACCCGCCGTTGGACTCGCCGACCCCTGACCCCACGTTGCCGCCGTATCCGGCCCCGACGTACCAGCCTCAGATCCCCGGCCCCGATGGTGTCGCCCCGCAGGTGCCGCAGTACCCGCCCTACATCCCCGAGCAGCAGATGCCCACCTCGTCGGGGATGCCGCGTTCCACCCTCGACGGCATTCACGACGACGGCGGCGTGATCCTCAAGAAACCGGGTGAACTCGGACCGCCGAGTTACCCGATGGGTCCGCGCTACACCGAGTCCCCCGATGGGTCCGGGGTGTGGGTGCCCGATCACCGCCCGCTGCCGCCGGGGTCGGTCCGCCCGGCAGGCTGGGACGGGAAGGGCGCTGATCAGGCCGACACCGCCGCCGCCGCACTGCGCAAGACGCACGACGCACTGAACGACGCCGATCAGGGGTTGGCGCGGCACATCATCGATGCGCACGCTGCCGACGCGCAGACCAAGACGCAGCTGCAGCGCATCCAGCAGGAGATCCAGCAGGGCGTCACCGCCATGCAGCCGACCCTGGGTACCGCCGCGGGCCGCGAGCAGCTCGCGGAGTTCTTGGACCGCAAGGCATCCGAGGCCAAGCAGGTTTCCAGCAACGCTCAGGAGAAGGCGACACGGCTCGCGGCGGGCTTCCAGACTGTGGGCCACCAGTTCGAGGCGGCCGGTGGACCCAACTGGGGAGAACCGTGGACCGACGACGAAGACGATTGGTGGGAGCCCATCGATCCCGGCGGTGCGGCAGCGGGGCCGGGCGCCGGGCCCGCGATACCCCCGAGCATTCTCTAGCACCGCACCGCGGTATCGCCGAGCCCGCTAGCCGGCGGCCCACGCGTCGTACCCGGTCCGCAGCCGTCCTGGGTCGCGGCGCTTGAGGGCCAACTTCAGCCGGATAAGGGGTCCGGTGAAGTCCCGGTCGTCGGTGGTCTGCACGGTGAAGCACACGGCCAGCGGGTCGCCCGGCTCGCGGAGGTACGCCCGAAACGCCCACCGCGACGGATAGGCCAGGCGCAGTGCCTCCCCCAGATACCAGCCGGCGCCTTGATAGCGTCCCGGGGAGTGGTGGACTTCGGATCTGGCGTGGTTCACGCGTTGTGATCAACGAGTCATGGTGAACGCT
>NZ_JBYTCM010000049.1:0-6150 GCF_058790275.1 Mycobacterium sp. FW102-FHT13B02
ATCCGATCGCACATAGTATGACACTATGTGCGGTAAATCCTTAGCGCCGGATTGGGCGGGTTTGCTCCTCGACCCCCACGACCTCAGCAGCCGAGAGCCAGGCGCAACAACCCCGCCCCCGCCTAGCGCCCGACCACCACGTCAGACAGGACTCCTAGGTGAGCTCGACCATGAAAACCGTCGCCGGAATCCTCACGGCCGCAGCCATACTCATCACCGCAGCATCCTGCGCGATGATGACCGCCTTCGTCGGAGGCGGCGGCATGAGCCAAACCCAGCAAGACTTCCTCTATCAATGCGACAGCGTGCTCGGCCTCGACCCCTCTGCCCCTCCTCCGACACCACCACCGCACCGGCAACGCAAGACCCGACGACCCCCTCGACCACCACCCTCCACACCACCGCCCAGCCGACCGAGACCGCCACCCTCCCCAGCACCAACCCCTACGCTTCCCTCACCGACATCCCCTCGACCCTGCCGACCCGAATCCGCGAATGCGTCACGAAACTGTCCACCGCCCCCTACCAACAACCCCCGCTGACCTCCACCCTCACCACCAGCACCGCAGCCACCGTCGCCCGATACGCCACCATGCTCGTATCCGACCGCATCACCGCTGACGACACGGCAGGCACCGTCGACGGCCCCCAGAACGGCCGAATCGGCCAAACCCAGGCAGTCCAGTACGTCTTTCACCGCGTAGGAATCACCATGCCGGCGACCATTGCCGAGCAGATCACCATCGGACAACGCGTGGCACCCACCGCCATTTCCCCCGCCGATCTGATCTACTCCGACTTCACCGGCACCCAGCCCCGCACGGTGATGATCGCCATCAGCGCAACGCTGGCGACATCCGTTCCCACAACACGCGGCCAGCCCGTCACACTGGTAACGATTTCACCGACGAGCTCGCTCGTGGTGAAACGAGTCCTGAGCGAAGGAGGAACGCAGCGATGAGCGACGCCACCGCGGTACCCGACGACGATGCCGACCCGCACCTGTCGGTCACCGTCAACGAGGACGGAGACCTCGAGCATGGTGAACGTCTTCATCAAGGCGGACATGGTTGCGGCTCCTGGGGCGGGGGATCGTGACAGTCGGGGATCGTGATGTTCGGGGTGGTGCGCACTCGGTCGTGACGGTGCGAACGATGGGAAACACGCTGTGGTGCAGCATGTTTCCCATCGTCGCGCACACGGTGGCCGGTCGAACTAGGTCCGGTCGACCTCATCCCCGATGTAGAGGGCCAGGCCGCCGGTGGCGAAGTTGGCGACGTCGGCCTTCGCGGCGTCCATCTCCGGCGACTCAAGCGCGGCCTTGACGTCGCGCTCCGAGTTGAAGGTCACGGTCGCGACCATGTAGTACGGGACCCCTTCCCCGGGCAGTGCCGAGACGCACTTGACCGTGATGTAGTCGACGAGGCCGGGGAGCTTCTTCGCCAGCGGCACGTGGGTGCTGTCGTAGTAGGTGTCGAACGCCTCGGTGTCGGTGGGCTGGCCGTAGCAGACCACGATCTGATACATGGTGCACTCCTTGGTGATTGGTACTGCGAACAGTTCTTGTGTGGTGGGAGGCGGCTGGTGCCGGACGCGTTCAGAACGCGTCGGGGACCTCCAGCCGGAGCCCGTCGAGGTCGGTGGTGACCGGCAGCTGACACGCCAGCCGGCTGTTGCTCCGACGTTCGGCCTCGGCGCAGTCGAGCATGTCGTCTTCTTCGGCGCTCAGGTCCGCGAGGAGCCCGAGTTGCTCGGGTTCGACGTACACGTGGCAGGTGGAACACGTGGCGTTGCCACCGCACTCGGCGAGGATGCCGTCGATACCTGCGGCGACGGCGGCCTGCATGACGCTCTGGTCCAGCGACGCATCGACGGTGATCGACGACCCGTCCGATTGGGAGAAGGTGATCTTGGGCATCGGCATCACTTCGGGTAGATCCGCACGGGCAGCGAATCGAGGCTGCGGATGAGGTTGTTGATGTGCTGCTTCTTCGGGCCGATCTGCTCGATGCGATCCACCCGGCGGCCGAGTTCGGTCCACAGGGCGATCATCTCGGTGTTGGACACCGACTTTCCGACGCACATGTGCGGGCCGTACCCGAACCCCACGTGGTCGGTGGGGTTGCGCAGCACGTCGAAGGAGTCGGGGTCGCGGTAGTGCCGCTCGTCCCGGTTTGCCGCCCCGTAGGAGTGATACGTCCGCGACCCCGCGGGGATGACGATGTCGTCGTACTCGACGTCGCGGGTGGTCACGCGGGTGAACCACTGCCCCACGCTGTCGAACCGGATGCCCTCGAGGATCGCGCCCGGGATGGTCTTGGGGTCGTCGCGGACGATGGCCCACTGGTCCGGGTTCGCCGCGAACTGCGCGATCGTGTTGCCGAGGGTACCGGCGGTGGTGTCGAGTCCGGCGGTGACGTAACCCTCCAGGATCGCGACCGCCTGCACGTCGGTGACGTCGCCGCGTTCCACCGACTCCCACGTCGACGCGGCGACGCTGCCCTCGCGTGCGGTCTCCGGAGTGATGTTCTCCAGCGCCCAGCTGTAGAGCTTGTCCATGCTGGGCAGGGTGTCGTCGTAGAGGCCGTCCGGCGCCGCGCAGTTGTAGGTGTCGGTCGCCCAGTGCAGCATCGTGCGGCGCTGTTCGATGTCGGGCTCGACACCGAGCACCTCCATGAACACCCGCATCGGCATCATCTGGGCGAAGTCGAGCACCGCGTCGAACTCGCGGCGATCGAGCAACTCCTCGACGAGCGTCACGGCGGCCTGCTGGATCTTCTCCTTGTAGGCCGCGGCGGCTTTGGGGCCGAGGTCCTGCATCATCAACTTCCGCATGGGCAGGTGGTCGGCGCCGTCCTTGCACGACGCGGAGTCCTTCCACGCCTCGTTGAGTGCCGTGCTCATTCCGATTCCCTGCGCCGAACTGAACGTCTGCCAGTCGCCGAGCGCGTGACGGACCTCGTCGTAGCGGGTGAGCGCCCACGTGTCGTACCGGGTCATGTACGACACACGGCCGATGTCGCGCAGCGACCGATACGTGTCGTAGGGATCGACCAGGGTGTCGTGTGCGAAGACGTCCGCATCGGTGGCATAGCGTTCCTGGGCCGTGGCCAGTGACAGTGTCATAGATTCCTCCTCGATCAGGGGTGTGTCGGTGAAAGGTGCAGTGCACCACTAGGTGTCAGGACTGGGTTCTCAGCGAGCCGTGGCGACCTCCCGGGCGATGTGTTTGAGGTCGAAGGCAGCGGGTGACCCGTCGACGGGCGCCACCGGGCGCGGTCCACCGCGCAGGATCTTGCGTGCGGCCATGTGCTCGCCGCTGCTGTTGACCGACTCCACACAGGACAGTTCGCCGGAGCGGAACCGCAGCACCGAACATCGTTCTGCTGCCTCGTCGCCGATCACCACCGACTCGGCGCCCTGCGCGCCGATTCCGGCGATCTGGATCTTCAGTCCGCACTGGTCGGTCCAGAACCACGGCACGGCGTCGTAGGGTCCTGCGTCGCCCATGAGTCGGGCGGCGACGTGTCGTGCGTGGTCGACGGCGTTCTGCACCGATTCGAGGCGCAGCATCTGGCCGTCGGCGTGTGCGCACGGGAATCGCGCGCAGTCGCCGATCGCACTGATCCGGTGGTCGTTGGTGCGCAACCGGTCATCGACGAGAATGCCGTTGTCGACGGCGAGGCCGGCGTCGTCGGCGATCTCCGTGTTGGGCACGACGCCGATGCCGACAACTACGAAGTCGGCCGGAATCCGTTGCCCGTCAGTGAGTTCCACGGCTTCGACGGTGCCGTCGGAGCCGCACAGCCGGCTGACGCCGGCGTTCAGGACGACCGCGGTTCCCCTGCGGCGATGCGCCGCCGTGACGAGTGCGGAGATCTCCGGGGACACAGCCCGATTGAGGAGACGGGCCTCCATGTCGACGATCGTCACGGAGTGGCCTCGCTTGGTCGCCGCGGCGGCCACCTCGGTCCCGACAAAGCCGCCGCCGATCACCACGACCCGTGCCGGGCCGGTGAGCCCCGCGCGGATCGCCTTCGCGTCGTCGCACGTACGCAGTGCCTCCACTCCCGCGAGGTCGGCGCCCGGCACGCTCAGCTCCCGCGGCCGGGCGCCGGTGGCCAGGATCAGGTGGTCGAAGGCCAGTTCGCGACCCGAACTCAGCGACACGGTGCTGCGGACCCGGTCGATGCGGGTGACGCCGTCACCGGTGATGAGGTCGATGTCGAGTCGCTCGAACACCGAGTGCGGCCGGAGCAGCAGGAGTTCCTCCGACATGGCGTCGTCGTTGATGAGATACGCCTTCGACAGCGGAGGACGCTGATACGGCAGGCCCGGTTCGTCGCCGACGATCGTCAGGCGGCCCGTATAGCCGTGATCGCGCAGCGACATCGCTGCCTGCAGGCCGCCCTGCCCGGCGCCGATGATGATCACGTCGGTGAGCGTCGCGGTGGTCGTCGTCAACTTCGCTTCCTTTCACGCGCGGCAAGGGCATGCGTCGATTGCCGGAGAGGGGTTTCGGGATCACGTCACTGGCCGTACCCCGCAGGGGTCGGCATCGAGAGGAGATGGGGTGGGTGGGTGGGTGAGGGGGAGTAGGGCTGGGCGTCGAGAACCCTAGGAGCGCAAGGTGTCCGAGGGACTCACGCCGTAGAGCTTTCGGTACTGCGCCGAGAACCGGCCGAGATGGGTGAAGCCCCAGCGGGCTGCGACATCGGCGACCCGGGTGGTCGACGGATCACCGGCGACGAGGTCGACGTGGGCCCGTCGCAGTCGTTCGGTCCGCACGAATTGGGACGGGGTCGTGCCGATGTGGTGGGCGAATCCGCGCTGGATGGCCCGGAGGCTGATCCCGACTTCCTGCGCGATCTCGGTGAACGTGAACGATTCGGACAGCCGCGCCATGATGGCGTCCTCGACGAGCTTCAACGACTCGGGCGTCGCCACCGAGTCGCCCGAATGCAGTTGCTCGGAGAACTGATGGGTACTCGCGAGGAGGAAGCCGGTCATGAGCGACTGGGCCAGCGGGTCGGCGACCATCCGGCAGCTGAAGAGCGTGTTGCCGCCGTCGATCTGCCGACGGACGTCGGAGAGCAGGTCCCACCACTCCTTGCCCAGGCCGCGCTCGAGATTGATCCCGGATGCGAGTTCGAGATCCACCTCGACGGGTTCGCCGAGCAGGGCCGACAACGTCTGTTCCAGGGCGGCGCTGTCGAACTTGACCGCGGTCATGTGCAGTCGCCTGCTCGCCTTGA
The DNA here is from genome assembly GCF_058790275.1 of Mycobacterium sp. FW102-FHT13B02. NCBI lineage: Bacteria > Bacillati > Actinomycetota > Actinomycetes > Mycobacteriales > Mycobacteriaceae > Mycobacterium > Mycobacterium sp. FW102-FHT13B02. The sequence continues at coordinate 5,256 of NZ_JBYTCM010000049.1, forward strand.
GCAGCGCGTCCGCCTCCTTGCGGTACATCGCGCCGTGCTTCGGGGTGATGTGGACCTCCCGCCCGCGCGATCTGGACGACATCGAGTGCTCGACCGGGACGTTCACGTGGTACCCGTTGGTGATGTGCGGGAAGTCCAGGGAGACCTCGCTGTTGTAGTCCAGTTCACCGATGGTGATCGGACCGACGTTCTGGACGGTGAGAATCCCCCGGAACTGCTGCTGATTGCGCTCCATCGACGCCTTGTGCGGATAGAAGGCGGTGGTCACCGCCCGTTCCGACTCCTCCAGCTTCTTCAGCGAGAAGACGGACGACGTCGGTCTGGCCGGCCGCGACGTGCTCGTCGTCGACGTTCCCATTCAGGCCTCCAAACCATCTGGCTCGACGTCGGCCAGGCTGTGACCGATGTCATATCTGTGGGTAACCAGTGTGGGGCATCGCAACAGACGGTGTCTAGCCAGTTCGCGCCCAGTTCGTATCCACAACGCGTCGGCAGCCGCGAAACAGTCATATCGGTTCCGGCGGAGGGCGATAGGCGTTGTGACCAGCCGGATTGGGTCGAGCGTTGCGAGTGCGCTACGCTAGCCATCGCCCGTTGAGCCCCCGTAGCTCAGGGGATAGAGCGTCTGCCTCCGGAGCAGAAGGCCGCAGGTTCGAATCCTGCCGGGGGCACAGTTGAAAACACCGCTTCACGTGCGGTGATGCCAAATCTCATCTCTGTCAGTTGTCGGTGCCGGTCGGTTCGTTGTCACGCGATGTCACAACTGTCACTTAGCTGGGACCCAGCCGTCCCACCAGTCGCCGAACTCGAGGGTGACGCGGGGGTCGAGGAGCAAAACCCGCCCAATCCGGCGCTAAGCGATGAACATCGAGCGGTGACGTCGGCGGCGTGGACC
>NZ_JBYTCM010000050.1:0-5496 GCF_058790275.1 Mycobacterium sp. FW102-FHT13B02
GGCGTGTTGTTTGAGAACTCAATAGTGTGTTTGGTGGTTTTTGTTTGTTGTTTTTTGACTGCGCCTCGTGTTTTCCCGTTTGTGGGGTGTGGTTGTTTTTTTGATGCCAGTTTGTTTGGTGTCTTTTGTTTGTGATCGGATTTTTCTGATTCGAATTCGGCCTGTCTGTGGATGGGTAGTTTTTGTTTGGAGAGTTTGATTCTGGCTCAGGACGAACGCTGGCGGCGTGCTTAACACATGCAAGTCGAACGGAAAGGCCCTTCGGGGTACTCGAGTGGCGAACGGGTGAGTAACACGTGGGTGATCTGCCCTGCACTTTGGGATAAGCCTGGGAAACTGGGTCTAATACCGAATATGACCGCATGCTTCATGGTGTGTGGTGGAAAGCTTTTGCGGTGTGGGATGGGCCCGCGGCCTATCAGCTTGTTGGTGGGGTAATGGCCTACCAAGGCGACGACGGGTAGCCGGCCTGAGAGGGTGACCGGCCACACTGGGACTGAGATACGGCCCAGACTCCTACGGGAGGCAGCAGTGGGGAATATTGCACAATGGGCGCAAGCCTGATGCAGCGACGCCGCGTGAGGGATGACGGCCTTCGGGTTGTAAACCTCTTTCAATAGGGACGAAGCGCAAGTGACGGTACCTATAGAAGAAGGACCGGCCAACTACGTGCCAGCAGCCGCGGTAATACGTAGGGTCCGAGCGTTGTCCGGAATTACTGGGCGTAAAGAGCTCGTAGGTGGTTTGTCGCGTTGTTCGTGAAAACTCACAGCTTAACTGTGGGCGTGCGGGCGATACGGGCAGACTAGAGTACTGCAGGGGAGACTGGAATTCCTGGTGTAGCGGTGGAATGCGCAGATATCAGGAGGAACACCGGTGGCGAAGGCGGGTCTCTGGGCAGTAACTGACGCTGAGGAGCGAAAGCGTGGGGAGCGAACAGGATTAGATACCCTGGTAGTCCACGCCGTAAACGGTGGGTACTAGGTGTGGGTTCCTTCCTTGGGATCCGTGCCGTAGCTAACGCATTAAGTACCCCGCCTGGGGAGTACGGCCGCAAGGCTAAAACTCAAAGAAATTGACGGGGGCCCGCACAAGCGGCGGAGCATGTGGATTAATTCGATGCAACGCGAAGAACCTTACCTGGGTTTGACATGCACAGGACGCTGGTAGAGATATCAGTTCCCTTGTGGCCTGTGTGCAGGTGGTGCATGGCTGTCGTCAGCTCGTGTCGTGAGATGTTGGGTTAAGTCCCGCAACGAGCGCAACCCCTATCTTATGTTGCCAGCGCGTTATGGCGGGGACTCGTAAGAGACTGCCGGGGTCAACTCGGAGGAAGGTGGGGATGACGTCAAGTCATCATGCCCCTTATGTCCAGGGCTTCACACATGCTACAATGGCCGGTACAAAGGGCTGCGAATCCGTGAGGTGGAGCGAATCCCTTGAAAGCCGGTCTCAGTTCGGATCGGGGTCTGCAACTCGACCCCGTGAAGTTGGAGTCGCTAGTAATCGCAGATCAGCAACGCTGCGGTGAATACGTTCCCGGGCCTTGTACACACCGCCCGTCACGTCATGAAAGTCGGTAACACCCGAAGCCGGTGGCCTAACCCTTGTGGAGGGAGCCGTCGAAGGTGGGATCGGCGATTGGGACGAAGTCGTAACAAGGTAGCCGTACCGGAAGGTGCGGCTGGATCACCTCCTTTCTAAGGAGCACCATTTACATGCCCTTCGGGGTTTTCCCCCATGCCGGCAACAGTGCCGGGGTTCGTGGTTGGGATTGTCGCCGGCGCCTGTAGTGGGTTTGTCCGGCGGGTGCATATGACAACGAACGCTGATCAGCTGGGATGACACGTTGATCGAAAGAATTGCCAGACACACTGTTGGGTCCTGAGACAACAGGCCCGTTCGCTTCTGCCCTTCGGGGGTGGGAGACATCATCCCGTTGGGGGTGGTGGGGGTTGTTGTTGCCTCACCGGTTTTGGTGGTGGGGTGTGGTGTTTGATTCGTGGATAGTGGTTGCGAGCATCTAATGCGCGCAGAACGTGTGGTCTCACTCCTTGTGGGTGGGGCTGGTTTTGTGTGTGTTGATGTGCAATTTTGATTCTTGTTTTCAATTGGTTTTTTGTGTCGTAAGTGTTTAAGGGCGCATGGTGGATGCCTTGGCATCAGAGGCCGATGAAGGACGTAGGAGGCTGCGATAAGCCTCGGGGAGCTGCCAACCGAGCGTTGATCCGAGGATGTCCGAATGGGGAAACCCAGCACGAGTTATGTCGTGTTACCCACGCCTGAATATATAGGGTGTGGGAGGTAACGCGGGGAAGTGAAACATCTCAGTACCCGTAGGAAGAGAAAACAATTGTGATTCCGTGAGTAGTGGCGAGCGAAAGCGGATGAGGCTAAACCGTATGCATGTGATACCGGGTAGGGGTTGTGTGTGCGGGGTTGTGGGACCTATCTTTCCAGTTCTATCCGGCTGGAGGGCAGTAAAAAAATGTCGTGGTTAACGGAAGTGGCTTGGGATGGCCTGCCGTAGAGGGTGAGAGTCCCGTACGTGAAAACCCGATGTCTGCCTTGATGGTGTTCCCGAGTAGCAGCGGGCCCGTGAAATCTGCTGTGAATCTGCCGAGACCACTCGGTAAGCCTAAATACCTTCTGATGACCGATAGCGGATTAGTACCGTGAGGGAATGGTGAAAAGTACCCCGGGAGGGGAGTGAAATAGTACCTGAAACCGTGTGCCTACAATCCGTCAGAGCCCTCGTTTACGTGGGGTGATGGCGTGCCTTTTGAAGAATGAGCCTGCGAGTCAGGGACATGTCGCGAGGTTAACCCGTGGGGGGTAGCCGTAGCGAAAGCGAGTCTGAATAGGGCGTATCCCGTAAGGGTGTAGTGGCGTGTTCTGGACCCGAAGCGGAGTGATCTACCCATGGCCAGGGTGAAGCGCGGGTAAGACCGCGTGGAGGCCCGAACCCACTTAGGTTGAAGACTGAGGGGATGAGTTGTGGGTAGGGGTGAAAGGCCAATCAAACTCCGTGATAGCTGGTTCTCCCCGAAATGCATTTAGGTGCAGCGTTGCGTGTTTCTTGCCGGAGGTAGAGCTACTGGATGGCCGATGGGCCTCACCAGGTTACTGACGTCAGCCAAACTCCGAATGCCGGTAAGACAAAAGCGTGGCAGTGAGACGGCGGGGGATAAGCTCCGTGCGTCGAGAGGGAAACAGCCCAGATCGCCGACTAAGGCCCCTAAGCGTGTGCTAAGTGGAAAAGGATGTGCAGTCGCGAAGACAACCAGGAGGTTGGCTTAGAAGCAGCCACCCTTGAAAGAGTGCGTAATAGCTCACTGGTCAAGTGATTGTGCGCCGATAATGTAGCGGGGCTCAAGCACACCGCCGAAGTCGCGGCATCCGCAAGGATGGGTAGGGGAGCGTCCTGCATCCGGTGAAGCAGCCTAGTGATGGAGCTGTGGAGGGTGTGGGAGTGAGAATGCAGGCATGAGTAGCGAATAGGCAAGTGAGAACCTTGCCCGCCGAAAGACCAAGGGTTCCTGGGGCAGGCCAGTCCGCCCAGGGTGAGTCGGGACCTAAGGCGAGGCCGACAGGCGTAGTCGATGGACAACGGGTTGATATTCCCGTACCCGTGTGTGTGCGTCCGTGATGAATCCATTGTGCTAACCATCCAAATGGCACGTGATGATCCTTTCGGGGATCACGTGTTGCCGGCTGCGTGGGACCCTGGTGGGTAGTAGTCAAGCGATGGGGTGACGCAGGAAGGTAGCCGTACCGGTCAGTGGTAATACCGGGGTAAGCCTGTAGGACGAACGATAGGCAAATCCGTCGTTCATATGTCTGAGAGGTGATGCATAGCCGAGTGAGGCGAATTCGGTGATCCTATGCTGCCAAGAAAAACCTCTAGCGAGTGCACACATGGCCCGTACCCCAAACCAACACAGGTGGTCAGGTAGAGAATACTAAGGCGTACGAGTTAACTATGGTTAAGGAACTCGGCAAAATACCCCCGTAACTTCGGGAGAAGGGGGACCTCCATACCGTCAACACCCTTGCGGTGGGCAGCGGGAGGGGGTGGCACAAACCAGTGAGAAGCGACTGTTTACTAAAAACACAGGTCCGTGCGAAGTCGCAAGACGATGTATACGGACTGACGCCTGCCCGGTGCTGGAAGGTTAAGAGGACCTGTTAACTCCTTCGGGGGTGAAGCGGAGAATTTAAGCCCCAGTAAACGGCGGTGGTAACTATAACCATCCTAAGGTAGCGAAATTCCTTGTCGGGTAAGTTCCGACCTGCACGAATGGCGTAACGACTTCTCAACTGTCTCAACCATAGACTCGGCGAAATTGCACTACGAGTAAAGATGCTCGTTACGCGCGGCAGGACGAAAAGACCCCGGGACCTTCACTACAACTTGGTATTGGAGTTCGGTACGGTTTGTGTAGGATAGGTGGGAGACTGTGAAGCGCACACGCCAGTGTGTGTGGAGTCGTTGTTGAAATACCACTCTGATCGTATTGGGCTTCTAACTTCGGACCGTATATCCGGTCCAGGGACAGTGCCTGGTGGGTAGTTTAACTGGGGCGGTTGCCTCCTAAAATGTAACGGAGGCGCCCAAAGGTTCCCTCAACCTGGACGGCAATCAGGTGTTGAGTGTAAGTGCACAAGGGAGCTTGACTGCGAGACGTACATGTCAAGCAGGGACGAAAGTCGGGACTAGTGATCCGGCACCCCCGAGTGGAAGGGGTGTCGCTCAACGGATAAAAGGTACCCCGGGGATAACAGGCTGATCTTCCCCAAGAGTCCATATCGACGGGATGGTTTGGCACCTCGATGTCGGCTCGTCGCATCCTGGGGCTGGAGCAGGTCCCAAGGGTTGGGCTGTTCGCCCATTAAAGCGGCACGCGAGCTGGGTTTAGAACGTCGTGAGACAGTTCGGTCTCTATCCGCCGCGCGCGTCAGAAACTTGAGGAAACCTGTCCCTAGTACGAGAGGACCGGGACGGACGAACCTCTGGTCTACCAGTTGTCCCACCAGGGGCACCGCTGGATAGCTACGTTCGGACAGGATAACCGCTGAAAGCATCTAAGCGGGAAACCTCTTCCAAGACCAGGTTTCTCACCCTTTTAGAGGGATAAGGCCCCCCGCAGACCACGGGATCGATAGACCAGACCTGCACACCCAGCAATGGGTTTAGGGAACTGGCACTAACCGGCCGAAAACTTACACACACCCAAAGAAAAACCAATCGTGTGTACACAAGACGAAGAACATTGCACATCAACCGTGCCCGCAACCACAACCCACAAACGAGTCGAACAGACCACACCCCACCACCAAATAACACCCGGTGGAGGCGTAATTAAATAGAGTTACGGCGGCAACAGCGGCAGGGAAACGCCCGGTCCCATCCCGAACCCGGAAGCTAAGCCTGCCAGCGCCGATGATACTGCCCTGCACGGGCGGAAAAGTAGGACACCGCCGAACACAAATTAG
>NZ_JBYTCM010000051.1:0-5491 GCF_058790275.1 Mycobacterium sp. FW102-FHT13B02
ACCCTGCTTCCGCGCCCGGCTGCGAGCGCAGCAGGGTAGCCGGAATGGTCTCCTGTCGATTCCGTTGGCTCGGGTACGTCTTCGGTATAACTACTGTGATCGTGTCTCTCGTGACACACGATCATGATTCTGTGGTGCGCTCGCTCGTGTTGGTAGTTCGGGTGCCGGCTGCGGCCTTTGAGCACCTTGGCCACCGCCCGTTTTAGATTGTCATAGCGGATACGGGCCGGGACATCACCAAAGTGGTTGAACGCCAACACATGCCGATGCAGGAGCGCCTCCTGGCCCTGAGTGGTGAAGTTGCTCCGAGCTAGAGGGCGAACGCTCCGCCTTTGATGAGGATGAGGGCCCCGATTGTGATCAGTGCAACGGGCAGAACGATGTGGCCCCAGCGTGAGAGTGCTTTGGCGATGATCGGGTGGGAGGCGAAATATCGGCCGGCCGCGCACCAGATGGCCACACCGATGAGGAACACGATGATGTAAACACCGATGGTGGCGATCGTTGAGACGGCGAAGATCGGAACGTACACGCCGATGTTGTCGCCGCCGTTGGCGAAGGTGATGACTGCGACCTGCCAGGTGCCAGGCGTCAACAGTGTTGCGGGATCATCGGTCGGCGCCGGTTGGGTGCGGCGATCCCGCCAGGCCAGCCATGCCGCCCGCAGCCCCAACACGATGGGCAGCAGCCCGAAGTACGGCAGTGCGGCTGGAGGAAGCAGCGTGGCACCCAGGAGTGCGCCGCCGACCGAAACTGCCAAGATGGCGGTGAAGCCGAGGTACTGACCGGCGGTCACTCGGATGGCTGCGCCACGATGACCGGGCGCCTGGCCGAACATCACCGCGAGGACCACGATGTCGTCGATATTGGTGATGGCGAAGGTGGCGATCGCCTGAACGAGTGTGGCTGGGCTCAGCACGGCCAATGCGACCAGCTTCGAGTGAAATCCCACCGCATCGGGTGAGCCTACTGCTCAGCAGGCCCCGCGCTCCCGCGCACCAACGACCTCCAGTGGGGCGGAAATTCATGACGACTGCCGGGGTCAACGGACTTGACGAAATACATGCCTCCGGTGCCACGGAGGTGGCTCCTAGAGGTATCGACATACGTCATCGGCGCTGCATGATTCCGGGTCGACGCTTTCGGCGCCCTGCCGCAGCCGGGCGATGGTCTCGCGCAGTGCCACCAGTGCGCTGATCTGCTCGTCGAGGTCGGTCAGTCGGATGTCGAGCAGGTCGCGCACGTGCGTGCACGGCGCGTGGCCGCTGTCACGGATGTCGAGGATCTGCCGAATCTGGGCGAGGCTGAACCCGGCGGCCTGTCCCCGTCGGATGAAGCCGACCCGGGCGATCGTGTCGGCGGCATAGTCGCGATACCCCGCCGGGGAACGTTCGGCGGGCGGGAGCAGGCCTTCGTCTTCGTAGTAGCGCAGCGTCGCGGTGGTGGCCCCGGTCGCCTCGGCGAGCTTCCCGATTCTCACGATGTCTCCTCAGAACACTTGACCTTCAAGCCTACTTGAAGGTCAAGGATGGGTGCATGAGTCAGGGATTGGACCTCGCGGTCATCGGTTCCGGCGGCGCGGCGATGGCCGCGGCGATCCGCGCTACCGCGCTCGGCAAGTCCGTCGTCATGATCGAGCGCGGCATCTTCGGTGGCACGTGTGTCAACACCGGCTGCGTGCCGTCAAAGGCCCTGATCGCAGCGGCCGAGGCCCGGCATACCGCAGCCGACACTGCCCGGTTCCCGGGGATCGCCACCACGGCCGGCCCGGTGGACATGGCGGCCCTGATCGCCGGCACGCACGATCTGGTGGAGTCGCTGCGCTCAGAGAAGTACCTCAACGTGGCCGAATCGTATGGCTGGCAGCGCATTCAGGGCCAAGCGCGGTTCGCCGGAACCCCGGACGCGCCCGTCATCGAGGTCGGCGATGCCACCATCGAGGCCGAGCACTACCTGATCGCCACCGGCGCGAACCCAGTCATCCCGCCCGCATTCGAGGGCGTCGCCTACCTGACCTCGACCACCGCGATGGAAGTCACCGAGGTCCCGGAGTCGCTGCTGGTGATCGGCGGCGGCTACGTCGCGTTGGAGCAGGCGCAACTGTTCGCCCGGCTCGGGTCAACGGTGACGGTGCTGGTCCGCTCCACGCTGGCATCGAAGGAAGAGCCGGAAGTCGGCATGGCGCTGCTGGAGGTGTTCGCCGACGACGGCATCCGGGTGGTGCGCCGCGCCACGGTGAGCGAGGTCGAGCAGGCCGACGATCAGGTCACGGTCACCGCGACCATCACCGGCGGAACGCAGCAGTTCCGTGCCGCGAAAGTCCTCGTCGCCACCGGCCGCCGTCCGAACACCGACGGCCTGAATCTCGAAGCGGTGCAGGTCAAAACCGGCGAGAACAACGAGGTCGTGGTGAGCGACGGGCTGCAGTCGTCGAACCCACGGATCTGGGCGGCCGGCGACGTGACCGGGCACCGCGAGTTCGTCTACGTCGCCGCCCATCACGGCGCGATGGTCGCCGACAACATCTTCACCGACGCCGGCCGCAGGGTCGACTACCGCCATCTGCCCCGCGTGACGTTCACCAGCCCCGCGGTCGGTGCGGCCGGGACGACCGAGGCCGAGCTCCTCGCCGCCGGGACACGGTGCGACTGCCGGGTGCTGCCGCTAAAACATGTGCCGCGTGCGGTGGTCAACCGAGACACCCGCGGTTTCATCAAACTCGTCGCCGACGCCGGCACCGGCCGCATCCACGGCATCACCGCCGTCGCCAAGGATGCTGGCGAGATCGCCGCCGCCGCGGTCTACATCCTCGACGCCGCGATGACCGTCGACCAGGTCGCCGGGTCCTGGGCCCCGTATCTGACCATGGCCGAAGGCATCAAAATCGCCGCCCAGTCCTTCAGCGCCGATATGTCCCGACTGTCCTGCTGCGCATCCTGACGCATGGCTCACTCGAAAGGTTCCTGATGCCCAATTTCCTTGACCGCCTGACCATTCCGGAAGAGTCCGGGCTCGACCCGACGATGCTGGTGCCGTTGCTGCGGCTGCTCGCCGCCGGCGAGCCGGTCACCGTGGAGGCGCTCGCCGCGGCCGTCGGCCTCCCGGTTGACGAGGTGACCCGGCGTCTGGCCGCGGTACCCGACACCGAATACGACGAGCAGGGCCGCATCGTCGGCCAGGGCCTGACCCTGCGCCCGACCCGCCACCGATTCACCGTGGCCGGCCAAGAGCTCTACACCTGGTGCGCCCTGGACACCCTCATCTTTCCCACCATCCTGGACCGGCCCGCCAGCATCGAATCCGAATCACCCGTCAGCGGGCACCCGATCAGGGTCTCGGTCGGCGAAAACGGTGTCACCAGCGTGCAGCCCGAGACCGCGGTGGTCTCGCTGGTCAACCCCGACGACCTCACCTCGATCCGGTCCTCATTCTGCAACCAGGTGCACTACTTCACCTGCGCGCAGGACGCCGCGCCGTGGCTCGCCGAGCACCCCGAAGGTCAGATCGTCAGCGTCGCTGAGGCCCACCAACTCGGCGCAGCCCTGACCACACAAATCCTTACCCAGCTCCATACCCCGCCAACTGCCCACCCCGGCTGCTGCAGCTGACCAGCCGCACCCAACCTGATGAGGAGAAATCAATGAATCAACGTCCACGAAGAAATCCCGTGCTGCTGGGTGCGGCAGCGGTGCTGGTGACGGCCCTGTGTTGCGCCGCGCCAGTCCTGATCGCCGGCGGCGCGCTCGCCGCCGTGTGTGGACTGCTCGAGAATCCATGGGTCATCGGGGCAGCCGTCGCGCTGCTGCTGGCGGCTGTGGTCGCCTTCGCCCGCCGCGGTCAACGCGGCGATCACTGCTGTCCCGCCGACAGCCATTCACCCGCGACGCACACGCTCGACGACCTGACGAAAGGAAGCATCGACAATGTCTGAAACGCGTTCGTTTACACCCCACAGGTGGGCGGGCGTTACGGCTGTGATGCTGGCAGCGGGCGCGCTGACCGCGTGCGGCCAATCGGCCACAACCAGCAATCCGACCTCACCGCCACACGCCAACGCCACAACCCAGGCGACGGCGGCGACACTGACCACGGTGGACGGCAAAACCGTCGAACTGCCCGCTGCCGCCCCGACCGCGATCCTGTTCTTCTCCTACGGGTGCGGCGAATGCGTCGGCGGCGGTAAATCCCTGGCCGCTGCTCGGGCGGCCGTGGAGAAAGCCGGAGGCAGCGCCAAGTTCCTAGCCGTCGACATCGTCCCCACCGAGAAACCCGCCGATGTTCGCCACTTCCTGGACCAGATCGGCGGCACCAGCCTGCCCGCGGTCGTCGATACTAACGGGGCCCTGACCAGCCGCTACCAGGTGACCGCGCCGACCACCGCCCTCGTCATCGACCCGTCCGGGCAGATCAGCTACCGCGGCCACGCCCCGTCCCAGGATCAGATCCTGGCCGCCCTCGGCAGCAGCGCCGCACGGTGAACCTGCTCGCGCTCGCGTTTACCGCTGGCATGCTCGCCCCGGTCAACCCCTGCGGGTTCGCGCTGCTACCGGCGTGGATCACCGGCACCATCGCCACCGGCGGCACCGATGCGGTGCTCGTGCGGCTGGCCCGGGCACTGCGCACCGGGGCCGTCCTGACCATCGGGTTCACCGGCACCCTCACCCTCGCCGGTATCGCGATCAGTGCCGGTGCCCGGACCCTGGTGACGGCTGCTCCCTGGCTCGGGATCACGATCGGGCTCACCCTGGCCATCTTGGGCGGCTTCATGCTCACCGGCCGCACCATCGGTCTGCGTATGCCTGCCCGGACGCGTCATCGGCCGGACTCCCCAACAGCCGGTGGTGTGCTCGCGGCCGGAATCGGCTACGCCCTGGCGTCACTGTCCTGCACCTTCGGGGTACTGCTCGCGGTGATCGCCCAGGCCCAGGCCACCAGCGGATGGGGCGGTCTGCTGGCAGTGTTCACCGCATACACAGCCGGTGCCGCCACCATCTTGATGCTGGTCAGCGTCGGCACCGCCATCGCCGGCACGGCCCTGACCCGGCATCTGGGTATCCTCGCCCGCCACGGGACCCGCGTCACCGCCGTTGTCCTCATCGCCACCGGCGCCTACCTCGCGTGGTACTGGCTGCCCGCGGCCACCGGGCACACCGCCAGCGGCGGCAACCTGCTCACCGGCTGGTCGGCCACCGCGACCGGATGGCTGCAGGACCACGCCCTCCCGGCCAGCGTCATTGCCGCCTTCGCTGTGGTGGTCAGCGCGGTGGCCGCGTACTGGACCACCCACCGCCGGCCAATCACCGGCAAGCAGCGCCGCCGGTGATGATTCACCGGCCGATACACCCAGCCAGATACCACTGTCCCTAACGATTAGAAAGCCGATAGATACAACCGTCGGACACAGTCAGATGCACACCACAAGTGCCTTACTGATAAGGCACATTCAAGACTGCCGACCCCTAAGCGCGACACGCCAGTTCTGCGCCGTCTG
>NZ_JBYTCM010000052.1:0-4762 GCF_058790275.1 Mycobacterium sp. FW102-FHT13B02
CGCCGTCTGAGCGTGTCGTCAATACGGCAGTGGCGAATAGGCGTCGGTACTGCGCCCATTGCTCGACGGGGGTGGCGTCGGCATGGTGGGCGCCGGTGCGTTCGTTGATGCGGTCGAGCAGTAGCGTCGGCCAGGCGGGTTCCGTTGGCGTCCTGGGCTGTTCAACCCGAGGGCGAGCTGTGAGCAATGTTGCGGCTACGGCGATCACATCGGGGTAGGCCACCACGTGCGCTTCTAGGCCATTCTGCAGAATCCCCGCCGCCACGTGACGCTCTGCGTGAGCCCAGAAGACCAGGATGTGGCGGGCGTCGCCCAAGGCGTCATGAAGGTCGACCTCTGAATACTGACGGGCCAAGCGCCGATGCGTGCGCCCGGCACTGAGCACCGTGGGCCGGTCACGAAGATCCACCTGGTCGTCAAGAACGCGCGTTGGTGAACCGATCCAGCGTCGGTGACGGTGGCATACGGAGACATGTGCAGGCAGGTAGCAGTAGACGGGTTCGTGTATTCCCTTGCGTGCCATACATCTTTGACACAAAGGGCGGCGGAGATATTGCTTGAGCGCGGTGGGGTCGCCAGCAAGCCCGCAGAGACGGGACCGGATTACCTGCTCAGGTTGGCCGCTGACGACGGCCAACCAGTCCGGTCGCGGCCGGGCTGCGCATGATTCGGCGACATGGCCGCGCAGTGTGGAGACGCCGATATGGTTGGCGCGGGCCAGCCTGTCGATGTAGGACGATACGGCTTCCCAACGGAACGGTGCGATCGTTCGCGGGAGCCGCTGGCGTGGTCCGCGCGGCCACGGCCTGACAGTTGCCACGTCAGCTGGCCGTGCGGGCCGCGGCCGTGTGGGCGGCGTAGTCGATCAAAATATCGTCCATGGCCTCGCGGGTGATGTGCTCGGTGCCGTCGAGCATCGCTTGGATTGCTGAAGCCCGGATCAAGTGGGCCAGGCTGCCGATCATCCCGCCGGTGCGGCGGTGCAGGTAACGGGCCTGGGCGACAAGGCTTCCCGGTTCGTGTCGATGCAGACGCAAGGTACCTTCCATGGCGGCGACGAGTTGTCGCCACTCCTTGGCGTCGGGGAATGCGCTGGTGTGGATCACCCCGCAACGGCCGGCCAACTGCCGTCCCCGCGTGCCGGTGAACAGCCCCGAGCGTTCCACTTCGATCCCGGCGTAAACGAATGTCGCAGGCAGATGCTCGGTGAAGTATTTGAGGTGGTCGGACAGTTCTTCGCCGGCGCGGGTGTCGAGGTTGAGGTTGTGGATTTCATCGACCACCACGATGTCGGTACGGGCATCGATGAGCACCTGGCACACGGCATCGGAAATATCGGTCACGTTCATCCGCTGATTGAGCGTGGGAAGCCCCAGAAACCGTGCGAACTCCATCGCCAACTTGCGGGGCGACCCTTTCGGCGGGGCCGTCACATACACCACCGGAATCCGGCTCTCATCGCCGGGAAACCGTGCACGGGTGCGCAATTCGTGAAACCGACCCAGTTGCTTGATCGCCGTAGTTTTCCCCGTCGCTGCCCCGCCGGAGATGATCAGCCCGCGCCGGGCCCCGATCTCGCGCTGGTTGAGCAATGTCAACAGCCGGCCCTGATGGGTGATCGCTTCGATCGCCGACGTGGTGACCACCACCAGCTCCGAATGATGCGCAACCCGGGCCTCGTTGTAGGCCGTCCGCTCGTCCTCACCGAGGCTGGCCCACTCGTCGTCGGCGAGCAACGTGAACTCCGGCGGATCGGCATCAACAAAACGCCGCCAGCCCTCCAGCGTCGTGGTCGGCTGGCGGCGATCCTCTAACTGACCCACCGCCGCAATCTCGGTCACAGTCGCCACGTTTGGGCCTCCTTGCGTGCATCAAACACCGGCAGGGGTATGACCTCCGCCATCTCGCCGTCATCGTCGAAAGTCTCGTTGTCGGCGGCCCGTTCCGACGGTGACGGGCCATGATGTTCGGATGATTCCGTCGGGTCCGGCCAGTCCCGGCCGGCGCTCGCGGCGCTGGTCCGTCCAGTCACTCGGCGCTCGGCTTTCGTCTGCTGCTGCGGCCCAGCGGCGGCGCGGTCCAGCAAGTCCTCCGCGATGGCCGCAATCTCCGCTTCCTGGGTCTTCTGGGCCCCTCTGCGGTCGGCTACGGAGCGGGCGTGGCGCCACAGTGTCTCGCCGAACGGCACCGGCGAGGACCGAAGGTGCGTCCACGTCGCGGCCAGCCATCCGTCTTCGTGGTGATTGCGCACCCAAATCCTCGACACGTCATACGGGTCGTAGTGCACTTCCCACTGTCCGTTACGGGCATCGACCCCGGAATGCTGGCGCCGGTATGGGTTGAGCGCCTTGGCGTCATAGGTGCGATGGTTGATCCGGACCCCGTAACTGTTGATTGTGCGCCACTGCACGGGAAGCAATTCGATATAGTCGTCGGCGTCCAGTGGGACCGGTACATAGCCAGCCACCTCAACGAGGGCAGTGTATTTCTCGTTGGGAGACAACGCTTTCCCCGGCGTCACCGGATCCCGCAGGCCATCGTGGGGGCGGTTCTGCCACACCGCGATGATCCACTCGTCCAGCAGCGCCTGCAGCTCAATCATCGACCACACCGCGTCGTCCTCGGCGTTTTTCCCACGCCGCTCCACCGATGAACCGACGTAACCGGCCACGTACTGTGCGAACAGGGTGCCCACCGACTGCAATGTCCGCTCGATCTTCGGCTTATCGGTCGGGCAGTCGGGATGAGCCGGCTGCAGATTGATCCCCAATGTGCAGCACGCTTGCCGAAATGTTTGGGACAGATACGCTTTCCCGTGATCGCAGACGATCGTCTCGGGAGCGATCACCGGCCTGGCCGCAGCATCGGCCAGGCGCTGATCGACACTGGTCAGGCTGTGGTGCGGAAGTACCGACCGGGACATCCGCAGCGCATCGGCCCATCCCGGGCGCATCGGTTCGGGCGTCAATGCCCGCGCCAAGAGCAGTGACGCGTCCACTGCTTTGGTCGTCGGTCGCAGCACCGCGGCCGGGATGGACCGCGTAGCGTTGTCGACCATCGCAGTCAGCTCGACTCGGTCTACCATGCCGTCATCGAGCACTACCCGTACATCCAGAAGGGTTGAATCGATTTCCACCATCTCGCCGGGGCGCACCACGGTGATCGACCCGAATGGGCCATCGGGCTGCTTGGACAGCGATCGCCGCGTCCGTGCTGACCCGAACGTGTGCCGTCCTTCCGCGAGGCGCTTGACCAGCCGGTAGAAGGTGGGCTGCGACGGCATCGCGGGCGCGTCGTCGGCACCATAGGTGGCCACCAGCGTCTTGGCGACCCGCCGTTGCAGACGCTGCACCGTTCCCGTTGACAGGTCGGTCTCGCCCTCGATCGCATCCCGCACCGCGGCGACGACACGGTCGTCCACACGGCCGAATACCGCGCGCCGCCGATTATGGCGCCCGTCAACCACTCCCAGGAGCCCGTCCCGTTCGTAGGCAAATCGGCGACGCTGCAACGCATTCCGACTCACGTCGTGGCCGGCGGCACGCAGCTCGTCCAACTTGGCCAGCTCACGCTGCCGCAGAGATCGTTTCGCCGTGTCGAACTCTGGGCGGGGACGAATGCCCGCGGCCGTCCCAGGCGGGCGGCCGCTGAGGATCTCCACGATGTGGCGCTCCCACCACCGTGCTTGCTCGACGGCTGCCTCGGGAATGCCAGCCAGCATTTCCTCAGAACACAGTGGCGGTCGCGACCCCGACACCAATTCCAATGCCGGATCAACCATCAGCTGCGAGAGCGGCACCACAATCTGCTCGCCGACAGCGTCAACCAGTCGAGCTGATCCGCCCGACAGGGTTACGACGGTGAAAACACCTGCTGATAAACGGATTTCGTCTCCCTCTCGGACGACACCCGTTCGCACGTCAGGTCACCACCCGGTCCCGAGGCCAATCGCCGTGTCGTCGCCAAGTGCCGCTCCTTGCAGATCGGCAACTAAACGGCCGTGCCAGAGCAGATGAAACAGTACGGGCAGCACCACCAAAGGAGTCCCGACCGCGTGCACACCAGCCATCAACGGACGGACCCGAGCGAAGACCTCCGCCAGTTGATCAGCCAAACCGATCTTCAATACTCGCGGATGCCGATAACCCGACAACCAACGTAGATTCGCCCGCAGCACTGGATCGAGGGAACCGACACGCAGGTAATCCCAACCGACCATCGCGCACGTGGCGGCAGACCGATCGAACACGTCCCGATCAGCGTCAGAGATCCGGTCGTCCTCACGAACGTCGACTACGACGACAGATCCATCGCGGCGCCGCACGAAGTAGTCAGGAGCATGCCGCGTGCCGTCACGCCAATGAATCCAAAATGGTTGCGACAGAACACCAACAACATCCGGATCGGCATCCAACGCCATCAACTGGTCACGTTCTACCCAGGACTCGTGACCTACATGTGCGCCGGTTGTGGCGAACCACCACAGCCCGGGAAAGTTACGCTGACCTCGAAACGAGGGGAAATTCCGCACTGGTGAACAGTCCAACTCAAACCGGGTTGCAGCACATCGGTCCAGCGATTGCCGCGTGCATCCCTCGCGGGTGTTGAACTCCAAGTCCACTGCACTCGCTACACCTGGCCCAGCCGAAACAGCCGACGTCAGCACACATAAACGCTAAGCCTCGTGCCCCAGATTCAATGAGAAAGACACGCACTTACCCCAGATTCAATGAGAATGCCCCAGAATCAATGAGAACGGACA
>NZ_JBYTCM010000053.1:0-4677 GCF_058790275.1 Mycobacterium sp. FW102-FHT13B02
ACGCCAGCAGGCCCGATGAAATGAAGGAGAACAGTGCCGAATACAGCACACACGAATATAGACCGTCCGCCAGTCGCCTAACCCCGGCCCCAGTCCCCACCACCATCGGAGGTCTCATGCACACCTTGACCATTGGCCGCGACCCTCACCCGCCCACGGTCTCCGAGCACACCACGTTCCGCGCCGCCCATCACGCACTCTTGCGCCACGCCATCACCGGCGACTACTACCTGCGGCCCACCCAGACCACCGCGGCGCACACCTGCTACGAGCTGCTGAGCCTCGCTGAACTCGAAGACCCAACACCGGCCCGCCAACCCCGAGTCAGCGGCACCGCAGTGATCGAACAACACACGGCGCCAACCCTTCCCGTCCCCGCGCCGTACTTCGCCGCCTGCGAAGCCCGCCGCTGGATCGACGACCACTCCCCCGTCAAGGCCGACCCCGCGCACTACCCCGGCGGCGTCCTGGCCACAGCCCGGGCCGAGGCCCGCGGCGCCCGCTCGGTCGGCGCGACACTCCCCGAGGCAGCCCGCCTCGCCGGCCTCGACAGCGTCGCCCGGCCCGCCCTCCACCTGATCGAGACGATCCGGCACCGCGCCACCGTGTCCGCCCACAGCCACCACCCGGCCGCCATCGCCGCCGCCGTCACCGACGTACTGCCACCGGAGACCACCGAACATCAAGCGGCGGCCCTTGTTTGGTACTACGTGCTAATTGCGTGGGGAGCCCACGTGTCATGACCATCACCGCCCCCGCGCCCCAGTCCGGACCCGCCGCCGACGGCCCCGATGCGCGTCCGATCGAAGATCAGTTCATCGGCGCCCTACTGTGGCTCACCGCACCGGCCGCCCGTCCCCTGGTTAACGCCGTGCCCACCGAGGCACTGTGGCACCCCCAGACCCGCTGGGTGTACGAGCTCGTCGCCGACCTGGTCGACGCCGACCAGAACCCCACCCCGATCGCCGTCCTGGTCGCCGGAATGCGCCGGCCCGCACGCCAAGCCCTGCGCCCGACACAGCCGCCCACCGCACGGGCGCGGCACGAACTTGCCCTGTACCTGTTCGACGCCTACTCGCACGTCATCGAGCCCCGCCGCGCCGCTCGTACCTACGCCACGGGCGTGCTCGCCCAGGCCTACCGCCGCACCTACGCCGCATGCGGGGCTCGGATGCAGTCCCTGGCCACCAGCGGCGCCGACTTCGCCGACCTCACTGCCAACTTCACCGCGACCGCAGCCCAACTCGCCGATCTCACCCGTCGCACCACCGAAGCCGAAAGGACCCCGGCATGACCGATCGCAACACGCCCCTCGAACCGCGCGCTGACCTCGACCACCAGGCCGCGGCCCGTGCTTGCGCGACCGTGCGGCACCACGGCCAATCTGTGCGCGCTGCGTCCGCCTGGATCGACACCATGCACGCCCGCGCCCAGCGCCGCGCCGAGCGCCACCCGCGCGGCCATCGAGCCGCCTGAAACGTCAGTCCCCAGCGATACCGTCCACCCATCGACAAGAAAGTCACCTCATGAACACCACACCCGAACCCCGCCGAGCCCACAGCACTTTTCAATGGCACGTACGGGGGCTTGCCCTTGACCTCGCCGCGCTGAGCATGGCGGCCGGTGCTGCCATCCTCGCCGGCGCGCTCGCGTTGGCCTTCTTCGCCGCAATTCCACGGTTCATGGTCACGATGAACGCGATCAACGATCCCGGGCACCCGGCCGAGATGTCGCAGCCGGTAGCGATGGCCCTCACCGTCCTCGCCGTCGTTTTTGCCGCGGCCGCCAGCTGGCACGTATTCAGGATGGTCGCGCGTTCGGCCGCACGAGCCCTAGACCGATTCGCGCTACTGCCGCCGACCCCGCACGGCGAGCGTTAGTCCCCGGACGGCCGCAGCGATGAAGCGTTCCGTTCCTGCCGCACTGGCTGCCCTGGCGACCCTCTACTTGGCGGCCGCGCCGATCAGCCATGCCCTCCTACCGTCGATCAGCCCCGGCGACGAACTCGACTACACCAGCCCCAGCGGCCACAACGAATTTTGCACCCTCGGATACACCTACAGCGGCACCGATGGGCACACCTACGGCATCACCGCCGGACACTGCGACGCCGCCGGCCATATCGTCGACCGCGCCACCGCCCAGCGCGGCACCATCGTGCGCGCCCTGGTCGATCCCCCGCACACCGGCGGCGCCGACTATGGCCTGATCGATTTCGGTACGCGCACCGTGCCCATGCCGTTCATCGGCGACAGCCCCTTGGCCGACGACCACCACACCCCCGCTGTTGGGGAACGCATCTGCCACACCGGCGCACCCAGCGGCCGCCAATGCGGTCACGTCACCGACACCTACGGACCCGACCAATACCTCACCGGCGATATGGCCCGCTCGATCCCCGGCGACTCCGGCGGCCCCGTCTGGACCGTGCACGCCGACGGACGAATCGAAATCATCGGCATCTGGCTCGGCGGCCGCACCACCGGCGACGGCCGCGACTACGGGCGCTTCGCCGCCCTCACCCCGGGCCTGGCCGCCCTACACACCCGCAGCGCCGACTAGCCGCCGCGGTAGGACAATCATGTGCCCACCCCGGCCACCAAAATCGATCGCCCAGATCCTGTTCGAGGCATGCGAATCCCTCGCCGCCCGAAACCCCAACCTGTTCCAGCCCGAGCGCTACTACGACACCGACGACCAGCGCGACTGGGCCGGCCGCGACAACGGACCGCACGACCACCTCGCTCGGCGACTGATTGGCGAATCCCCCACGCCCGCAGCACCATCGCCACCCCAGCCCTAGCCACCCTCTGCCAGCCCCGCCGCCGCGGCTTACACCACGCCGCCCGCTAGGCCACATCACCAGCCCAGCGCGCCCGGTGCGCCGACACGCCCCGCCACCGCCGACCCCAGCGCACTCGGGCCGCTTCTCACGCGTCGCAGCGTTCGACCGCGTGGCCGCCTTCGGCCTGGTCCTGATCCGATCCTGGCCGCCGGTGCGCCACGCCCCTGAACAGTGCCCGACCCACGCGACTGGTCGTAGTACACCTCGATCACGCCACGGCCCCGCGCTGCCCGTCACGGGCCGCCAGTCGCCGAGCATGGACGTCGCGGTGGGCGCCCCTGCACAACGGCCGCCTCCCATCGGTCCCTCAGCCATCACGTGAGGTCCACCGCGATCCGGCCCCGCCAACCCATCGCCACGCGGCCCGCAGCGCCAACCAATTCACGGAGCCGCCCGCCCATGTGCATCGGTAGTGATTCCGGGCTGCGCGAACCCATCTGCCACGTGTCGGTCCGTGCAATTCCTCAGCACCGCAGCAGGTCTGGCCGCGCCGTCACCACAGGGTCAGGTGGTTCCCTTGCGCCAGCAACGCCGCCGCTACCGCGTCGGCGTCCCAGCCGTGCCGAACCGCCTCGCGCAGGGCGACCGCACGTTCACGCCGTTCGGCTATCCCGGCACCGCCTCGCTGGATCAGTTTGCGGCCACCGCCGCGGCCCGAGCGGGCCATCTGAATCATGTTCTGCTGCTGCGACCCGGCGACCACGTGGACCAGACCACGGTCCGCCGCGTCAGAGGGGCGTACGCACGCGGGGTTGTTGCAGCCGTGCAGCGCCCGCTCCCACGGTTCCAGCGCGACCCCGTTGCGTGCCAGGGCAATTGCATACCGTCCGCCGCGCAGCATGATCCGGTCCGGACCGCCGCGCCGGACCCAAAACCGCGGGTATCCATCGGTTCCGATAGGGCCCACCCAGATCGCGCAATCGTCGGCGTCCGGCCCGCGCACATAGCTGGCTTCAAAGCGCGCGATTTCGTCGGCATGACACCGGCGATCCACCACCAGCCGTAGTGGTTGCGAACTCCCCAAAGCCGAACTCCCGCCAACGCCGGACTCTATCCGCGCCGAGTATGCCTGCGCGGGCTGACACATCGGCCGCCGCGCCCGACCGCCGATGTTCAACGATCTACGCCGACAGACCGACCGGCCCGTCGGCCGTTTCGGCCGACTCTGCGGTGCCAGCGCCCGCTGTGTCACCAACGGACGCCGGCTCCACCGGCGCGGCGGTTTCGACCGCAGCGGCCAGCTTGATCAGTTCGCGCGCGGTCTTCTCGCCGATCCCGGTCATCCCCGCGATGTCGCGAACGGTCTCACCGCGCTCGCGCATCGCCGCCAGCGCGGCACCTGCTGCGCGCCGGTGCCCGACCTTCCGCGCTTCGGCCTGCTGGCGCAGCTCCGCGATACGCCCGGTCAGCCAGTCGTCAACGGTCGCGCCACGCTGTTGTGCGGCAAAGAATTTCGTCAAATCTTCGGTGTTGCGGCGGGTTCGCGCCGCGATCTGTTCCTGCGCGACGGTCGCCGCTTCACGCGCCGCCTGCCGCGCCGCCGCCTTCGCGCTCTTGGGTGTCGGACTCGATGCCATAGCCGCCACGCTAAGCCCGGCCCGACGCCCTACGCGACGGTCATTTCCCACCAATCTTCCGCCGACCACTTCACACCCCCTACCGCCCGCCCGCCCCTCACGCGCCCTCTCACCCACCTTTCCGCCCCCTTCCCTGCCACGCCTCGCCTTCCCTCGCCCGCCCGCCCCTCCGCTCACCGCTGTCCGATCCCATTGAACATCGCAGTCTGGCTCCGCGGTTGCTGGGTTTTGCAAGGTTTGTCGGGACGTCCTACT
>NZ_JBYTCM010000054.1:0-4018 GCF_058790275.1 Mycobacterium sp. FW102-FHT13B02
GGTCCACGCCGCCGACGTCACCGCTCGATGTTCATCGCTTAGCGCCGGATTGGGCGGGTTTTGCTCCTCGACCCCCGGGAGGTAAAGAACAAACACCGCCCAAGGGCGGTAGGTGGCAATCGGTCGAGTTATCCACAGCAGTGACGGTGCGGTTGGTAGTGACTGGCTCGGTCGGTTGTGAGGTCAGGGGTTCGAGTCCCCTTAGCTCTGCTGGCGGCGTAGAGCGGCGCGGGACCAGGTGGTACACCGAAGGACGCCGGCCGACGCTCGGTGTACCTGGGGAGCCGTGCCCGCGTTGGGCTTCCACCGCCCAGCCGGAGGCCCGTAGCAGCCGCCAGGCTGCGGTGACGGTGCGCTCGCCGCAGCCGGCCCGGGCCGCGATAGTCGCGCGGGTGATGGCCACGTGGCGGCCGGTGCTGTGGTCGGCGTGTTCGGCCATGACCGCGGCGATGGCCAGCAGTGTGGTCGCGGTGATCGACACGCGTTCGGCGGTGCACACCGCGGCCAGGGCGCGCGACTGCGCCCACTGCCCCAGCGCAGCAAGCCACGATTCGCGGCTGGACCACACCGGCTGGCGCGGCGTCGCGGCCCGGGCGCCGGCGCGCTCGATCCAGCGGCGCCAGCGGGTGGCGGTGTTCGCCTGGGCGGCGTGTGTGCGCACCGTGGAGTCCGGTGTGGCGAACGCAGGCGCACTGCGGCGCCCGCGGGAAAGTGATTGGTCACGGTTTGCGCACTGGTTGCGCGGGTTAGCTGGTAAGCCATACGCGCGTGCGCTACCGTGAGACTTGCTCCACAAAGCAAAGTCCCTTCGGGGATGGTGCGGAGAACCGGAACTGAGCCGCTAACTCGGTTCGAATCTCCAGACGTGGCCCCGCCCTAGGCGGGGCCTTCGTCGTCTACGGACCTAAAAGTCCGTGCACCGGCTATTCAGATGTCACATATGCCCGCCCGTGGACCACACAAGACAGAACAAAGCTTTCGGGTCGGGCTTGGGTGTCACATCGCCAGTGGCAACACCTCCGCTTCGAACGTCTTACCCAGCTCCAACGCCAAATCGGGTCGGCCAACCGCGATGACAAGCAGATCTGCGAGCCATTGGCTCATGGAGGAGCACCCCGATTCACGCAACTTTTCTTCGATCAATGGCGCCGCCTCGATCGGCGGCCGGACGGTGTAGTGGGCCCGCGCACCCTTAGACCTAGCTGGCATGAACGTGACACTGCCACCCGGCGTCGTGATCCTGGATCAGGACACGCCGCAGTCCGTGATGTTTTTGGGACAGGTGGGGTTTACGGCCGTGTCTAGCTGCTCGCATTGAAGACTCTTCAACTCACGCGGCCGGCTGGATGACGTATTCGTACCTGTGGCGGTACTCGTCCTCGGGCGCAGCCAGCGGGTAGTGCTCATCGAGGTACCGCACGTAATCGTCGACCGCCTCATCGAGGGCTTTGAGCGCGCCGGCGTCATTCAGATCGTCGAGGAGTTGGTGGCCCAGCCGGATGAGCTTGGCGATGTGGTCGGTCGAATGGTCGGTGCACGTGCACTCGCTGTACGTCATGGTGGTGCGACCTCCAACGCCGTATCTGCTCAGTTACTGAGTCTGTAACTTACAGAGTACATCGTGATGTTGGGGATTACAGGCCGATCGATGCGCGGAGTTCAGCTTCCGTGGTTCCGGTGAGGTTGTCGCTGCCGGCAAGGAGTAGATCGATGGCGACGCGGATGAGGGTGTTTTCGGTGATCCGCTCGCCCTGACCCTGGCGTTGGCGGTTGAGTTCACGGCTGAGTTCGGTGAGGCGGCTGTACTGGTCGGCGCGTAGCCGCGTTTCTTTGCGTTCGAGTTGGTCGTAGCGAACCCACCCGACTGGCTGGTCGCCGTCCGGGCCTTCTGTGTTGCCGGTCGTCAACGAGGCACCTCTCCCTAGAAGTCTGTAACTACGTAGTTCGAGGGTACGGCCCTGGCGGAACGAAACGGGCGATGATTTCTTCGGCGGCCTGGTCACCGGTGAGCTCACCGCGCCCCATCTTCTCGATCAGGTGATGGGTGTATGGATCGACTTCACCGCCGGCCAGCGTGACTGCGGCCTCTGCCACCGCAGCGGCCTCACGCGCGAACTGGAGCCGTGACGACACGTCCACGCTGTCGAACTTAGTCGATTTGGGCGGTCCCCCTGGTGCTCTGTTTTTTGGTGCCCTCCCCCGCCTCGTGCGCTGGGTAGGGTCATCGCTATGGGAGTTCCCAGCCACGCGATGATCTACAGCAGCGGCTGGGCTTCGGTGATGGACGGCGGTTCGAGTCTCCTTCAATTCCAGGGTCCTTTGGGGGCTTTGGACGGTGTGGAGAACTGGTGTCTGACGTTTTATCCGCTGCCGGAGGGGAAGAGTTTCGAGGAAGTTCGCGGCACGGAAATCTGGAACTTTCTGCAGGCCGGTGGGCGTGCTGATGCGATGACTCTCGATATGCGCACGCTGGGCGGCGCACAGTGGGGTGTCGACGGTGTGCGATACGTGATCGGGCATCCACACGAGGGCACCCCGCCCCTGGACGTGCCGATCGAATTGCCAAGCGGCGCCGAAATGGTCGGTGCCCCTGAAGTTTTCACCGCCGACGAGGCCGCAGACATCTTCTACACCTACTACCAGACCGGTGATATTCCGCCTGGCTACGCACTACGCCCGGTCGAGGGATACACGTACGCCGGCGGCTGGCGCGACCTGCGCGGCGTCAGCTCATAGAGGGAGGCGCTCACGCGGTGTTACGCGGGGTCGCTTGAAACCGCTTTTGTCAGGCGGTGTCGGTGACGCCGTGCAGGTCGATCACCTCGCCGTCCGCGGTGAATCCCTGCACCGGCCGCAGCGTGTACTCATCCGGGATGGTGCCGGTGCGGTAGTACGCGAGGAACAACGCGGTGGCCTCGTCGGCGTCGAACACCTCCGCGGCGCTGATCCGGATCGGTGCCGGCGGGACGTGCGGCGTGGGAATCTCGACGTCCAGCGGCGCCGGGGCCGTGTGTGGGTGGCCGACCGTGTAGCGGACCCACTCGACGCCCCACTGCTGCCCGCCGGGCTTGCGGAGCTCGATCGTCATGGCGTCGGCTCGGCCGGCGGCCTGTAGGTACTCGGTGGAGCCACGGCCTTGCTCGACTCTGGCTGCGTACGAGTCGCCAGGCGCGAGAGGCTCCAGGCACAGCGACCATGGCCGCTGCCCGTCGAAGTTGTGCAGCGGCATTGAGAACTGGTAGTCGTCGGTGCCCGGCGGTACCGACATGACGTCGATGCCGTCGAAGGTCAGCAGATGTGTGTGGCGGCTGCGGGTCATTTCTCTTCGTACTCCCAGGGGGCGTTCGGGTCGTCGCGACCGAGGACGGGCAGGTGGCCGATGCTATGCGGCGGCGGTACGGGCGTGGGGATGGTGGGGCCGAAGCCGCCGTAGCCGTGCGGCAGCAGGTCGGGAGCGGCTTCGGCGAGCGGGAGTTTCGGCACCTCTGGTGCCTCCACCAGCGGTGGAGCACGTGCGGGGCCGGCTTCGGCGAGCGGCGCTCTCGGGGCCTCGGCGGGTCCTGCGGCCTCCGCCGGCGGTGCGGGTGCCGCGACCGCGGCCGTGTTGAACTCCAGCGCCTTCACGACCTGGATTGGCTTGCCGTCGAGGGTGCCTCGTGCGTCGGCTCCTTCGTTGACGAGGTCGTCCACGATGGCCTGCTGTGGCGTGAGGCGCCCGGAGCCGTATTTGTGCTCCAGGCCCGTGTACTTGCCAGGCTGACCTGGCACCGGTTCCAGCCCGTCGTAGTAGCGGGTGTACACGGTGCCGGTCTTCGGGTCGGTGACGGATATCCGGATTTTCTGCCGCTCGATGGGGAGCTTGGTGATCTCCTGGCGGCGGTTGAAGAAGTCCTGCGCGGCTTGGTCGCCGTCCACGCCGCTGTTGCCGGGTGCGAACTTCCTGGCTGTGTCAACCCGATCTGGGACCACGATGACGGCCTTACTGGGACCCACCTGGCACCGGCTAATCACGCCCTTG
>NZ_JBYTCM010000055.1:0-3635 GCF_058790275.1 Mycobacterium sp. FW102-FHT13B02
GCGTTCACCATGACTCGTTGATCACAACGCGTGAACCACGCCAGATCCGAAGTCCACCACTCCCCGGGACGCTATCCTGTGCGGTTCCCATGGCACTTTCACGAGTGCCGCCAGGTCGGTGATGGCACGGTGGCGTGTGTCGTGGTTCTGGCTTCCGGGGGCTGTGCTGGCCAGGTGTTTGGTCAAGGCGTCTCGCCAGTTGGCTGGCAAGGTTCCGGCCCGGGCGCAGGTCAGGTAGGTCCGGAGGATGGACTGTTTGGCGAGTGTGTAGGTGAATTCGTCGACGGCCGCGGCGGTTTCGCCGAGTTGTCCGGCGATATTGATGGTCCACGTCGGTGTCGCGTGCTCGGTTGCAGTTGCGGGATCGCCGTTTGTCACGCTGGGGTGCCGCCAGTTGCCGTGTCGGGGCTGCTTGCATGTGGGCCGTATAGCGCAGGGTTGGGGGTGCTCACGGGTTTGACGGTATGTGCATGGCCCGGCGATTTCCATAGCGGGCGCCGGTTCGTGCCATTGTCAACGATGTGCTGTCGGGACGGCCACTGTGGGTTATGGCGATGTGCTTGCGAAGTCGCTGTTGAACTGTTTGTCCACCGCGGCAATGATTTTCGGCGCAGTGGAGTTATCCAGGCGAAGGGACAGTTCTCTGTTTTCCAGAAGTGACATGGTGGACAGATTAGTCGAGCCGATGATCGCTCCGGATGCCCCGCCATCACTGATCAGGGCTTTTTCGTGCATGTAGAGGCCGGTCGTTGACTTTGGCAGGTAGTGAATCTGGCAGCCGGCTTGCTGTACTTGTTGAACAGCTGGTTCCGTTTTCTGGTCTGCGTTGAGGATGATCCGGCACGCGATGCCGCGCTGCTGAGCGGCCTGGGATAGCGCGATGGCTACCTGATGGTCTTTGAGGACTTCGGTGGTGAGGTCAAGGGTGCTGTGTGTGCCGTTGATGGTGTGGATGAAAACGTTGCGGGCCGCTGGGGACCAGAGCAGATGTGGGCCTGGTGCGGCCTGGGAGAGTCGGCCGGTGGCTACTTGGGCGTAGTCACTGTCGAAAGTCGCGGCGATCGCGGCGACGTCTTCTTTGTCGGCGATCTGGATCATGGCATCGCGGCTGGTGGCGAAGTAGCGGTTGTCCAGGTTGGCGGTTGATACCACTGCGGTGGATGTGTCTGTCACCCAGGCCTTTTCGTGTACGATCCGGCCCGGCGGCGCCCATCGGGCGGCGACTCCGGCGGTGGTGAGTTTGTCGTAGGCGCTTTGGTTGGTTTGCTTGCCGTGGAACGCTTGGTCCAGGAGGACGCGCACGTCGACGCCGCGCTGGTGGGCGGCGATGAGGGCGGCTTCGACGTCGGGGGCAGCAAGTTCGTAGATGGTGAGCCGGAACGATTTAGCGGCGTTGTTGATCATGCTGACGACGGAGGAGTAGCCGGCTTGGGGTTCCTGGATCAAGGTGAATGCCCCGTCGGCGGTGTCCGCGGGTCCTGGTGATGGCTGTGGAATGTTGGAGCCGGCGGCGGGGCTGCACGCGGCTACTCCCATGGTGGCCGCTGTCGCGGCGAGGAGTGCCTTCAGTTTTGTGCTGATCATCTTTCGGGAGGTCATGTCGGTTCCTTTCGCTCGGCGGATTGTGTCAGCGGCGACCGACATGGCTGTTTTGGAGCGGCCCGATATGCGTTCGCGCAGTGGGTCTTTAGGGTCGGCTTCGGCCATTTCGGTGTTACGTCTCACCCTGTCCAGATGGACGGCGGCGTTCAAGAGGACCCCGTCGTCAGCCGGCGATGGGTCCGGGTGCGTTGTCGCCGATAGCTTGGGCCCACTCCCCCGCCGCCGGGGCCTGTGGTCCTTAGTTTGGTTTGACGCTCACTTGGACTTGAAGTCCGGCCAGCGCAGCGAGATGGAGCAGGGCGTCCACGGAAAAGCGACTGGTTTGTCCGTTGACCAGGTGCGAGATCCGGGGCTGGCGGACCCCTAGTCGCTGTGCGGCTTCATTTTGGGTCCAGCCATTGTTGGTGATCTGCTGGCTGATGGCCTCAGCTAGCTGGGCCCGAACATCGTCGCATAGAGCGTGTGTGCGTCCTGGCATGTTGATCTCTTCCCGCGACTCTCCGTTTTTCCTATGCCGCATTGCATGAATCACTGCGGCCGTTCCTTCGGGGGCGGCCGCGATTGCCTGCGGTTCACCGGTGTACGTCAAGGCTTTAGGTGTTGCTGAGCTTGGCTGCGTCGTTTGCGGCTTGGCGCAGGGTGTTCGGCCAGCTGACGGCTGCGGTGTTAGCCCCGTTGAGGCCTCGCAGAATGCCGACAATGACTGGGCTGGAACCAGATTCGTCGGTGTAGGTGTATACCGGACCACCGGAGTCTCCGTGGTCACTGGTCATGGTTCCGGCTTTCATGGTGAACCAACCGTCGTGGACTTCGTCGATTTCGCCGCAGGATGCGCCCGTCGTGGCGCCGCGGTGGCAGACCGTCATTCCCGGCGTGGGGCGGATGCCGGGCTCCGTGACGATCGGGCGAGTGAGCGCGGGACCTAGTTGGGCGGTGACCGCGACATCGGGGTCGATGCTGATCGTCTCGTAGTCGATGACCGTGTCGTCCGGGCCGGTGCTGCTGTGACCTGCGCGGTTGTTATGGGATTCGATCACGCTGCCGATGGGGTTGCCTGTTTCGTCTGTGACGGTATTCCCGTCGTTGCAATGCCCGGCTGAGTATCCGATGCGACGGGTGGTGTCGATGAAGGCAAGGGTGCATTTGACACCCCCTTGGATGATGGTCATCCCGGGGTAGGCCATGGTGGCCGGGGATGTTGCCGCGGCGGGTTGAACCGGTGCGATTACCGACAGGGCCGCGATGGTGGCTGCAGCGCTCACGAGGGTGCGCAGGTGGTTGTTCATGCGGGTCTGCCCTCTTCTGCTTCTCGCCGGAGTTTGGTTTCTTCTGCTACGAACTGGTTGATCATTTCGGTCATGACCGCCACGGCGGTGGCTTTCTTCTTTGTGCGTGCGGATCGGTAGACGAGCGCGAGCTCGAAGTCGAGTTTGAGCTCGGGCTCTACGCGGAAGCTGATCTGGTTGTCCTTGGACATAGGCGCATCTCGATTCACGGAACTGGATGGTGGTCGGCCGTCCGATGTGCTTGCTTTCTAGCAAGTGAACTCCCCTCCAGGCCGGTTTGCTAGAGGACTCCCTTTCATGCTTACCAATTAGCGTGCTTGCTAATTTGCCTGCTTGATTGTTCGTTGGCTTGCCAATAATCGGGCTTATTTGGTTGTTAACTAGCTTGTAGGCTTGGTTGCCAGCTTACACTCTAGCTCACTTGCTAGCAAAGTAGCAAGCGATCTAGTACGCAATATGGCTGCGTTAGCCGGCAGCCATCCCCCTCACGCGGGACAGAACGATTACCAGCCGACATCCCAACAACTGCCCGAGCGGATCTGTCCGACCGGAATCGGGCACTCCCCCGCCACGTCACTCATATCCCGTGGACGACCAGGCCTTCCTTGGCGTCAGTAGTCCCCTTATCTGTAGGTCGATAAGGGGTGTACTCGACTGTCGCTCGCAGCTGGTGTTGACGACGGTCGAAAAGTAGGCCAGAAGCGACGGTGAAAAGTAGGCCACGTGGTCGTGGTTATTGTGCCGTGT
>NZ_JBYTCM010000056.1:0-3469 GCF_058790275.1 Mycobacterium sp. FW102-FHT13B02
GTTCACCATGACTCGTTGATCACAACGCGTGAACCACGCCAGATCCGAAGTCCACCACTCCCCGGGACGCTATCGTCTCTCACGATGGTGAGTCGTACGAAGCGACCCTTGTCGAGGGTCAATCGTTAATGCAGATCGCGCTGAACAACGCGGTACCCGGAATCGACGGCGATTGCGGCGGGGAAGCCGCCTGCGGCACGTGCCACGTGATCGTGGACCACGAGTGGTCGGACAAGGTGGGTAGCTCGGGAGCGATCGAAGAAGACATGCTCAGCATGCATCCCGAGCGTCAACCAACTTCGAGACTGTCGTGCCAGATGGTCGTGTCTGAGGCTTGGGACGGTTTGACCGTCGAACTGCCCGAATTCCAACTGTAGACCACGAGAGGGGAGTAAAAGATGAGTATTTCCTCAGCAGTCACCGCGAAAGTCCAGTCCACGCTGCCCGTGAAGATGCAACTGAGGGGCGCTCACGGCTACGACAAGATGCGCCGGTTGATCACCGGGACGAACGGCCAGAAGATGTTCACCGAGACCCCCATCCCGCCGGTCGAGGACGTCGACTTGGCTGATATCGATCTCAGCAACCCGTTCCTCTACCGTCAGGGTCGCTGGCAGTCCTACTTCGAGCGGGTGCGCAACGAGGCTCCGGTCCATTACCAGGCGAAGAGTCCGTTCGGTCCGTTTTGGTCGGTGACCCGGCACGAGGACATCATCGCCGTGGACAAGAACCACGAGGTGTTCTCGGCGGAACCGTTCATCATCATCGGCACTCCGCCCCGCTTCATGGACGTCGCGATGTTCATCGCGATGGACCCGCCGCGCCACGACCGCCAGCGCGCGACCGTTCAGGGAGTTGTGGCGCCGAAGAACCTGCGTGAGATGGAGGGGTTGATCCGCTCACGCGTTCGGGAGGTGTTGGACGACCTGCCGGTGAACGAGCCGTTCGAGTGGGTACAGAACGTCTCCGTCGAGCTGACCGCACGCATGCTGGCGACGCTGTTGGACTTCCCGTACGAGCAGCGCCGCAAGCTGGTGGAGTGGTCGGATCTGGCCGGCTCCATGGAGCAGGCCAACGGTGGTCCGTCCGACAACGACGAGATTTTCCGCGGCATGGTTGATATGGCGCAGGGGCTCGGTGCGCTCTGGCGCGACAAGGCGGCTCGAACGGCCAGCGGGGAAGAGCCCGGATTCGATCTGATCACGATGCTGCAGAGCAACGACGAAACGAAAGATCTCATCGACCGCCCGATGGAGTTTCTGGGCAACCTGCTGCTGCTCATCATCGGGGGCAA
Organism: Mycobacterium sp. FW102-FHT13B02; assembly: GCF_058790275.1. Taxonomy (NCBI): domain Bacteria; kingdom Bacillati; phylum Actinomycetota; class Actinomycetes; order Mycobacteriales; family Mycobacteriaceae; genus Mycobacterium; species Mycobacterium sp. FW102-FHT13B02. The sequence goes on from NZ_JBYTCM010000056.1 coordinate 1,295, forward strand.
TGACACCACGCGTAACTCGATGAGTGGCGGGGTGCTGGCCCTCAACGAGTTCCCCGACCAGTTCGAGAAACTGAAGGCGAATCCCGACCTGATCCCCGGAATGGTTCCCGAGATCATCCGGTGGCAGACCCCCTTAGCGTACATGCGGCGCGTCGCGAAGAAGGACACCATGCTGAACGGGCAGTTCATCCGCAAGGGCGACAAGCTGGTGATGTGGTACGCCTCGGGCAATCGGGATGAGCGTGTCTTCGAGCGGCCCGACGAGTTGATCATCGATCGAAGCAACGCCCGCAATCACATCGCCTTCGGGTTCGGCGTGCACCGGTGCATGGGCAACCGGCTCGCCGAGCTTCAGCTGCGGATCCTGTGGGAGGAACTGCTCCCACGCTTCGAGAACATCGAGGTCATCGGCGAGCCTGAGTACGTGCAATCGAATTTCATTCGGGGCATCAGCAAGTTGATGGTCCGCCTCACCCCTAAAGAGAGTGCATGACGCCCGAACGGGCGGTGATCGTCGGAGCCAGCCACGCCGGCGCGCAGCTGGCGGGCAATCTCCGGCGTGACGGTTGGGCCGGCGAGATCGTCCTGATCGGAGATGAGGGGAAACTGCCATATCACCGTCCGCCGTTGTCGAAGACCTACCTGGCCGGTAAGAGCAACCTCGACGAACTCCTGATCCGCAGTGCCGATTTTTACCCCAAGCAGGACATTAAGCTTGTGCACTCGACCGTGGATTCGATCGACCGGGCTGCGGGGCGCGTGTTATTGGATACCGGCGACACGGTGAGCTATACCAAGCTCGCGTTGTGTGTCGGCGCGAGGGCTAGGCAACTGCCGATTCCGGGGGCGAACCTTCGCGGGATTCACTACTTGCGCACCGCGGCTGACGTCGAATCGATCCGAGCAGCTGCTGTACCCGGCCATCGGGTCGTAATCGTGGGGGGCGGCTACATCGGGTTGGAGACAGCGGCCTCGTTGTGTTCGCTGGGCATGCAGGTCACTGTCCTGGAGGCGACGGATCGTGTACTTGAACGGGTCACCGCGCCGGAAGTGTCCGCGTTCTTCACGCGGATCCACCGCGACGCGGGCGTGGACATCAGAACTCAGGCCCTCGTCGAAGCCTTCACCGGCAACGGCAACGTGCGAGAGGTAGTGCTGGCGGACGGCGCATTACTTCCTGCCGATGTGGTGATCGTCGGTATCGGCGTGGTACCCAACACCGAACTCGCTTCAGCCGCAGGATTATCCGTCGACAACGGCATCGCGATCGATGACCAGGCCCGCACCAGCGATCCGGACATCGTGGCCGCCGGCGACTGCACCAGCCACGTGATGGCCCGATACGGTTCACGCATTCGGCTGGAATCGGTGCCGAGCGCCGGCGAGCAGGCCAAGATCGCCGCGGCGACCATCTGCGGGAAGCGCAGCGCCATCGCTGCGCTACCGTGGTTCTGGTCCGACCAGTACGACCTCAAACTCCAGATCGCCGGTCTGAACACCGGATACGACGAAGTCGTACTCAGCGGCGAACCATCGCACCATAGAGAATTCAGTTGCTTTTACTTCCGCGATGGCGAACTCATCGCCGCCGACTGCGTCAATCGACCACGCGATTTCATGCTTGCTAAACAGGCCATCACCAAACGTCTTCCCACCGACCGCGCCGAACTGCTCGCCGGTTCAGCTTGAACCGCCAAACGTCTCGGAACGGGGGTTGATCAGCTCAGCAAGGACGACTCCTCACTGGTGAGGAGTCGTCCAATCCGGGGGCAGTCCCGGTCTCCTTATACGTCACCCGCGAGTGCTCATCGACCGCGTGATTGACGTTGGCGTATTCCACGCCGCTGTGGTTGCGCTGACATGGCGGCCCGGCTTTTTGATCATCGAGACGCACCAGGTCCCGGGCTCGGAGTGCTCACAGCGATATGGTGTGGTTCGGCGCACCACCAAACCTGGTGTTCTGGTCTGGAGCCATCCAGTAGCGGCCAAGCAACGCCTCGACCTTCGAGCGCGACATGCCTAGATGTACGGCGATGTCATGCGGTCCAGCGACGTCTGAAACGCACATTGATGATTCGCGCTGGCCCGTCCGCGAATTGTGTTAACGACGGTTGAAAATCCGGCCAGTCGCGACGGCTGAAAAGTAGGCCACCCAATCAGATTGGATGGGTGATC
>NZ_JBYTCM010000057.1:0-2979 GCF_058790275.1 Mycobacterium sp. FW102-FHT13B02
GCGTTCACCATGACTCGTTGATCACAACGCGTGAACCACGCCAGATCCGAAGTCCACCACTCCCCGGGACGCTATCGATTAGTTCGCTGGCTGACCGCATCGGTCAGGAGGTGCGCCGGCAGCGGACCAAGCGTGCGTTGGGCCCTCAACGGCATCTTGCTGTAGTGCCGTAGCACGGCGCCGCTGTTGGGGATACGCTGCGGTCGCGGGGTGAGCTTTGGTCAGCTCGATGCGGGTCGATGCCCCGCTCGCCGATCGCATGCCCATAACGAGCGTAAGTGGGCATGCTGACATCCCGTCGCGTCGTCGCGGGATCCTGCAGATCGGAACGGGGCCGGGCCTACAGCTGGGCCACGATGCGGCCGCCGAGCAGGTCAGCCACCAGGTCGATCGCCCGGAGTTGCTCGGAATCGATGTCGTTGTCCTCGGGTGGGCCGTTGGCGTTGGCGGCCGCCCAGAACGTCTCCTCGACGTCCGGGTCCTCCGTCGGCATGGCCCGGGTGATGGCGTCCATGTGTTCGTCGATGCGGGCCTGGTCGCGGGCGTCGAGCCACGCGTGCCATTGGTCGCGTTGGGTGCGGTAGCGGGCGAGGCGGTCGCTGCGTACCGTGTCGGTCTCGTGGGCGGCCGCCAGGCTGTCCAGTGTGGCGGGACCGGGTGCGACGGTGCCGCGGCCGGTGCGGGTGATCAGGCCGAGGATTTCTAGGGCGGTGAGGGTTTCGTCGCCGGCGGTTCTGGACACGCGGGCGGCCGCGAAGATGTCGGCGCGGGTGGTCAGACCATAGTCGGCGATCAGTTCATAGATGCGCCGCAGGTGGTGCCCTGCGACCCACCAAGCGTCGTGTACGGGTTCGATCCGGACGCGGTCGGCGGCCACGGGGTCGCTGGCAATCCCGTGGGGCCTGGTGAGGGCGTAATGGTCGGCGTCGGCGTTGACGGCCTGCCTGGTCAGGATGAGGGGCGCTCCGGGCCGGTCGCGCAGATCCCGCAGGACCCGCCATACCGTGTCGGCGCTGAGCAGTCCGGTTCCCAGCGACAGACTGCGGCCGCCGACACCCACTACCCAGACCTTGTTAATGAGTTCACCGGCGGTCAAGGCGTGCCAGGCCAACGCTTGCAAGACAGCGTGCACAGTCCAGCGGTACCGTTTCCCGGTGAATTCGTTGTCGGCCCAGTTCATGGCATCCGATAGCCAGCGCCGCAGATCAGCTGGCCCCCACGCCCCGCGGGGTGCCTGACTACTTCCTGTTGTGCCCCCCGGTGTGTTCTTTCTCTTGTGCTGCGGGCGGCGGTATTTGAGGTGGTTGCTGCAGAGCCAGGTCAGGGCTTTGGTGAAGTCGTGGTCGAGGGCGTTGCCGGCGCGGTGTTTGTAGCGGGCGAAGGCTTGGCCTAGGCCGTGGTGCCAGGGCCCGCCGGGGGCGATGCGCTCGGCGATGCTGGCGCGGCTGTGTCCGCGGGCGATGGCGGCATAGATGACCGCCATGCGGGCTTCTGAGGGACTGACCCAGTGCCGTGGTCCGGTGGCCATGACGCCGTGGACGGCGAAGTCGGTGAGGTCAGGGTCCATGGGGTCGTTGCGGACGTAGTCGGGGGCCAGGCGTTGCTCGGCGCCGTGTCCGGTGCAGTACGCGCCGATGTCGGCGGGGTCGGTGCCCGCGGTTGCCTGGGTGGGATCGGCCGGGGTGGTGGGGGCTCCTGGACGCGGTGCAATGGCGCCGAGCAGTTCGTAGAGCTGGGGGAGTAGTCGGGGTTCGGATCGGGTGGTGAAGGCCTCGATGGCCTCGGCCAGGGTGCCGTCGAGCTGGCGGTAGGCGCCGGGCTGTTTGGCGGGGGTTCCCGGTGCGCTCAGGCAGGCGTATTGGGGGTCGGTGGTGTTCGGGTTGGCGTCCAGTGTGGGCAGACGCGCGGCCAGCAGGCGGGCGATGTTTCTGATTTCGGCGAAGCTCGCGGTGGTGCCGATAGCCAACGGGCATAATAGGTGTGCCCCGCTGGGGGAGTGGTCGGTGACGACCTTGCCGCCGCAGCGGGTAAGCCATTCGGTGGCGGTGGCCAGATCGGCATCGACGGCGGCGCGGCCTGCGCGTTTGTCATCGAAGTCCAGATACAGCAGCGTGGTGCGCAGCCCTTTACGGGTGAACGGGTACAGGGCGGCGGGCCGGGTGGGCAGTGTGGGTGTCAAGTCGCCGGTGTCGGAGAACTTGCCGGTCCGCGGATTGTAGAAACGCATCGAGCGGCGGCCGGGGGCGCTGATCAGTGGCGCCAGGGCTTTCCAGACGTGTTGGGGCTTGTCCGGGACGGCCGGCGGGGCGCTGGTGGCCGCCGTCATCGCCTTATTCCGTCGGCTGCGCACCCAGCGGTGCTGTTGGTGTGTGAAGCCGGTTGTCGGGGTTGGGTTTTCGCCCGGCGGTGGTGGTGCTGCGGTGCCGGTGCGACACGGTCGCGCAGGTTCTTGCGGCTCATGAAGGCGGCCTTCTATACTGGCCCCAGATTGGTGGTTCATCTGGTTCCGTGAAGTATGGGAGCCCTGCTGGCGGAAGCTGCAACTTCCTCCGGTGGATCAAATACCCCTGGGCTGGTGCCTGGGGGTTTTTGATATTCGGGCGGGTATGTGGTTGTGCTGCCTGGGTATTGGGCGCCTCGGGCGCGTGTGGACGGTCCCCCGTTCGTGACTGGTGTGGCGATTGTTGTTGATCACAATGGTGCATCACGTGCGCGGTGGTCCCGCGCATTTAAGGGACGTGTCGCCGAACTCGCCGCAATCAGTCCCGCCGGGCCTCCCCGGCGCTACCCCTGGTTCGCGGCGCCAGCCAGCGCAGTGAATTGGTGCGAACGAATGCAATTTGACCGTTACGTGTGCACAAACCCTGCCCTAGCGTTGGCATCGAGCGAACACGACAACCTAACTGTCCGTTCTCATTGAATCTGGGGCACATTTACTAGTCTGACCTGCATTGCCCCAGATTGGATGAGAATTTCGAT
>NZ_JBYTCM010000058.1:0-2864 GCF_058790275.1 Mycobacterium sp. FW102-FHT13B02
TCACCCATCCAATCTGATTGGGTGGCCTACTTTTCAGCCGTCGCGACTGGCCGGATTTTCAACCGTCGTTAACACGCCTCAATTGTGGCCAACGACTTGCCCTCTCAGCACTGAGCAACCGGCTTCCTAGGTGAACTCCTGTCTGGAGCACACGCCGAGTTCAACATGACACCACGCGGCCCTCAACATCTTTGATTTCAGATGGCGAGCGAGCGCTGAATCAGGTACGTGGGCCGCGCTGTCGAGGATGTTGAGAACACACCTTGTACAACCATCTGAACTTGACAGCATTGACCCGCCATCGCCCAGACGGCTAACAATGGTCAGCAGACTTCGGCACGTGCAGTAAGGCAGACCGAATCGCTCAGCTCGCGAGTGAAAGTAGAGGGGCCGAGGCAAATTGAGGCGAACATCAGCCGACACGGCTGCCACCTTCGCAGGTGATGAGGCCCACGAGCCAGAAACACTGGCCGGACTGCGACGCTGGCGCTATAGGTTCCGCGCCCGTGTGCTGCGCCGCATCGATGCGCCGACGTCTGTCCTCGACCGTGTCATGGCGACCCACACCCCGCGTTCTGACGCAGAAGTTGGTGACACGAACGACGCTGATGAGTTCGCCGGGGACGATGACGGACCAGATCATTCAGCCGTCGATGCTGCCTTTGGCACCGGCCCTGAAACCGCCGAGACCACCTCGGAGAGGCCTACCACGCCTGCTTTACGTTTCGGGCTGGTGGTCATCCTGATAGTGATATCCGCTCTCGCGGCGCTCGGTGGCTGGTTTGGCTTCCATGCTTATACGTCGATGCAGGTTCAACGCCGAGAATCTCAATTGCTCGACGCCGGCAAGGCGGCGGCGGTCAACCTGACGACCATCAACTACACCGACGCCGACGCCGACGTGAAGCGGATACTTGATTCAGCGACAGGTCATTTCGCTGATGACTTCCGCACGCGATCGCGCCCCTTCATCGCCATGGTTACCAAGGTGCAGTCCGCCACTGTGGGCACAGTCGCCCAAGCCGGTCTTGAATCCGTTGAAGGTGACAAAGGCCGTGTCCTAGTCGCAGTGTCGGTTAAGACCACGCTTGGAAGTGGCGCCGAACAACCGGCACGAATATGGCGTATGCGGATCGAAGTACAGAAGATCGACAATGTGATCAAAGTGTCGAACGTGGAGTTCGTGCCATGATGCGGAGGATCCGAGAAAAAGTGACACCCACGCACACGCACGGTGATGCTGTCGAAGTAGATGCCCTGTGTCAAGAGACTGCGCAAGTCGGCGGCAGCGATCCTATCGGTGGCGACCGATCCGCATTCACTGACGAAACAACGGATCCAGCAAACGAAGGTCGGCGCCACCGGTACCGTGCCGCTCTAGCTCGAACGACTGTGTTCGTGCTCCTGCCCGCTGTTGCACTCTTGTCGGCGTGTGGGATTGGGTGGCTCAAATGGTGGGTAACCGAAAGCGGGATAGCGGAGGTCGCTGGTTCCGAGGCGGTCAAAGCCGCCACCGACGGCACGATCGCGTTGCTGTCCTACCAGCCCGACACCGTGGACAAGCAGCTTGTCGACGCACGTGATCGACTGACCGGCGCATTCCGGGATTCCTATTCGTCACTGACCAACGACGTGGTGATCCCTGGGGCGAAGCAGAAGCACATCTCTGCAGTCGCTTCGGTTCCCGCGGCAGCAGCGATTTCAACAAATAGCAGCCATGCCATCGTGCTGGTTATGGTAAACCAGACGACCGTGATCGGCGCCGATTCGCCTACCCAGACAGCGACGAGCGTCAAGGTCAGCCTGGACAAGGTCCACGGCCGATGGCTGATCTCTGATTTCACTCCGATCTGAATCGCCTAAAGAGAGACGCCCATGAAAGCGTTTGCCCGCGCGAATACACTGGCGCAGCGGCTGCTACCGCTGCTCGTTGCGGTGGTGGCCCACACGGGGCTGGCGCCGCAGGCGAACGCGGACAACAGCAGACTCAACGTCAGCGTCGTCAGAATGGTGTATATCGTCCAACACCAAGCTGGGTGTATCAACAACGTGCGAGTCAATCCACAACTCCAGCTCGCCGCGCAGTGGCATTCCGTCGACGTTCTCAATAACCAGTCACTGCAAGGTAATATCGGCTCCGATGGCTCAAGCCCTCAAGACCGTGCAGCCGCCGCGGGCTATCACGGGCCCGTCCTGGAGACGGTTGCGGTCAACCCCGCACTATCTATCACGAGCCTCGAAGTCATCAATCAGTGGCATTCCGACCCTGGACAACTTGCGATCATGCAGAACTGCGCCAACACCGAGGTCGGGGTGTGGTCAGAGAACAGTGTCAACCGGACTGTCCTAGTGGCGGTATACGGTCATCCGGCGTGACCTGCCCCGCGCTCCCGCGACGCGGAAACAGGCATCTGCGCGGTCTCATTACCGACAACCCTCGATGTAATACATGAAGTCGACGTCCATTCGTAGCGCAAGCTGTCGTACGAGGCCGTAACCCAATCGGTCCAACCAAGAGAACATTTCAACGCGGCAGCATCTGTTGAGCGGCCAATTTACGAAGCTGCCAGATCATTGCCGGACACAATTCGTTGACAGCCTGGCCAACGAGATAGCTAGCTTGAGCACTATCGAAGCCGCCAAAGTCCGATTCGATTCGGGCGACCATGGTGTTGTAGTCGTCGCCAGCGCCGACCTGGCTACAGACGCCCCGCCCGTAGGCCAGTGCGTCGTCAGCATTCGCGAAGTTGTATCCAGGGCGGACAGTCACATTCACGAGGTAGGCGATCTGAACCACCCTGGATCTGATGGAGACCTGGTTCAAGCCACGTCGCGGTCGGAGGTGGCTGTCGAGCGTTGTTGAC
>NZ_JBYTCM010000059.1:0-2837 GCF_058790275.1 Mycobacterium sp. FW102-FHT13B02
TCGAGACGATCCGTTCACGCGGCCGCAAGGGTGCGATGACGGCTCTGCGCGATGCAGCCATGCTGAAGTTCATCTACGCCTACGGGCTGCGCCGCAACGAGGCCGCTCACGCCGATGTTGTTGACCTGCGCCGCAATTCGAAGATGGGCGACTTCGGCAGGTTCGGATCGTTCACGGTCCGGCACGGCAAAGCCTCGCGCGGAGGACCGGCGAAGCGGCGCACCGTGCTCACCGTCCCCGAGATGAGCTGGATCGTGGACATCCTGGACCACTATCTGACCGACGTGCGCCCGCAGTTCCCGGCCGACAAGAAGCCCGCGTTGTGGCTGACCGAACGTGGTACGCGGATCGGCGCCCGGACGATCAACACCGTCTTCACCGAGGTGCGTGATCTGGCCGGCATCGATCCCACGCTGAATTTGCACTGCCTGCGCCACTCGTTTGTGACGCATCTGGTCGAGTTTGACTACCCAGAGCGTTTCATTCAGGAGCAGGTTGGCCACTCGTTCTCCTCGACGACCGCCGTCTATATCGGTGTGTCCAACGAGTACCGCAACCGGATTCTGTCGAACGCCATGCACGCCCGCTACGGCGACGAGCTCGGACCGAGGCCGCCGCAATGAGGACCATGGACTATGCGTGGCACCTGCGCACCAAAATGGCTGAACGCGGGATGTTTTCGACGACCGACCTGCAACCGCACCTGGCGGATCGGGGCGTCGCGCTCTCCCGTGAGCAGACCTATCGCCTGGTCACCGGCCAGCCGCAACGACTGAGCATGAACACCCTGGTTGCGTTGTGCGACATCTTGGACTGCACCCCGAATGACTTGATCGAACCGCGCGTCACCGAAGCATCACCGCGCAAGGCCGCCGGTGGCGACAACGTCACTGCGATCACAACGCGTCGCACCACCATCAAGCGGCCGGGGAGCGGATCATGAGCGTCGCTGCGCCCCCGAAACACGTCTGCGCCCGCTGCGGCCGACTGGCCGAGCGCGCTGCGCGCACTCCTGGTGGTGGCATCTGCAAACGGTGCTACCGCAATGACCCCGCGCGGATGGAACAGTGCTCGGTCTGCGGACGTTCCAAGAACCCGTCACGGCGCACGGCTGACGGAAAACCGTTGTGCAGCAACTGCGCTCGCCCCAAGTATGTGTGCTCAGGATGCGGCCGACTCGATCACGCCAAGAAGATCACTGCCGAAGGTCCGCTCTGCCAGCGCTGCTACACAGCGCCGCAGCGTCAGTGCGGCAAGTGCGGACGCGTCCGAAAAATCGCGGTGCGCGTGCAGCAGGGAACAGTTGACCTGTGCCATCGCTGCGCGCACACCCGCGAATTCGTGTGCAGTCTGTGCTCGAAAATGCAACCCGTACATACACATTGGCCACTCGGCCCGGTCTGCATCCCCTGCTACAAGCGGTCAACACAACACCCCGCGACATGCGCCGGTTGCGGCACGGCCAAAGTCCTCATCGGACGCACCACTGCAGGCGAGCTGGCCTGCGGACCCTGCGTCGGCAGTTCCACCGACTACGTCTGCACAACGTGCGGCCAAGCCGGACCGCAACACTACGAAAACACCTGCCTGAACTGCTCCATCGTGCGCATGACACGCGAACTGCTGACCTCGCACGACGGAACCATCAGTCAGGATCTCGCTGGACTGCCGGACGTTCTCGCCCAGCACGGCCGCGCCGATTCGACGATGCGCTGGCTCATCAAGGCGCGCACCCAGCATTTCCTGCGCCTACTGGCCAACGCCGACGGCGAGTTGACCCACGCCGACGTCGACGCTTGCCCACCCGGATACGCTCGCCACTACGTGCGTGCGCTACTCGTACGGGCACAGATCCTGCCGCGTCGCGACGAGCAACTCGAGCGGTTCGAAACCTGGATCGACGAATACACCGCAGCTCTACCACCGCACCAGGGCGCGGTGTTGGCGCCCTACGCCCGCTGGGGCGTGCTGCGCACCGCCCGACGTCGGGCCGCCCGCCGTGGATTCACCACTTACGCAGCCGATTCCAGCCGCGAACGCATCCGCACGGCGCAGCGCCTGATCGAACACCTCGAGGCATCCGGACACCAGATCGGTGAGCTGACCCAGGCGATCCTCGATGGCTGGACGGCCGGTAACCGCGAGCGGACCAAGAGCATTTCCGGCTTCGTCACCTGGCTGGGCAAGCGCGGCATCGTCGACGGTGTGACTGCCCAACGGATCCAGCGCCAGTGGCCCAGCGAGATCAGCGACGAGACCGAACACCGGCAGCGAATCACCGACCTGTTGGACATGTCCACAGACATCGAGCTGTCCATCCGAGTGGCTGGGCTGCTGGTGCTGCTCTATGGTCCGCGATTGGTTCAGATCAAGGCGCTCACCACGGCCGATGTTGGCATCGACGGCAAGCGGACCCACCTGGCGCTGGCGCAACACCCGATCGAGCTACCCGCACCCGTCGGCGAACTCGTCAGTCAACTCGCCCGCCAAGCATCGGACAACCCGCGAGCAAGCACGCCCGACGGCGACGCCTACCACCTGTTTCCCGGGGCACGGCCCCATGAGTCGATCCACAGCACCACGCTCAGCGTGAAGCTCACAGCCGCCGGCATCCCAACACGTCTCAGCCGCAACTACGCCATGGTCGCCCTCACCAGTGATCTGCCCGCAGCTGTCGTCGCCACCCAGCTCGGCCTCAGCGCATCGGCAACCACGATGTGGGCCAAGTTCGGTCAACAAGACCAATCCGAATATCTACTCGCACGCCAGCAGGCCCGATGAAATGAAGGAGAACAGTGCCGAATACAGCACACACGAATATAGACCGTCCGCCAGTC
>NZ_JBYTCM010000060.1:0-2784 GCF_058790275.1 Mycobacterium sp. FW102-FHT13B02
CCCGGCGCCCGACCTGCTACAACGGACAACATTGCTACCCAACCAATGTTGCATCAGATGACAATATTTCCTCATTGGCCAGGGCTTTGATGCGATCGGGGCGAAACCCCGACCAGTGCCCGAGGGGCGTGACCAGGACGGGGGCCTGCAGGTAGCCCAGCGAGGTGATGTAGCTGTGCGCGGCGGGGTCGGCGCTGATGTCGACGACGGTGTAGGTGATTCCCGCTTTGTCGAGCGCGCGTTTTGCGGCGTCACATTGCACACAATGCGGCTTTGTGTAGATTGTTACTGGCGGCATTGTTTATCACTTCCTCGTATTTTGTCGGGCGGTGCGGGTATTTCTATTATTTTATGATGGATAAATGGCCTATGCGATGGTCATTTGATATCGTTCGAGGATTTTCTCTGCGGCGTCACAAGTGCCTCACGCCTGTCGCTACCAGGGCTTATGGCGCTGCGGCGTGGTGCCGTGCGTGGTCCGCTGGGCAGGGCCGACGCTGAATGCGACGGAAGCATTCGAGTGGCGCCAACAATGGCTGCTTCCGCGCTCGGAGAGCGGGGAGCGCTGTCCGAAGTATTGCGGTTTTGTGTAATTCAGACAGGCTCGTAAGTCACGGTGGAGCGTTTTTTCGCGCAGTGTGGGGCCGCCGCCGCTGGGTGGGTGGTGCAGGCCGTGGGAATTGGTGCGAAATGACCGATGCGTAGGCGGGGTGGGGCTGCTTAGGCTTCGGACAGGATCGGTCCATCTGCGTGGAAAGGGCGGGATATGGCGAATTCGACGGTGATCGATTACGACGCGTGGCATGACCACGCGTCGTGGTGGGAGCAGGAAGCTCCGCAAGCTCGCCACAAGTTGTCGACGAACGAGGCGACGCTGACTCAGGCACGGGCGGCGTTCGGCAAGATCGGGTCGTCGACGGTCGGCGCGGGCTTGGCGGACGTGCTCAAGGCCCGGCATGAGGCCGGCGAGCGCCTGGGCGACTACGCCGACCGGGTGGCCGGCAAGATTCGGACAAGTTTGGATGCGTACGGCGGTGCCGAGCAGCAGAACAGCAAGCAGCTCAAGACGGATGTGCCTGGGTCGTCAGGCTCGGGTGGTTCCTCCGGTGGTGTGCAGTCGGCGGCGTACGGAACGACCGGACCGGTCCCGCAGCAGCCGGTTCTCAACGATCCGGTGATCCCGGCGCAGCCGGGCGGGGCGACACCCCAATATCCGCCGTACATTCCGGAGACGCAGGCGAATCTGACCTCGGGCATGCCTTTTTCGACGATCGAGGGCATCCACGGGGATCAGGGTGTGGTGTTGTGGAAGCCGACACCGGAGCAGCCGTTGCCGCCGTATTGGATGCATTCGTACGAGGAGATTTCGCCGGGGGTCTGGATTCCGGATCGGCGGCCGTCGCCGCCTGGTGCGACCTATCCCCAGTAGCAGATGTGGCCGGTGAGCTCGCTCACCGGCCACAGTTGTCTTTGCCTCGTGTCAGGCGATGTCAGCCAGCGGAATGAGGGCCAGTTGGGCCTGCTCGTCGCGGGCTTCGGCGATGATGTCGGCCATCGTGAGGTCGGCCCGAAACTTGTGTCCCACTTGGCGTTCGACTGCTGCGTAGCGGTCCGCCAGTTCGGGGTTGATGCGGGCTGAGCACACGAGGTCGGCGCGGCTGGCCAATACGCAGAATCGGCAGCTCAGCCGGGACATTCCTGCCTGATATGCCGGGTGGGGGCGGGTGCCGGCGGCGGCGATGCGCTCCCATACCTGCTCGGCGCTGAAGTGATGGATTGGGTACCACTCGTCGACGGTGCGGCGGCCGTTGCTCGCTGGGACGTTCGGGGCGTACGGCGTGCGGCGGGCCCGGGCCGCCGATTCCTGGGCCCGCAGGCCCATGACGTTGAGCAGGGTGACGGGTCGGCCTGTCACCTGGCCGCTGTCGCGCAGCTCGGCGACCAGTCGGGTCATGACGGTGCGGATGGGGCCGCGTTTGTGGTCGCTGGTGCACCAGCGTCTGGCCGCATCTGGCCAGCGGCCGCGCTGGACGACGCGGTCCAAGATGGTCTCGTCTCGACGGACGACCTCGAATCGGAGCCCGTAGTGTGCGGCATGTTCGGCGGCCAGTTCGGGTACGCCGTCCCATTCGACGTCGCCCAGGTCGGCGTGGACGACCACGACGCGGTCGAGAACTCCGGCGGCGCGGGCCTTTTCGACCACGACGTCCAGACTGGCTTGCGAATCCTTTCCAGCTGAACTGTTCACCAAAATGATGTCGTAATCTGCCAGGTCGGGCGTCGGCCCGGCGGTTACGGTCGTGGCCGCCGAATCGGTCGCTGACTGGCGGTTGGCTTCGGATTCCTCACCTGCGCAGCTGAATTCGAAGTGCTGAGTGAATGCCATGATCGTCTCCGCGGTGGATGGCTCAGGCGTGCGCGGGAGCGTACGACAGGACGTACTTGGGGATGTAGGTCGCATCGAAGTCGGGGCGGGTGATGGTCACGGCCAGCGCCCCGGCGACCTGGCTGTCGGTGTCGGGGGCCAGGACGGCGCCCAAGTCTGCTTTGTTGGCGGCCGCCAGGAGTGCGAGTTCCTCGTTGGCGTCGGCGACCGTCGCGTAGGTCAGGCCTGTATGGGTGATGTCGGTCCAGGTCGCATGAATCTCATGCCATTCGACCTCGATGCTCACCTCGGGCTGGATGCTCATGCGGACACCGCCTCGGGGACTGGCGGACGGTCTATATTCGTGTGTGCTGTATTCGGCACTGTTCTCCTTCATTTCATCGGGCCTGCTGGCGTGC
>NZ_JBYTCM010000061.1:0-2311 GCF_058790275.1 Mycobacterium sp. FW102-FHT13B02
TCCAATTATCCCTTGCAGGACAGGCACTTTCGCTTATCTACACCCTGTGGCGCACGCTATTTCACGAAAAATCCGGGCTAGACATGTTTGACCAAAATTCTGCGCGAAGGCATGAATAATCGAGCCCAGAAAATTGCTGAACCCGTGCTCGGATAACCATTTCGGAATACGAATTAATTCACCACAGCGGCAATTATTGGCGGCGTTCGGAGAAAATGCGGATACTGCGATAAGCGGGCAGCTACTACGCCTGCTCACCAAATCCGGACTGTGCATCCATGTAGAGCGTGATGGCCTCCAACCGGTTGGCGGCGCCGATCTTGCGCAGGATTCGCTTCACGTGCGTCTTGACCGTCTCCACCGAGACGACGAGCTCTTGGGCGATCTCCGCATTGGCGTCACCGCGCACCATCCTGGCGAACACGTCCCGCTCTCGGTTGGACAACGCCGCAGTGAACGCATCGATCGCCGCATCCGTGGCGAAGGCGCCGTCGTCGTCCTCCAGGCTGACAGCCGTTCCGGCGATCCGATCAACTTCCTCGGCCAGCCGAGCCGCGGCTCCGATGATCGATATCCGAAGCTGTTCCACGCGCCCCGAATTCAACAGTCGCTCGTAGACGAGCGAGTACACAGACAGCAGCAGTCCGAGCGTGTCGACGTCCCTGTCGGCGATGGCGCCCGGGGCGCGCGACATGTGGATCAGCGCCACCACCTTGGCTTCCACGACGATGGGCGCTACCAGATAGTCCGCGGCACCAAGAGCTTCGCAGAAGCCGTCGGTGGCCGCCACGTGGTCCTGGCCGGTGTGAACGATCCGCCGGAACCGGACGCAGTCCTGTTCGGCGAAGCAGGCGGTGCGCGGCACGGGTTTTCCCGTGCCGCGCGTGCCGTGCGATGCCACGGGGATGAACTTGTCGGGCGCTATCGACGAGAGCACCACGCTGCTGAAACCGACGGTGTGGCACAGCTCCGCGCACACCTGACGCTCGAGCGCCTGGACCGACGGCGCCGCCTTCAACCGCCGGATACTGTCGATCACCGACCGCGCCGTCGCGCCGGAGTCGTCACCGCTGATCAGTCGCGCCTCGACCTGCGCTTGCAGCGACGCCATCAAGAGTCGCTGCGCGACCGCCGGCATGAGGGTGATGCCTTCGCCGCCATCACCGAAGAGCACCTCCTCGGTCGTTGCCGCAGAATTGGCGATGGCCTGCTCGAGGATGGTCGCCTTGTCGAGCTTCGGCAGGTTGAGCACGCTGCGCAGGTGTCCGTCGATCTGGTTGAGTCTGGTCACCATCGCACGACGCGTCATCGTGGTCGTCCACTCCCCACGCCGGCGCCCATCGTCAGGTACATCGCGAGGGCGGCCGCCCGGTTTGTGGTGTTGAACTTCTCGGCGATGCGTTTGAGGTGCGACTTCACGGTGCCCTCGGAGATCAGCAGGCAGCGCGCGATGTCCCGGTTGGTGGCACCGGTCGCCACGTAGGACATGACTTCCCGCTCGCGCGCAGTGAGCTCGGCCGCCGCGGCGCGATCGCTCGCCGGCTCGCCCACAGGGTCCGAGGCACCCGCAACTGACGACGCCGCACTGTCCGGCGCCGGTCGTGTCATGAGCTGATCCATTGTGGCGCAGAGCTTGTCGACCTCGACGCGCTGTTGCGACACCCTCTCTTCGAGAACGGCTCGCTCGTACACCACTGCCAAGCATTCCGCGAACGCTTCGAGCAGATCGAATTGATCCATGACGGTGGTGTCGGGCGCCTCCGGGAAGTCGGCATGCAGCATCCCGATCACGTTGCCGCCCACGGTGATCGGAGCCGCAAGGTAATCCTGACGCGCCGACGCGGTCGGGCGGGACACGACGACGCCATGTCGACCACGGATCAGGGCGGCTTCGGCCTCGGACTCCTCGAGCCGGACGGGCACCCCGATCGGGAAGCCCTGGAAGGAACCCGATGTCGCGGCACGTCCATGCAGCTGCCGCGGTAGCCAGTCGTGTTCACGGACCGTCGAGACCATCACCCGGGTGAATCCGAAGTCCCGGCACAACAACGTCATCGCGGTCTTGATGGCCTCCCGCGACGAGGCGCCGCGCAGGGAGTCGACGGCGTGGCGGATGGCGTTCACCCGCCCGACGCCCCGAGCAGCCTCGCTACCATTGAGCTGCTGCCGGAGCCGTTGTACCCCGGCCAACAGGTCCTCGGTCGCGCCGCCCGCCGCGCGCTGCCGTTCGAGGCGGGGGTCGAGGAGCAAACCCGCCCAATCCGGCGCTAAGGATTTACCGCACATAGTGTCATACTATGTGCGATCGGAT
>NZ_JBYTCM010000062.1:0-2159 GCF_058790275.1 Mycobacterium sp. FW102-FHT13B02
TGTTGACGACGGTCGAAAAGTAGGCCAGAAGCGACGGTGAAAAGTAGGCCACGTGGTCGTGGTTATTGTGCCGTGTTGTCGGCTCTGGCGGAGGGCAAGGTGTCGATTCCGGTGTCTTTGAGCCGGTAGCTGGAGCCTTTGAGGGTCAGGACGTCGGCGTGGTGCACGATGCGGTCGATCATTGCCGCGGCCACCACTTGGTCACCGAACACGTCGCCCCAGCGGGCGAAGGGCAGGTTCGAGGTCAGGATCAGTGAGGCGTGTTCGTAGCGGCTGGAGACCAGTTGGAAGAACAGGTTCGCCGCGTCCTGTTCGAAGGGGATGTAGCCGACTTCGTCGACGACGAGCAGGCCGATGCGCCGCAGTTTGACCAGCTCGGCCGGGAGTCGCCCGGCGTTGTGGGCGGCTTTGAGGCGGGCGACCCAATCCACGGCGGTGGCGAACGCGATGCGGTGTCCGGTCTGGGCGGCTTTGATCGCCAGTCCGATCGCGAGGTGGGTCTTGCCGGTGCCGGGTGGCCCGAGGAGTACCACGTTGGAGGCCTTGGCCAGGAACGCGCCTGTGCCCAGGTGGGCGATCATGTCCCGGTTCAGCGTTGGTTGGTGATCGAAGTTGAAGTCCTCCAACGATTTGCGGGTCGGGAAACCGGCGGATCGGATACGTGTCGCTGCGCCGGAGGCTTCCCGGGCCGCGACCTCCCGAGACAGGACTGCGGCGAGGTATTCCTCATGGGTCCAACCCGTGTCGCGGGCTTGCTCGGCCAGTCGGGCAGCCGAGTCGCGGATGCGCGGCGCCTTGAGGGCTTGGGCGTAGTGCAGGACGGCTTTCATTGGGTCCTCGGCCATGCTCATGCCACCTCGTCATCGGAAGTGACGGTGCCTGTGGTGAAGTCGACGCCGAATGCGCGGTCGTAGTCGGCAAGGTCGCGCACCAGCTGATCACCTGCCGCTGGTGGCGGGCCGGCCTGGAACTGGTGGCGCAGCACTGCGGCGGCCTGCACGTGGGTGGGGTCGGTGAGGGTTTGTCGGGCCGCCCAGCAGCGGTCGTGAGCCGCCAGCAGGCGGCCTGACCGGGTCACCGTCACCTGGGACAGGGTGGTGCTTACCTCGACGAGTTGGCCGATCGCATGGGGGTCCACGGAGTAGTCGTTGCCGGCCACCCGGACGTAGTAGTCGCGTCCCAGCCGCACCGAGGTCACAGTCTGGACGGTCGGCGGCACCGGTGGCAGCGCCAGCATGTGCGCGCGATCGATATCGAGGAAGTCGACCGGACGACCATCCAACACCCGCACCCGTCGGTTGTTGGCAATCGGAAGCCATTGCCCGAGTTGGTCATTGAAGTCGTGCGGTGAGGTGAAGCTGCGACCGGGCAGGAATGAGGTCTCCAGATACCGGTTGGCTCGCTCCACCATTCCTTTGGATTCGGGGTCGTTAGGCTTCATCTGCACCAGTCGCGACCCCAGCGTGCCCACCAAGGCCGTCACGGGTTCGGTCAACCGGCCGCGACGACCGATCCCGGCTTCGTTGTCCCACCACAACTCGTGGGGCACCGTGGTGAAGTTCTGCGAGAGCAGCTGCCACATCCCGGCCACGAGGTCCATGGTGTGGCGCGAGGGCAGCATCACCGCGGCGACGAACCGGGAGAAGGCGGCCACCATCACCAGCACCGGCAGCATCGCCTCCTGGCCGAACCCGACCGCAATTCTCGGTGCCGGGAACCACAGGTCGCACTGGATCACCCGACCCGGCGGATGCTCGAGGCGATCGACCGGATCAGCAGGTAGATACTCCGGGCGAAGCGCCCGGACCCGCTCCCGGAACCAGGAGATCGAGCCGGTCCAGCCGACCCGCTCGGCGAGCACCGTCGCCGGCATCCGGGGATAGACCGACAACAACGCCCGAAGCCGCGGCTCCACCTCGGTGATCGCCGACGGCCCTGCCGCCCGCTCGTACTTCGGTGGACCATCACTGGCCAGCGCGCTGGCCACCGTGTCTCGCGCGATGCTCAGCTGTCGTGCGATAGCCCGCTGCGACAACCCTTCGCTGCGGTGAAGATGCCGGATCAAGGCCCAGTCTTCCAAGGAGATCACCCATCCAATCTGATTGGGTGGCCTACTTTTCAGCCGTCGCGACTGGCCGGATTTTCAACCGTCGTTAACA
>NZ_JBYTCM010000063.1:0-1860 GCF_058790275.1 Mycobacterium sp. FW102-FHT13B02
GCACCGACACGGCCTGAACATCTCCGCCCACCTCAGCCCCGTCCCCGAATTCCCACCACCCCAGGGGACTTAGCCGACAGGACGTCGTAGTGTCGTAAAGGATCGAAGTGTTGCGGTCCGACCAGTTGGTGTTGGGCGACGATCCCCGCTGTACCCGGCTCCACGACCAGCAGTGCGCCGTGGTCGATGACGATTGCCACACTGCCCCCGACCAGCCGGGGCGGGCACCGACGAGCGCGCTGAGCAGTACCGAATGCAGAAGAGTCGGCCGACCTTGCGGGTTACTGCGGCCGCGCCGATCTGGAGGCGCAGCGACAACAACAGCGACGCCACCAATTCCTGCTCAACCTTGTAGGCAAGCAGGCTGAGAACGGCCGGCCCGAGAACGCTTCCACTGCGCGAACCGAGGTCGGGGGCGGGAACGCTCGCTGACGGCGGAGGCCGTTCGCACTCATCAGACAGTCCGTCGACTGGAGAGATCGCTCACAACAATGTCAACAATCTGAGGCGTCTGGGGCGGCGTCATCTCACCGAAGCGCAAAGGGGCATTCAGTCATCCAGTTCCCTCCCTTTTCGGCTGCCCAACCGAGGGC
Source organism: Mycobacterium sp. FW102-FHT13B02 (assembly GCF_058790275.1). Lineage (NCBI taxonomy): Bacteria > Bacillati > Actinomycetota > Actinomycetes > Mycobacteriales > Mycobacteriaceae > Mycobacterium > Mycobacterium sp. FW102-FHT13B02. Next base: position 594 of record NZ_JBYTCM010000063.1, read on the forward strand.
GGCTTCGGCCTCCGCGCCATACCGGGTATCGGCCTCCCTCAGATCATGTGCCCGTTTCGTGGCGTCGTAGCGCAGTTCTAGATTCTTTGCGTGACGGGTAAGTGGTGTGAGTGTGACCAGCGGTGGTGTGTCCAAAAATTGATGCGAGGATAGGAAGAAGCGCACCACGGTGTCGAGTGTGTCAAGCGGGTGATGCACTACGCTATCGGTGTCTAATACGAGCACTCGATCAGAGTGAGGGCCGGACGCAAGAGACGCACAAAGAAAGGCGTTGAGCAACCACATCACGGCCGCGTATTCACCATCATTCGTGGCTTGGCGCAGTGCCTCAGCGAGGAACGGGATCTCGGCTAGCTGGCCTGCCAGGTACCGGAGCCGACGACGGGCCCAGACACGACGGTCCTCAAGCCTCAACACGGATAGAAGAAAGACCTTCAGCGGGCTGGACAAGAACACGACCTTTGTCTGGGCGTTTCGGTCCAGCAGCCGATGCCCCAACCTATTGCAAAGGTCGCCGGGCTTCACAACGACGGCGCGGTCGCCCTCGTAAGCGCGAGCGAACAGGTCCGTGCACACGTCGAACCAGCTGGCCCAGTCCGCGGCTATTGTGTCTCGAAAGCGGCTGAACTCGCCAGATAAATCGTCTCTCATGATCGCCAGTTGGGTAAGAATCTCGGGCTCTTTGAGGACGAAGAAACCGGGAAGCGCCTCGATATACCGTGCCAAGAGCGTCGATCCGCAAAACGCGCCGTGAAGGATGTAGTGCACCGGGTGACCCGGCGCGCGCCCTTGCAGACCTGCCGTCAGCGTGTTGAGGTCCGCCGCATAAATTCGTTCGTCAGATCGATGCGAGCGGTTATCGAGAAAGACAGCGCGCTCGTAGTCATCGCGCGACATCCTAAAGAACAATACCCTTTTCTGCGACGGATCAATCTTCATCGGCAGGTAGTCGGGAGTTACGAGAAGATCGACGTGAGGGCTTACGTACACGGGCGTCTGTTCTGATCGACTGCTTGCAAATCCGATAGCACCACCTGATCGTAGCGACCCCGCAGGCTCAAGCGGAGTGCGCTCGATGTCAAGCTTCCGTGGCGGCGGCAAGGTGACTGCATGTTAAGTCGTGGGCCGTGCGTGGGGGCGTCGTGGGCGCGCACTGCGTTTGCGCGGATACGCCTCAACCATAATGCTCGATGTTGACGACGGTCGAAAAGTAGGCCAGAAGCGACGGTGAAAAGTAGGCCACGTGGTCGTGGTTATTGTGCCGTGT
>NZ_JBYTCM010000064.1:0-1699 GCF_058790275.1 Mycobacterium sp. FW102-FHT13B02
GTGGCTGTTGCGTTTTGTGTTGCGTGGTTGATGCACTCGGGTTTTGAGTGGGGTCGCGGCGTGTCATCTTCGGTTAGCCGGTGGTGGCGTGGTGCAGTCGGGTGATGTTCAGAGCTGCGGCGGCCAGGTGCAGTTCGGCGGTCACTGCATCGATGCCACGTCGGGCGAAGCGGCGCAAGCCGATTCGGTCTTTGATTCGTCCGATGGTGGGTTCCACCGTGGCGGAACGACGCTTGTATTTCTGGGCGTTGTCCGGGTCGCGCAATCGGTGGCGCATCGCCTCGGCCGGTGAGAGCCCCGCCGGTGGTGGGCCCGCGGTGCGCTGGTGGGCGGCGTCGTAATGCACGGTGCGGCCTTTGCCACCGGCGATGAGCCGGTCCGGTCCGGGAGCGGTGAGATTGTCTTCGGTGAAGTAGCCGTTGTCGGCCAGCACCACACCGATCGTTTTGCCCAGGGCATCAATTTGGCTGGTCGCGGCGGTCAAAGCTGGTGTCCAGCAGTGGGTGTCGTTGGCGTCCTGAGACACGTGCAACCCAACGATGAAGTGATCATCCGAGCACACGATCTGCGCGTTGTAGCCCTGCACTTTCCCGCCACCGGAACCTTCGACCATGATCCGGGTCTGCGGGTCGGTCAGATTGACCAGCCGCTGGCGCCCACCCAGCACGCGGTCACGTTCACGGGCTGAGGCGCCGCGGCGGTCGGCGGTCCCAGCGGCCTGCTGGGACTGTGCATCAGCGAGTTTGGTTTCCGCTTTTCTGAGGGCACGGCCGATCGCGCTGCGCCGGCGGGCCGCTTCGGTGCCCCGCACCCCGGCTACCTCGGCCAGACGCTGCTGCTCACGGGCCACCACCGCCCGATGCAGACGGACCTCATCGACACCGGCCGGTGGGCGCCCCGGCACCGTTTCCCCGGCCTCGATCCGCTGCAGATAGTGCTCCTGGGCCTGCTGATCAGCCCCGTCAGCAGCCTCGTGGGCGGCGTCCTGGCGGGCGATCTCTTCGATGGCCTTGCGGATCGCCGCTCGCCTTCGGGCGGCCGTGGCAAGCTCTGCCGGTGGCCGCGTCGGGCCACCGGCGGCGGCTTCGGCGGCGTCCTCGGCAGCATCGACCGCGGCCGCCTCGTCGGCGATCTGGCGGGCCTGCTCGCGGACCCACTCATGGGACCGGTTTGCCGACTTCGAGGCGTTCGCGGCGATCTTGGTGCCATCGATGGCAATCGAGCCGACCTGCACCATGCCCGCTTCCGAAGACAGCCGCAGCACCTGAGCGAACACGTCCACGAACACCTCGTCATGAGCGGCGCGGAACCGGGCGATCGTGCAGTGATCCGGGGTGTCCTGGGCGCACAGCACCCGGTAGGCCACGTGATCGGTGCACAGCTGCTCGATCCGCCGCGAGGACCGCACCCCGGTGGCATAGGCGTAGATCATCAATGCCAGCAGCATGTCCGGGTCATAACCCGCCCGCCCCACACCACCGGTGCGGCGCGAGGCGTGCAACTCGGAGGTGTCCAACTCAGCGACCGCATCAAGCACGAACCACACCAAATGATCACCAGGCAACCAATCCGCCATATTCGGCGGCAACAGAAACTCCTGATCACGCACCACCGGTCGATACCTCTTGGCCACCAACACATTCTGCCGAAACGCCAGGTCAAAACACCCAGACACGCTCAATCAAAACGCAACAACCAC
>NZ_JBYTCM010000065.1:0-1698 GCF_058790275.1 Mycobacterium sp. FW102-FHT13B02
TAGCCTCGATTTTTCGTGAGAGTTGTTCGGACTTGGTGCTGGCCTGAATTTTTGTTGCCAAGCAACGGGTTTCTTGTCGTGGCGTGGTTGATTCGTCCCGTGTCGCCGGGTGGGGCGGGCTTTCCTTGGGGCCGAGGGTCTTTCGTGGTTGTTGGGACGGTGGTTTGGCGGCTATCTGAACGCTGAGCGGATGCGCTGCCAGGCCGTGGCGATAGCGGCGGCCCAGCGCCAGGTGGCATCGATGCGCAGGTGTCGTTGGCGGGCTCCGCGGGTGAGGCGGGCCGCCACGTGCAGGACCCGGTAGCGGAATGTGTCGATCTCAGCGCGGGCCAGTGCGCGGTGGTCGCGGAAGCCGATCAGGCGGGCCCAGGTGACCAGGTCAGCGGCGGCCAGCACGATTTCCAGCCACGCGGCGTTGGCCCAGAAACTATGGCACGGCAGGTTACGCAAACCCGTGGCTTTGAGTTCACGGATGCGGTCTTCGACGCGGGCGTGCTGGCGGTGCCGTAGCTCCAGGCCGGCGACCTGACCGGGCACCGCGCCGGGTTCGGTGTCGGTGATGAACGCGGTCACGCGCATGCCGTCGGCGTCGGTGAACCGCAGCTGTGCTCCGGGATGCGGGCGTTCTTTGCGCAGGATCAGCCGGGTGCCGGTAGGCCAGGTGTCCAGGTTGACCAAGGGCGTGGCTTCGGCGACCCAGGCGCCGTCGCGGATACCGCCATCGGTGTCGATCGCCGGGTACCAGCCGTCGGCGATGTTGAGGGTGTCCACGGCGTCCTGCACACCGGGGCCGACGGGATACCCGAAGGAGAACCCGACTCCGGCAGCGCGGCACGCCTCGGCGAATCGGTGGGTGGCTCCAGCGGTGTCGCTGCGGATCAGCACCTTTGGCTTGCCGGGATCTCCGGGACGGTCGGGATCGGGCCGCCACCGAGCCGGCAGGGCTGCCAGCGCCCGAGCCAGCAAGATGATGTGGTCCGAGGCGGTGTTTGAGCCGGCGTTACCGTTGCGCAGCATCCCGGCCAGGGCTTCCCCACCGCAGATGTCGGGTCGGTCCACAAACGCCAGCAGCGGATGCAGACCGAACGTTTTCTTCCATGTCGACGCGGCGCCACGCTTGTTGTCGGAGTGATCGATCACCAGGGTCGCATCGACATCGATGTGCAACCAACCCTCGGTGGCCGGGCCGGCTCCGGACTCCCACACCGCCGTTCGTGCCGTCGCTCGCGCGGCCCAGATTCGGGGTAGATGTGCGGCGTCGATACGTTCATCGACCAGCCGCCACATCGTGGTCGTCGAGGCCTTCGCACCGAACGCGTGCTCGCGATCGCCGCACAGCTGTCCGACCCCGTCGATGCAGTCCGCGCCGTCAGCGACCGCGGCGGCCAGATCGGCGAACACATCGCCCGGCGCATACACCCACGGGCCCCGGTAGGTATCGGCCAATGCGGCAGTGACCTGCGCTGACAGGCCGGTCAAGTCAGCCAACTCACGCAGCATGCCCATCCCGGCATGCGACACAACACCATGACCATCGGCGGACACTTTCACCCGCGATACAGCCGCGATATTCTTCACTTGCGAAGTGCCTTCCCCTTGGAATACTTGAACCGTAGAGAAGTCCAATTATCCCTTGCAGGACAGGCACTTTCGCTTATCTACACCCTGTGGCGCACGCTATTTCACGAAAAATCCGGG
>NZ_JBYTCM010000066.1:0-1632 GCF_058790275.1 Mycobacterium sp. FW102-FHT13B02
GGCGGTTTCTAGGGGTTGTCGCAACACTGCTGGTTATTGAGCCCGTAGTAGATCACGCAAGCGCTCGGCTGGGGTATCCCAGTCGAGCGTTTTGCGTGGGCGGCCGTTGAGTTGCTGGGCGACGTATTCGAGGTCGCCTGGCCCGAATACGCTCAGGTCGGTGCCTTTGGGGAAGTATTGGCGTAGCAGGCCGTTGGTGTTCTCGTTGGTGCCACGCTGCCAGGGGCTGGCCGGATCGCAGAAGTACACGGTCATGTCGGTGGCCATCGAGAACCCCTTGTGCCCGGCCATCTCGGCGCCTTGGTCCCAGGTCAGCGATCCCCGCAGATGCTCGGGCAGGGTGATCATGGTGGCGATCAGCCCGTCGCGGACCGCTTCGGCATCATGACCGCCCGGTAAGTGCACCAGCAGGGTATAGCGGGTGGTGCGTTCGACCAGGGTGCCGATCGCGGTCTTGTTGAGTTCACCCATGATCAGGTCGCCCTCCCAGTGCCCCGGTATCGCCCGATCGGCGATGTCGGGCCGGTCGGCGATCATCAGCATCGGATCGACGAACCGCTGATAACGCTCACCGGGTTTACGGTGCGGTTTGCGGCACGTGCGCCCAGACCGAAGGGCTTGGGCCACTTCCTTTTTCAAGCCTCCACGGGCCTGAAAATAGAGGGCTTGGTAGATCGTTTCGTGGCACACCCGCATACTTTCGTCGTCCGGAAAATCTTTGACCAGACGATGCGAAATCTCTTCCGGGGACCACCGATTCTGCAGCCCCTGTTCGACGTATGTGCGCAGTGTCTGATTGGTGACCAGTTTGGAGGACTTCGGCCGCGACCGCGCCGCCGTGGCGGCCGCATCGGCCTGATACGGCAGATACAGGCCCTCGATACTGCGCTCAGCGACTTCCCGGGACACCGTCGATTTATGCCGGCCGATCATCGTGCCGATGTCGGTGTAGGTCAGGCCGGCGGCCAGGCCGTCGGCGATCACCAACCGGTCTGCGAGCTGCAAGTACCTGCTGACTGATTCGCCGTCCGATGCACGGTCGAACTGGGCGGCAACGGTTTTCACCGGTTGTGTGTACCGCGTGCCGGTGGCGTAATCGCTGACCGTGCCATCGGGATACACCCGCGTGTTGCCGACCCGACGGACCCCACGCCGCCAATCTCGGGCGGTGCGCACATGCACCCCGACCTCCCCGGCGGCCGCCGCCGGGGACCATCCCGCATCGAGCAGTTCAAAGAACCGGGCCCGCGCCGCGGGCTTACCGCGGGGTTGACGCTGGGCATCGACCAAACCCAGCTCAACGAGCATCCGCCTCGCCGTGGAATGCGCCACCCCGACCGCTGTGGCTGCCGCGTCCACCGAACCCATCGCGGTGAAAACCGCCGCCACCGCAGCCCGATCAACACCACTGACATCCGGTCGCGGCGAGCCGATCGGCCGACCCGTCGCCCGCAAGATCGCATACGCCCGCTGCCGCGACACCCCCAACGCCGACGCGGCCTCCCGCACGGGCACGCCCACATCAACCAGCTTTGCTAGCTGATCACCAACCCGAACACAGTCCTCCGAAAACGACACGGTCGCCGCAACCTCTCACATTCGTGAGTGTTGCGACGACCGCGCGAACCCGCC
>NZ_JBYTCM010000067.1:0-1488 GCF_058790275.1 Mycobacterium sp. FW102-FHT13B02
GAGTAATTGTCAATACCTGTGGATTGGTGTTTTTCAGGCGACCTCCGTTCCGGTCGGGGTGGCCGGGTTGTCGGCCGGTTCGGGTGGGGTGATGTCGACGGGTCGTTCGAGCAGTTTGCCTTTGTGGAACACCGCTCCGGCCCGGACCAGGGCGACCAGGTGCGGGGCGTTCACCGCCCGCCAGCGGGCTTGTGCGGCGTCAATGAGCTTGTAGGCCATGGCGATACCCGCCGCGCGGGAACCCGGCCCCTTGGTGACCTTGGTGCGCAACCGGACCGTGGCGAAGGTCGACTCGATCGGATTGGTGGTGCGCAGATGTACCCAGTGCTCGGCGGGATAGTGGTAGAACTCCAGCAGCACATCGAGGTCGTCAACGATCTTGGCCACGGCCTTGGGGAACTTGGCGCCGTAGTCCAGTTCGAAGGCTTTGACCGCGACCTGCGCGTGGTCGATGTCCTCGGCGCCCGCGATTTCCCGCATCGCCGCGATCGCCCCCGGATGCGCCGACTTCGGTAGTGCGGCAAGGACATTGGCCTGCTTGTGAAACCAGCACCGCTGCTCACGGGTATCGGGGAACACCTCACGGACCGCTTTCCAGAACCCCAGAGCACCGTCCCCGACCGCGAGCACCGGGGCGCGCATGCCACGGCGCCGGCAGTCCCGCAGCAGATCCGCCCACGAGTCCGCTGATTCGCGGTACCCGTCGGTCAGCGCGACCAGTTCCTTGCGGCCGTCGGCGCGCACCCCCAGCATCACCAGCAGGCACAGTTTGTCCTGCTCCAGGCGGACCTTGAGATGGATGCCGTCCACCCACAGGTACACATAATCGGTGCCCGACAGGTCCCGGCGGCCGAACGCGGCGGCCTCGTCCTGCCACTGCGCGGTCAGTCGGGTGATCGCCGGAGCCGAGAGCCCCGCCCCCGAGCCGAGGAACTGCTCCAACGCCGGACCGAAGTCGCTGCTGGACAGGCCATGCAGGTACAGCAACGGCAGCACCTCGGCCATCTGCGGGGACTTACGCGCCCACGCCGGCAGTATCTTCGACGAGAATCGTTGCCGCTCACCGGTTTCCGGATCGACCCGTTTGTCGTTGACCCGCGGCGCCTTCACCTCGATCGCCCCAGCGCCGGTGAGCACCTCCCGGACGTTGTGGTGGCCGTTGCGGACCACCAGCCGGTGCCCATTCTCGTCGACCTGATCGACGAACTGGTCGACATAGGCGGCGACCTCGGCCTGCAAAGCGGCGGCCAGCATCTGCCGGGCACCGTCGCGGACAATCTCATCCAACAACGACCGACCGGCACCGCTGCGGGTGTCGTTGGCCTGCGCGACATCGTGAACTACGGTGAGCACGGGCGTGCCTTCCCAACCAGCGCGCCAACGCCGGTCTTGATCAGAAACGAACTGGACTTGTGATCATCCCCGGGAAGGCGCGCCCACATTCACGCCGCCCTACCAAGGCTCATCCACAGGTTCTGATCATTGCTC
>NZ_JBYTCM010000068.1:0-1460 GCF_058790275.1 Mycobacterium sp. FW102-FHT13B02
GATAGCGTCCCGGGGAGTGGTGGACTTCGGATCTGGCGTGGTTCACGCGTTGTGATCAACGAGTCATGGTGAACGCTAGGCGATTTGGTGTTGTTTGGCAAGTGCTGCCGCGGCGTGTTTGGCGGCGATCACGGCGCGTAGTTCGTCCATGGAGACATCGGAGAGGTAGCGGCGGGTGACCTGCCACTCGTCGTGGGATTCGATGACCACCGCGGTGGCCAGGCGAAGGAACGCCGCCGGATTGGGGAAGATCTCCACGACATCGGCCCGACGCTTGATCTCTTTATTCAGACGCTCTATCGGATTATTCGACCAGATCTTCTGCCAATGCGCCTTCGGGAACGCAGTGAACGCCAACACGTCGGTCTTGGCCTCGCCCATCATCGCGGCCACCTTCGGGAACGACGCGGCCAGGGTGTCGGCGACCCGGTCCCACTGCGCGGCGACCTCGTCGGGTTCGGTGTGAGCGAAGATGGTCTTGACCGCCGCGGTAACCGCCGGGGCGTGTTTGGCCGATACCGCGGTATGCAGGTTCCGCATGAAATGCACCCGGCACCGCTGCCACGATGAGTTCGTGAACTGCTGTGCCACAGCGACTTTCAACCCAGCGTGCGCATCGGAGATGACCAGGTGCACCCCCGATAGGCCGCGCGCCTTAAGCGAGGCGAGGAACTCGCGCCAGAACTCGAACGACTCGCTGTCACCGACCGCGGTGCCCAGCACCTCACGGGTGCCGTCGATCGACACGCCGGTCGCGACCACCAGGGCCTGGGAGACCACGTGCGCCCCCACGCGGACCTTGCAGAAGGTGGCATCGCAGAACACGTAGGGGAAGCTGGTGTGGGTCAGCGAGCGTTCCCGAAACGCTGTGATCTCGCGGTCCAGGCCGGCGCAGATCCGCGACACCTCCGACTTGGACACCCCGGTCTGCACGCCCATCGCCGTCACCAGGTCATCGACGCTGCGGGTGGACACCCCGTGCACGTAGGCCTCCATGATGACCGCGTGCAGCGCCTTGTCGATACGCCGGCGGGGTTCCAGCAGCGACGGGAAGAACGATCCCGCCCGTAGCTTGGGGATCTGCACCTCGATGTCCCCGGCGGTCGTGGAGACGGTCTTGGGGCGGTGCCCGTTGCGGTGCACCGTGCGGCCGTCGCTGCGTTCGTAACGGCCCGCGCCGATCGCCGCGGTGGCCTCGGCCTCGATGAGCTGCTGCAACCCGGAACGGATCAACTCGGCGAACACCGCACCCGAGTCAGCGGACTTCAGTGCATCGAGCTGAGCGAGCAGGGCAGAATGGTCAAGGGTCATCGCGCGGTTTCCTTCGGTGAGTCACTTTGGTACGTAACTCACTGACCACTACGCGATGGCCCACCCCAACACCGGCACCGACACGGCCTGAACATCTCCGCCCACCTCAGCCCCGTCCCCGAATTCCCACCACCCCAGGGGACTTAGCC
>NZ_JBYTCM010000069.1:0-1429 GCF_058790275.1 Mycobacterium sp. FW102-FHT13B02
AACACGGCACAATAACCACGACCACGTGGCCTACTTTTCACCGTCGCTTCTGGCCTACTTTTCGACCGTCGTCAACAAATTGCACGTAGCGCGCTTCTTACAGACGAGAAAGCCTCGCAGGCCAAGTCGTTCGGAGCACAATTCACGTTCGGTGCTGATGTCGGGAGGTTCAGCTTGAGTAAGTGAATCAATGCTAACATCACGGGCGGTGCTTCGACTCCGCAGGCGTCGTGCACGGTCCAGACAACCACCCTTTTCCGCGAAAGGAAGGTCGGCTATGAGTCTGACGGTCGCCGACGGTCGCAGAAGGGGCGATGAACGTCGAGCGCGGATTCTGACGGCAGCCGCGCAGATTATCGCGGACCGCGGATATCATTCCGCATCGATGGCCGATATCGGCGATTCCGCTGGCGTCGTCGGTCCGGCGATTTACCGACACTTCGAAAGCAAGGCAGGCTTGCTGGCGGCGCTATTCGAGCAAGTGATCGACACGCTACTGCAGCGTGCTTCCTCGATCGTCGAACAGAGCCGTGACGACGCCGAGGCACTGACCGCCCTCGTCGCGGACCATGTAGCGCTCGTTTTGGACCAACGCGAACTCGCCATCGTCTACTACCGCGAATTTCATAATCTGGCCGCGCAGCAGCGCAGTCAGTTACGTCGCAAACAGCGTCTATATCTCGAGGAGTGGGTGCACGTCCTCAGTGAGCTCCGCCCCGAACTTGACGAGACAGGATTACGCGCTGTAGTCCACGGCGCAATTGGAGCGATTCAGTCGACGTTGCAATACCGCGAAACCGGTATGGACGCCGAACGCATTTCGGTTCTACTTGCCGATTTGGGACATGCCGTTCTTGGTGTCGCTCGAGTTTAGATGATGAAAACCATTACTGCGTGCCCGAACCGTGACGCTCAATTTTCCCGACCCGCCGGAAGTTCTTGCAACAGCGGCGATCGTCGGCGAAGCAACGAGGGTCTACGTCACCAAATGAGTCTATGTCAGTTGATCGACCACCCGCCGGTATGCTGCGGGTGCGAAAAGCGATGTTGCGCAACATAGTTGATGAGCATGGCCAGACCGGGCAGTGCCAGCTGCACCAGGTGGGCGAGTTGCTTTGCGTGACATCATTGGCTGAACCGTGCGGCCGTGACCTATAGCGGCGTGAGTGGGCGCGGGAACGCCGTGCACCGACTGTCGCATACTCGGCCGTGACCGCACGTTGGGTATAACTGGCGCTAATTCAACTTCAGATTCAATGCACGTCAGAGACAACCTCGCACTGCAAGTGGCCCGGCGCACGGCTCAGATGGTGGCGAAGGAGCACTCGCTTGACGCTGCGCAAGAGCTGACTGAGTAATTGTCAATACCTGTGGATTGGTGTTTTTCAGGCGACCTCCGTTCCGGTCGGGGTGGCCGGGTTGTCGGCCG
>NZ_JBYTCM010000070.1:0-1347 GCF_058790275.1 Mycobacterium sp. FW102-FHT13B02
TCTGAACCACCCTGGATCTGATGGAGACCTGGTTCAAGCCACGTCGCGGTCGGAGGTGGCTGTCGAGCGTTGTTGACGGTACTCGTTTTCGTAGTCGATGGGCGGTTGGTATCCGATCGAGGAGTGCAGGCGGCTGGTGTTGAACCAATGCACCCAGGAAGCCGTCTCGCGCTCGACCTCGCTGCGCCCGCTCCACGACTTCTGCCGGTCGATCAGCTCGGTCTTGTACAACCCGATCGTCGATTCCATCAACGCATTGTCGAGCGCGTCGCCGACGCTGCCGATCGATCCAGCGATGCCGGATTCGATCAACGCCTCGGTGAACGCCAGAGACGTATACTGGGAACCCGCGTCCGAGTGATGGACCAAACCCGTTGCAGTGAACGCGAAGTCGGACCGGCGACGTGTGAACAATGCTTGCTCGAGTACACCCGACACCAGCGGCGTCGCCTTCGTCGTCATGACCCTCCACCCGAGAATCCGGCGGGAGAACACATCGACCACGAACGAGGTGTACACGAAACCAACCAACGTCCAGCAATAAGTAAAATCGGCAACCCACCACTGGTCCGGTTGAGTCGGCGCGCCCCACTGCCGGGCAATCAGATCCGGATGTCGAGGGGCACGATCATCGCGTTCGGTGGTCACCGTACGCCGGCGTCCGCGGACAACACCCTCTGCTCCGCAGATCGTCATCAACCGAGCGACCTGATCGCGGCCGATCTCGTGACCAGCGCGTTTCATTGCATGCCAGATTTTCTTGGCTCCGTAGAGGCGTCTGTTTGCCACGAAGAACCCGTGAACGGTGTTCGTGGCGTACGCCTCTTCCAGTGCCGCTGCGGAGACGGTGCCGCGTTTCTTGGCGGCGTAGTAGGTGGACGGGGCGATCTTGATGCCGTGCTCTTTGAGTACGGTGCAGATCGGGTCGACCCCGAAAAGGTGGCGGTATTCGTCGATGTACTCGACGATCACCGAAGTCGGCGGTCGACCTCCGCCGCTGCGAAAAACGCTGACGCTGTCTTGAGAATCTCGTTGGCTCTTCGCAATTCGGAGTTCTCACGCCGTAGCGCCTTCAACTCCTCGTCGCGGTCAACTCCTGCGACGGGCCCGTGTGCCTCGGTGGCCGGATCGTTCTTCTCGATCCAGTTTCGGATCGTCGCCGGGTTGATATCGAGCAGAGCCCCGACGTGCTTACGGGCCGTTACTTTCGGCTCGCCGTACTCCTTGAGCCGGTCGCGATACATCCGAACTGCCCGCTCCCGCGTCTCAGCATCGAACTTCCTTGGTGCACCCATATCTGCATTCTCCTGGTGAGATCACAGTCTCCACCAGCCCCAGGGTGGTTCA
>NZ_JBYTCM010000071.1:0-1301 GCF_058790275.1 Mycobacterium sp. FW102-FHT13B02
GAGAAATTGTCAATACCTGTGGATCGGGGTGTTTCAGGCGACCTCCGTTCCGGTGCTCTCGTCACCGTTTGAAGGCGGTGTTGGTGGGGTGATGTCGGTGGGTCGTTCGAGTAGCTTGCCTTTGTGGAAGACCGCGCCGGCGCGGACCAGGGCGACCAGGTGCGGGGCGTTGACGGCCCGCCAGCGGGCCTGTGCGGCGTCGATCAGCTTGTAGGCCATGGCAATCCCGGCCGTGCGTGATCCCGGCCCCTTGGTGACCTTGGTTCGAAGTCGCACCGTGGCGAAAGTGCTTTCGATCGGATTTGTCGTCCTCAAATGGATCCAATGCTCGGCCGGGTACTTGTAGAACTCCAGCAGGACATCGAGATCGTCGACGATCTTGGCGACCGCCTTGGGATACTTGGCACCGAAGTCGACCTCGAAGGCCTTGACCGCCAGCTGAGCCTTGTCGATATCCTCGGCGTTGTAGATGTCTTTGAGCGCCGCCAACGCCGACGGGTGTGCCGACTTCGGCAGTGCGGCAAGCACATTGGCCTGCTTGTGGAACCAGCAGCGCTGCTCACGGGTGGCCGGGAAGACTTCGCGGACCGCCCTCCAGAACCCAAGGGCACCATCGCCGACGGCCAGCACCGGCGCGGTCATCCCGCGGCGTTTGCAGTCACGCAGCAGGTCGGCCCACGACTCGGTGGACTCCCGATACCCATCGGTGATCGCGACCAGCTCCTTGCGACCATCAGCACGCACGCCGATCATCACCAGCAGGCACAGCTTGGTCTGCTCCAGGCGGACCTTGAGGTGGATGCCGTCGACCCACAGGTAGACGTAGTCGGTGCCGGACAGATCCCGGCGCCCGAACGTGGCGGCTTCGTCCTGCCACTGCGCGGTCAGCCGGGTGATCGTCGACGCCGACAACCCCGCACCCGAGCCGAGGAACTGCTCGAGTGCCGGCCCGAAGTCGCCGCTGGACAGCCCATGCAGGTATAGCAGCGGCAGCACCTCGCTGATCTGCGGGGACTTGCGTGCCCAGGCGGGCAGGATCGCCGAGGAGAACCGCTGCCGGACACCGGTATCGGGGTCAACCCGGCGGTCGTTGACCCGCGGTGCCTTCACCTCGACCGCGCCGGCTGCGGTCAGCACCTCACGCGGTTGGTGGTAGCCGTTGCGGACCACCAACCGATGGCCGTCCTCATCGAGCTGGTCGGCGAACTGCGCTACGTAGGCCGCAACCTCGGCCTGCAGCGCCGCGGCCAGCATCTGCCGGGCGCCGTCACGAACGATCTCGTCCAACAACGACCGACCAG
>NZ_JBYTCM010000072.1:0-1077 GCF_058790275.1 Mycobacterium sp. FW102-FHT13B02
GCCGTCGAGCTCGACGCCGCCCACAACGTGGACCCAGGCCAATCCGGCCGCAATGAACGTCGTGCTCAAGACGTCCGTCGGGCTTTAGTGGGGCGCTGCGCGCCCCACCTACATCCGCCCCGGCAAGCCGGGACGCGTAATATGTTGCGCGCCAATCGCTTACGCGATCGGCTTGGCGTGAATGTCGCTGTCGTGCAAACAGATTGCCGCCGCTACTCGGCGGTGTGGTGGCCGGCATCTCCGCTATCTCACTGTATTCTGTTGCTACATAACCGCTTACGCGGTCATTCCGAACCGATACTGTGCGTACCATCTTACTATTCACCACCAATCATGTTTGCAATCAACCGATTAACACAATAATACACCGGGAATCGTTGCTATGCAACGTATCCCCTAAATATGTTGTCCCCCATCACTATTGAAATTCGTTGCTACGCAACGCAATACCGTAATCCATTGCAACACACCATAACCCAACACCAACCCCGGCGCCCCTGCCGCTGCCGCGGCCCGGGTCCCCACCACAGCACCACCACCCCCGCCCCCCATGCGAGCGCCGGCGGCAACACCACCACACACCCCCCAACCAGGCCGACCCCAATCGCCACACAACCTCCGTTCTCAGCCCTCCGACGTCGAACGGCCCGCGCGCAGGATTTTGTCCACCGCTCCGAACACACCCCCTGATGTGCCGGTCTTCGACCCCCCGCACCCCCGAGCCAGCCCTGGATATACGCGCGCGACTCACTGGGATCCCACTCGCACAGACCGAGCTCGCGAGCCAACAGGTAAGCCGTCACCTCAGCCTGAAACTCCCGCACCCCACGACACGGCCGCTCACCAACCAGACCATCAGCACAATGACCAAGCACCAGATGCGCGGCACACCGGGCCCGCTACGCGAACCCCACACCACCAGTTTCATCCGCGGCAACCAACCACTCCGGGCGGTCGTAAACCCACCGACCACCCGACGACCGAACCGGCATAATCGCCCCGATGAAGTCCTCCCCGACCCGCACTGTGATCGGACCGGAACCACCCTCCTTGTCCACCGTTGGGAACAGGAGCATC
>NZ_JBYTCM010000073.1:0-872 GCF_058790275.1 Mycobacterium sp. FW102-FHT13B02
GTGGCGTCAACCAGGCCCTGCAAGGACATGACCGGCAGTATCACCCACCACCAACACCACCGACCACCACCAAAGCCGAAATCGGGTCGGACGGATTTAGTACCCACCCCCGCGCGCGGCGTAATTCGCTTGAGGCACTCGCGAAGCCAGGTTGGAGCCATCGGGGCTCACCCCGTAGCGATCCATGACGTAGTTCATCGAGGCGGCGATGTTGGCCACCGGCTCGTAGATGCTCGTCGAGGTGCCCGGCTGGTGATGTCCGGCGAACGTCGTCGGGATGCACTGGGCAGGCCCGCGGGAGCTGTTGGCCGGGGCTCCATCGGACATTTGAGCGCCGTGGGCGTTCGAGTCGGACACGTTAACGACGCTGGCGTTGTGGCCACTCTCGCGCCCGGTGAGTGTCATGTAGCCGTCGTGCCATCGTTTTCGGGCCACGGGGTCGGTGACGCCGCGGGCGTCCAGGGCGGCGTCGATGGCCTCCGACATCGCCGCCGGCCCCTTGGGGAAGGTGCCACGGCCGGCGAAGCTGACGTCTCCCACGGCAATCCTCGCCGCAGACGACGGCGGTGCGGCACCGCGCCCTGAGGCGCCGCGACGGGCCGACGACGAGCCGGACAGTCCGGGAAGTGCGCCGGTCAACCCGCTTAGGGCCGACAGGGAGCCCAGGGGGGACATCCCACCGCCCATGCCGCCACCACCCATACCGCCCATGGGCATGCCGCCACCCCCCATCGGAGCTCCGTAACCCGATCCGGCGGAGCGGATCATGGTGGCGAGCATCTGGCCGCGTTGTTGGGATTTGGTGAGGAGGTCTTTGGCGCGGTCGAGCTGGCCTTCCAGATGATTGACCAACACCGTCTTCCCCGCCGGAG
>NZ_JBYTCM010000074.1:0-736 GCF_058790275.1 Mycobacterium sp. FW102-FHT13B02
GCCCCAGATTCAATGAGAAAGACACGCACTTACCCCAGATTCAATGAGAATGCCCCAGAATCAATGAGAACGGACAGCTACGCGCGAGGGCGGTCGGATAGCGGCGCTACCGTACGGCGGTGCAGACGGTGATTCACTTGCCCGATTCGTCACTGTGACGATTAGTGGTGCGGTGCGCGCCGGGCGTCCCGGGGGATCGGGTAGGCATCGCTGAGCTATCGAATGCGATGGCGCCCCGCCAACTCGCCAGTGCGGCCAACCCCAGTCAAGGGGTGCCGGCCAGCCGACACGAGGGTCATTGGGACGAAAAGTGCTGCGGTACAGACGCATCCATACACCCAGGCCCATGCCACTAAATCGTCACTGTGACGTATTCGGTGCCTCGTAGCTGTGCACACACGACCGTTGAGCGGGGGCTGTTAGTCGTCATCGCGATTGAGTGAGCGGCGCGAGTACTGCCGCGGCCCGAGCCGCCTGCGGGCTGCGACGCGATCCTTGGCGGCGCGGCCGCCGCCACGGCGCTTACGCGGTTTACCTATTGCATAGCCACGCCGTGAGCGCGAGGGATGTCTCAGCATCGATGCTTCTGGACTGACTCCGCCGGAAAGTGAAGCGTTTGACCTGTACGCCACCGGCCGCCGTCTCGCCTGCAGTTCAGCAAGCTGGTAACGGTGCGTGCTAGCGAGGTGCGAGTTCCGCGCGGTAGCCATCCGCTTCATTGATTTTTACATCGATA
>NZ_JBYTCM010000075.1:0-668 GCF_058790275.1 Mycobacterium sp. FW102-FHT13B02
CGTCTCGACTCGGCCGTCGGCCGCGTCGAACAGCGCCTGAACCTCGTCGTAGGTCAGCGGGCGCCGTGACGGATCACCTTCGTACTCCCCGACGTGCAGGATCGAGTTGTCGTCGTGGAAGACCTGCTGCGGGGTTTGCCCGAACTGCTGCGCGCAATCAGCGAACCAGCCGTACCGCTGATCAAGCAGGTACTCGCAGAAGACCCGAATGTCGATCTCATAGTTACGTGCCGTCGAGAACCGCAATGGCGAAGAGCCCGAACGCAATTCGCTGATCCACGCCTCACCCTCAGACGGCGTCCACTGCCACGGATAAAGGCCCGAGAACTCCGCGAAACGGCGCACCAGCCGAAGGCGCGGCGCGATCGTGGAATCCTTCAAGAACCGCGCTCGCTGCTGTTTCTCCCAGCCCTGCAACATGGCCTCGAACATCGCTCGTTGCGGTTCGAGATGGACAACATTGGGCGCCGATACACGCTCGGCCGAGCCTTCGAGATTATTGGTCACGACACATGTTGTAACAGATGCATCATTGATGCGTTGGACATCGGGGGCGTGTTGACCACCGGCAATCGGTGCCGAAGTCTCACCCCCCGGCGCCCGACCTGCTACAACGGACAACATTGCTACCCAACCAATGTTGCATCAGATGACAATATTTCCTCATT
>NZ_JBYTCM010000076.1:0-647 GCF_058790275.1 Mycobacterium sp. FW102-FHT13B02
GTGGCGTCAACCAGGCCCTGCAAGGACATGACCGGCAGTATCACCCACCACCAACACCACCGACCACCACCAAAGCCACATTCGCTGAGGATCCGCTGTCAGTTAGGCGACTCGACGTACTTCGATGTGTCCGCTCGGAATGGGCGAGAATTTCACGGTCTGCCCCGCGGTGGGCGCTTCGACGGCCATGGTCGGGGAGACGGCCATCATGACGTGTTCGGGGGTGCCGGGTGCCGACCAGTTGCACAGAATCAGGTCACCCTCTTGGATGTCGCCGCGAGGCACCGCCTCGCCGGCGTTGACCAGTTGGTAAGTGGTCCGGGGTAACCGCACTCCGGCCTCCGCGTACGCCGCCTGCACCAGGCCGGAGCAGTCGAACTGGTTGGGCCCGCTGGCTCCCCACACGTAGGGGGCGCCGAGCTTCGATTTGGCGTAGGCGACGGCGCGGGCCGCGGCGCTGCTGGGCAGGCCTAGGCCCGTGGCGTGCCGACCTCGCAGCAGCCCCGAACCCTCACCGCGAGTTCCGCCGAGTCCCGAGAGCATGCCGGGTAGATCGCCAAGCCCGGACATCGAGCCGCCGCCGCCCATGCCGCCGCCCATGCCGCTCATCGGCATGCCGCCGCCCATCGGCCGGGCACCGTAACCAC
>NZ_JBYTCM010000077.1:0-539 GCF_058790275.1 Mycobacterium sp. FW102-FHT13B02
GCGCCGGCCACCGGTGAGGACATCACCATCGTGATGGGTGTCAACGACGACAAGTACGACGGCAGCCAGAACATCATCTCGAATGCCTCGTGCACCACGAACTGCCTGGGCCCGCTGGCCAAGGTGCTCAACGACGAGTTCGGCATCGTCAAAGGTCTGATGACGACCATCCACGCCTACACCCAGGATCAGAATCTGCAGGACGGGCCGCACAAGGATTTGCGGCGGGCGCGGGCGGCGGCGATCAATATCGTGCCGACCTCCACCGGTGCGGCCAAGGCCATCGGCCTGGTGTTGCCCGAGCTCAAAGGCAAGCTCGACGGGTACGCGCTGCGGGTGCCGGTGCCCACCGGTTCGGTGACCGATCTGACCGCGGAGTTGGGCACGTCGGCGACGGCCGCGGAGATCAACGCGGCGATGCAGGCGGCGGCCGAGGGGCCGCTCAAGGGGATTTTGAAGTACTACGACGCGCCCATCGTGTCGTCCGATATCGTCACCGACCCGCACAGTTCGCTGTTCGATTCGGGGTTGACCAAGGT
>NZ_JBYTCM010000078.1:0-500 GCF_058790275.1 Mycobacterium sp. FW102-FHT13B02
GGCACCGACACGGCCTGAACATCTCCGCCCACCTCAGCCCCGTCCCCGAATTCCCACCACCCCAGGGGACTTAGCCCTATTGGTCTGAAAAATTCTTCAAACCCACTCTCGGGTACCGGCTGTACACATCGCCGACCATCGTGGACACCGTGCGGACTTAACGCAAGCAGCAACGGCACCGTGGGACAACCAGTCTCGTAGAGATCGCCTGCCTCCAGCTCCAGCGCAGGTCGAGTTCTCACAGGCACAAGTGTCCGGCTTTCCGAACTGTGATGGGATGACACGCCGTAACGAATCGGCGGAAGGTTAGACCGCTGGCCATCACACGAGACATGCCATACCCCATTCAGCCGCAGCACTATTCGGACTCTCATATCCTCGCACGCAGTTTTCGGTACTTGTCCGCATCAGAGGAACCTCCTCGAGTAATTGTCAATACCTGTGGATTGGTGTTTTTCAGGCGACCTCCGTTCCGGTCGGGGTGGCCGGGTTGTCGGCCG